>NZ_JAMYRV010000029.1:0-83280 GCF_040321555.1 Mesorhizobium sp. M0317 | reverse complement strand
CTCGGTTGACGACGGCGTCGACATTGATGGCGTCGCCGAGGGTATGGCCGACAGGGGCTGGTTTGTCGGACGATGCAATGCGCCACCTCCATCCAGCTCATGTTCAATCCAGTGCATGCACCCGTCGTGCAGGAATATCTCGACAACCTCGCTTCCGTCGTCGACGACGTCCGGGAAAGCGGGCGCGTCGGCGTCATGGATGAAAGCACCTACTGAGTTCATAGCAACCAAGAAAAGAGAACTGCAATGAAAATGACCGAAGTTACTCATGGATTCGATGCGGCGCCCAACCAGTATCTGGGGGTCTTCAACGTCACCGGCCAACCTCCGTTTGCTTGCAGCAATTCCAGGCCGCGGACGCCCCGTTCATCGGCATCAGATCGTTGGCCGATTCGGTGACGAGGCGACATTCGTCCGCGTTTGCGCGTGACCTGGAGGAGGCGATTCCCTGGGCAGTGTGGCAGCCGCCCATCTTCGTGGGCCGCGAGTAAGGCAGATCAATGAATCGCAGCCGCAAGGCTTTCAAGAGGTGTCCACAAGATGTATGGTTCAATGTACGTTTCGAATGGAGCTGTCTCCATCGGCGAGAACTCCGCGAATTCATATGAGCGTGCAGCAAAGGTGCTTCCCGGTGGCGTAAGCAGAGCTACGATCGAACGGGATCCGATACCACGCTACATGGACCGCGGTGATGGCGCATATCTCTTTGATGTCGATGGCCAGAAATTCTTGGATCTCAACAACAATTTTACGACGCTGATCCATGGTCACGCCTTCCCTCCGGTTGTCCGCGCCGTCTCCGAGCAGTTGAAGAGCGGCAGTTGCTTCGCCAACCCGAGTCGATTCGAGGCAAGGCTGGCCGAGTTGCTTTGCGACCGTGTTCCGGCGGTCAGCATGGTCCGCTTCGTTAACACCGGTACGGAAGCCGTCATGTTCGCGATCAAAGCCGCGCGCGCCTTCACCGGGCGTAGCGCCATCGCCAAGATCGAAGGCTCATTCCACGGTGCCTATGATTGGGCCGAGGTGAGCCAGGGTGGCTCGCCGGCAGACTGGGGGCCGCCTGAAAGCCCGCACTCAACGCCAGCCTACAGAGGAATGCCACAAAGTGTCCTCTCCGAGACGCTAGTGCTGCGGTTCAATCAACCGGAAGAGGCTCGGCGTCTCATCGGCGAGCATGCGCACAGGCTTGCCGCAATTCTCATCGATCCAATGCCTAGTCGGGCAGGGCTCATCCCACCTGATCCCGAGTTCATTGCCGTCCTCCAAGTCGCATGCGGCGAGCACGGCCTCGTTCTCATCAGCGATGAGGTCCTGAACCTCCGCCAAAGCTTCAACGGCGCCGCCGCACGTTACGGCCTTGAACCGGATCTCGTCGTCATGGGCAAGATCATCGGCGGCGGATTGCCCATCGGTGCGATCGGTGGACGGCGTGATGTCATGGGCGTGTTCGGTGACAAACACGGAAGGGCAATCCTGCCGCAGTCCGGCACCTTCTCCGCCAATCCGCTCTCGGTGGTTGCCGGTATCGCTGCGATGGATGCACTTGATAAAGCTGCATTCGATCGTCTTGAGCGGCTTGGCGAGCGAGTCCGATCCGGCCTGCGCAAGGCGATTGCTGAGAACAAAGTGCCGTTTTGCGTGACTGGTACGGCATCCCTCTTCAGGATACACCCGCGCGCCAACGAGCCGCATGAATACCGCGATGCCTATCTCACCGAATACGACATAGCGACGATGCGCGAGATGACGCGGCACCTCGCACGAAAGGGCGTCCTGATGCCGCCTATGGCCGCTGCCAGTCTCTCTACGCCAATGCAGGAGAACGAATGCGATGCCATTGTGAATGCTGTCGACACTTTCCTGCGACTATTCTATAACCAGCAATAGATTTCGACGCTCGAGTCGCTGGTTGCGTGCGCCTTTTGCCCTCGACAGGCCAGACAATGCTTCGCGACACGTTTCCGATGCTGTTGGGGGCAGGACCGCGCTTGAGGATTCGCGCATCTGGAAAAGCTGGTGCTCTGATCCCTGAAAACTGGATCGTTCGAAAGTGGAGTTTTCCGCGGTAACATCCCTTGGTTGGGAGGACCGGAAGACGATGAAGGCATCGAAGTTCTCGGACGCGCAGAAGGCGTTCATTCTGAAGCAGGGATCGGACGGAATCCCCGTCGCGGAGATCTGTCGTCTGGCGGGGATCAGCCAGGCGACCTACTTCAACTGGAAAAAGAAATGCGTCGGACTCCTGCCGACCGAGATGAAGCGGCTGAAGCAGCTTGAGGACGAGAATGGCAAGCTGAGGAAGCGGGTGGCCGATCTCTCCTCGGACAAGGAGATGCTGCAGGACGTGATCCGCCGAAAACTGTGAGGCTTGGTCGCAAACCGCGGGCGCGAGCTGATCGTGGACGAAGTCCATCGCCCAGACGTCGTTCGGGCCGACGGCGTTTCCCGCGACCTCGACCTATGGGCCTACGCGAAAGGCGTGACGCTCGACTTCAGCAGGCCAGGAAAGCCCACCGACATCGCCTACATTGAAGCCTTCAACGGTCGCTTCAGGGCGAAGTGCCTGAACGCCCATTGTTCCTGACCCTTGCCGATGCCCCTGAAAAGATGGAGGATTGGGGCAGAGACTACAATCCTGTTTCATAACGCCCATCTTTCTATGTTGTTGAAGGGAATAAGTTTCCTGATCTCGATGCGATCCTGTGGGGTGTCGAGGGTTCTGCCGGGCGCGATCGAGGATCTTATGTGCTTGTGGGGTGGCGAGTTTTGAACGGCTGAAGATCCATGGGCCGTCGGGTAGCGGATGAGCCCGCTCGATGTGGCCGGCCTCGGCCGCCAGACGCAGCGTTTTTGGCGTTATCCCGAGCAACTTCGCCGCACCGCCCAGATTAAGCCACGGCTCGACCCCATCGACCTGGGGACGGAGGACCGGAATCTTGCGATATGACCTCAGTGCGGTGACCCGCTCCCGTGTGCACCGATTGCCATTGCCGGTCGTCAGTCCGTTGCGATTGAGGACACCGGCAATCACATCGTCTTTGGCGATAAGGACGAGCTGTCGTACGGCGTCGACAATATCGTCAGGCGTCGCGTTTCTTTGCCCGCGGCGCCGCTTCGGCAGGCGCAGCTCGGTGTGGAGACCACCAACCCAATGGATGGCGAGGACGATCTCGGAGGTCCATCATCGAGATCGGCAACCACTTCATTGATGAGCGTTCGCACGATGCGCTTCTTCAGCCTTGCATCGGTTGTCGGCGCCGTCCAGACAGCGCGGAGGTTCCCCGCAAGTGCGGCTACCTGGGATGCGGACATGGGGATCGGCTGCGGCGCAACCGTCCGATGTTTGGCAATCTTGGCTTCGATCTCTGCTTCGAGCTGCGACGTCACCAGCCTGTTCTCCGGATCAGCCGCGTCGTATTGCCGGAATGCCCGGTCGGCGGCATAGCGCGCTGCCTCGAGGTCGCGCAGCAGGGCATCCTGAACCTGGTCGCGTTGGTTGGCCATACGGCGTTCCGCCTCGATGGCGGCGGCAATAGCTCCTGGTTCGACCACCCCGAGCAGCGCCTCCTCGATCGCATCATCGACCCGCAGACCGCCGAAGGCGATGCAACGTGGTTCGCCGTTGTCGAGCAACCCTCGCCAACAGGAATAGCGCGGGATGTTATGGTTGGCTCCTGTGTAACGAACCGTCAGCTTCCGGCCGCACCTTTTGCAGCGGAAAAGGCCGCAGAGCGTCGCCATGCTTCGGCGCTCCATGATGGCGACTGGCCGGTACATTGTCGCTGACCATCTTGCGGATCTCCTCCGCCCGTTCCCAACTGACGTAACCTTCGTGTGCATCCGGGATCAGCGCCAACCATTCATCACGCGCCTTGCGGCGAATTCCAGATCGGCCACCGTATCCCGGTACGGAGCGACTCTTACCATAAGCATAAGCGCCGCCGTAGATCGGGTTCGCAATCATGCCAGCAGCGAAAATCATCAAATGTGAGTCAGAGCCCCTTTTGCGCGCCGATCCAGGGTCCCAATTGCGGGCCGATTGACCGCCAGGTTTAGGCGCGTCGCGGTAGCCCGCGTCATGGCCGACAAAGATCCCAAGCGCGGAAGGAAATGGAGCCTGCAATCAACCAATGGCAAGGCCGAGCGCGACAGTCCGGCACGCTTAAGGACGCGGCCAACAGTGGCGGGCGAGACGCCGACCACATGGGCGATGTGCTTGCCGGTCCAACGTTGCCGCCGCAGCGCCATGATGCGCTCGGCGGTCAACCCAGCGGTGACCTGTGGCATATGAGCGGGCCGCGAGGAACGGTCGATCATGCCGGCCCGCCCTTCGGACTTGTAGCGCTCGACCCAGCGCGCCACGATCTTGGCCGACACGCCGCAGACGCGCATGGGCTTTGGACAAAGCGCATTCTTTCACCGACAGCGCCATCTCCTCTCGACGTAGCGGCGTGAGACGGGCATTAGCGCGCCGGATTGATCCGCCGGCAACCGGCTATGCGCGCAGCAGTGAACTGCTCGTCAAACCGCGTCAGTGGCGTGCGACTGCCAACGACCGGCGAGGGATAGTGCGTCGGTCGCTCATGCCGCATTGAGGCGACATGTGCACGCAAGTACCCGCCGCAGCTGCTCCGTGCAGCTCAGACGGATTCACACGAACGAACGATTATTCGTTGATAAACAAACATATGTACTATAGCAGTGTGAGTTACGACAGCGGTCTCTCGCCGAACGGAGTTCATAAAAAAGGGGAGGTGACATGTGCACATAAGTACCCGCCGCAGCTGCTCCGTGCAGCTCAGGCGGATTCGCACAAATGGACGATAATTTGTTGACGAACAAACATATGTACGATAGCAGTGAGTTACGACCAGCGGTCTCTCGCCGAACGGAGTTCGCTTAATAAAAAAAGGGGAACCATCATGCGTCATATCACAGGGAATGTGAGCCGCCGGGCTTTGCTCGAAACGGGCGCCGCGGTTGGTGGCGGAATCATAGTTGCGGGCATGCCGCTATCCCAGGCCATTTGGGCAGCCGCGGGCAAGGTGCTGAAAGCGCGGGCCACCGGCGACATCGACAAGCTGGATCCGGGCTTCTACAACAATTCTTACAATGTCGATGTGATGAACTGTATTTATTCGAAGCTCACGCGCTACAAGGCGGGCTCCGAATGGGGGTGGGAGCTCGAGGCGGCAGAAAAGATCGAGCAGGTGGACTCGACGCATATCCGTTTCCGCGTGAAGAAAGGGATCACGTTTGCCGGTGGTCACGGCGAGATGACCGCCAGGGATGTAAAGTTCTCCTTCGAACGTATCATCAAGCACAATTCGCCGGTGAAGCTCGATTGGGGGCCGCTCGATCATATCGACGTAGAGGATGACTATACTGGCGTGATCGTACTCAAGGGACCGTTCGTGCCGCTCTGGAACATCGCGCTTCCCTATGGCTGCGGCCATATTGTTTCCGAGGATGCGGTGATGAAGGCGAACAAGGACGGCGGTGATTTCGGTATGAATCCGCCCGCCTTTTCTGGGCCCTATGTGCTCGCGGATTGGAAGCCGAACCAGTATGTGCTTCTGACTCGCAATCCCGACTGGTCAGGCCCGAAGCCGGGCTTTGACGAAATCCGCATCGTTCCGATCGCGGATGACAAGGCTGCGGAACGCGCCTACCGAGCCGGCGATGTCGATTTCTCTAAAATCAGTGTTGATTCTCTTGCGGGCTTCAAAAGCAGCCCCCCGCCAACACCAAGGTCGAGGAAAAGCCCTCGCTCTGGTATCATTGGATCGGGATGAACATGGACCATCCGAAGCTGAAGGACGTCAATGTCCGCAAGGCAATCCAATGGGCGATCAACGTGCCGCAGATCCTAGATGCCGCCTTTTCTGGCCAGGCAAACGTCGCGACAGGCCCGATTGCGCCAGGCCTCGTCGGGCACCGCGAGAAGTCGCTCATACCGCCGGAAGGTGATCTGGCACGCGCCAAGGAGTTTCTGGAAACGGCCGGTGTTAGCGATCTAACCTTGATCGTCGATCAGGTCCGAAACCGTTGTTGCAACGACTGTGAGAAGAACGGTTACGAGCACAACTCCCATTCGCACGTCCCAACAGGACCGATCAGATGACACTAGCCTCAATTGAGAATCCTGACCTCGCTATCCTATTCGACAATAAGCCCCGCTGGAGCGTTCCCGACCACCGCCGTCATGGGTTTCACAACTTGCACAGGATCGCCCGCTACAGCATCACCTTCCGTGCCCCGTCGTTTCTGCCCTTTCGCAAGCAGGTCGACTGGACAATCGGCGAGCGCCCGGAGGTCGCCCGCTTCCTCGCCATGCCGCATTTCTCCGCCTTCGTCGTGGTGCAGGGCAACCACATCCTTTACGAGGCCTATGCGCCGGACTTTGGACCCGACAAGACGCAGAGCATTCAGTCTATCACCAAGACGACGCTGAACCTCATGCTCGGCCGCGCGGTGGCCGATGGCCTGGTAGACCTCGACCGCAGGGTTAGGGACTATTTGCCCGAGATCGGGACAGGTTATGCGGAGGCCACCATACGCGACGTCGCCGACATGAACGTTGCCAACCACTTCTCCGAGGATCTGAGCGAGCCCAACACAATGTGGTGGACCATGGAGCGCCACATCGGATGGCGCTTGCCACCTGAGGGTGAGAAGGAGGGTGCACTTCGCTCCTTCCTCTGTGGGATTACTAGCAACGATGTTGTAAACCGCACCGGCAAAGCGATCTACAAGTCAACCAACAGCGAAATTATCGGGTGGGTCATTGAACGCGCCAGCGGCCGAGCATTGCGCGAGTGGTTGATTGAGATCGTGGAGGCAGCGGGCCTCGAGGGATGCTTTCACATCACCTGCGACCGCGAGGGCGTACCGCTGCTCAACGGCGGCGCGTGCCTCTCCGTCCGCGATCTCGCGCGCTATGGCCTGCTCTTCGCGCGCAAGGGCGAGGGTATTGACGGCCGGCGCGTAGGCGATGCCGTGTTTATCGAAGAGACACGCCGTAATCCCGGACCTCCCCTCGACTGGCAGTCGCATAACTGTATGTGGTATAGCCGCCAGACGTACACCGATGGCACCTTTGTCTCTCACGGAGGTTGGGGCGGCAGTCACATGCTCGCGAACCCCGACACAGGCACCGTCGTCGTCTACTTAGGCGTGCTCGAGAATTGGAGCGCCAGCTCCGGCGACTTCAGCGGTCAGTTGGTGAAGATGATGGCCGAGCTGGCTGCAGAATGTTGAATTTTAGAGGTAGACGGCTGCATTGTGCATTGAGGCGGAGCGCATTTTGCTCGCTTGCGCCGTGCATCCGGCTAAACATCACCTGGTTCTCACCGCTGCCGACATTCCGATCCTCCTCGCCACGACCGCTGCGATCAGAACTTGGCTGGTGAGCCGGCTGCACTATCATCCATCATCTCCACTCACGCCGCGAGCGGCATTGACCTGAGACCCTGAAGCCCCTGCAGTTTTATTCGTACCGCTCAATCAAGTGCTCCGCTACCATTGTTTGGACCGCCGGAAGGTGGAGTTTCCCGGCTGCTTCACGATGACGGGCTGGTGGCGCCATCGGGATTGATCAACGAGATCGGGACCTTGTGTCCGATTGCGCCATGTGGGCGCACCTCGTTATAGTATCTGCGCCAATCCTCCAACTTTTTGGCCGCGTCGGCAAGCGTCAGGAACCAGTGGGCATTCAGGCACTCCGCCCTGAAGCGCCGTTGAAAGCTTCGATGTAAGCGTTGTCAGTTGGCTTTCCCGGCCGCGAGAAGTCGAGCGTGACGCCCTTGGTGTAGGCCCACAGATGGAGATCGCGGGACACGAACTCCGTGCCCTGATCGACCCGGATCGTCTTCGGATAGCCGATCCGAGGACAGACTTGTTCCAGGGTCCTGACCACGTCCTCTTCTCGGTAACTGAAGCGCGGGTCGAGCACCGGCACGTAGGGCGAGAACGTATCGACGACCGTCAGGACGCGGATCTTCTTGCCCGTCGCGAGTTGGTCGTGAACGAAGTCCATGACCCACAGGTCGTTGGGCTCGACGGCCGGCTGGCGATCATCTCGTAGCTTCGCCTTCACGCGCCTTTTCGGTGTCTTGTTCCGCAGTTGAAGCCCTAAAGTCCCTGTAAATCCGATAGGTCCGCTTCATGTTGATGTCCCAGCCCTCGCGCGTGAGCATCACGTGCACGCGCCGGTAGCGATAACGAACCCGCGTTGCGCAGATGTCTTTGATCCGAGCTTCGATGCCGGCCTGATCGCGGCGACTGGACTTGTAGTGGTAGTTCGATGTGTCGAACTCCAGAACCCGGCAGGCTCGCGACCAGGCCTCACAGTTTTCGGCGGATCACGTCCTGCAGCATCTCCTTGTCCAGCGACAGGTCGGCGACCAGCTTCCTGAGCTTGCCGTTCTCCTCCTCAAGCTGCTTCAGTCGCTTCATCTCCGTCGGCAGCAAGCCCGTCATATTTTTTTTCCAGTTGAAGTAGGTCGCCTAGCTGATCCCCGCGCGGCGGCAGATCTCCGCCGCCGGAATGCCGTCCGCTCCCTGCTTCAGAATGAAACGCCTTCTGTGCGTCCGAAAACTTCGATGCCTTCATTGCTCTCCGCTCCTCTCCCAACCGGGAAATTACAGCGGAAAGCTCCAATTCTGAACCGTCCAGTTTCCGGGGTTCAGATCACAAGCAGACGGGACGAATGAAGCGTTCACGGTGCACGTCGCGATCTTAGGGGCTGCAGCGGGAATTAAGACCCGCGGATGTATGCCGCAACCATGGGATCTCGGAAGGGACTTCCATAAACGCATGGCCAAGTCGGTGGCATGGATGTTCCGTTGCGCAGCGAAGGGTGATGAAAGGAGAACGCCAAGCTGAAGAAGCTGCTGGCCCCAGCAGATGCTGGACAATGCCATCGTGAAGGATGTCGCTGCAAAAGCCCGATGCCAAGTGGTACACTTGTGGCCCACGGCAGCGAGCTACAAGGGCCATGCAAGGCTTTCTTGCTCAACGTCGCTAAGCGTTGATGCCGTCTCCGCTGCGATGAAGACGGTGGTTGCAGGCGAACGACGCCGGTTCGGCTATCGGCGCATCCACATCATGCTTCAAGGGCAGGAACCCTGAACCCGCCGACCAGTTGTGAAGGGGGCGCTGACCAAACCAGGCTCCAGCGCCCGTTTTTCCGTTTGTCGATCATCAGCTTGCCCTGGACCTGTCCATGGCCGTCGAAGGCCCTTGGATGCAAGCGACTGCAAATGCCGCGAAATCCCGACGTTATGGACCGAAATCTTTTGCTGCTTAGTCAATAACTACCCTCGATTGACCAAGGACGTCAGGGTCAGGATTGACGCCGATCCCTGGTCCGTCGGGCGGCGAAATCTCGCCGCCAATGCGCGCGGGTGCGCCGGCGTCCAGGCGTGGCGCAACATACCCTGACAGGTCGCACGTGTTCAGAAGCCGGCTTACGGGTGTGGCGGCGGCCAAGTGAAGCAAAGCGCCAGTGGTGACGTCGGATCCCCACGTATCCTCGATGCACATCTTGGCACCGAGGTGCAAGCATAGATCGCGAAGACGCCGAAGTGCGCTAAGTCCGCCAGATTTGGAGAGCTTCAACGCGACAGCATCCATACAGCCGAGATTGTAGGCCTTCAGCAAGGAGCCACTGTCATAGCCGTTTTCATCGATTTTCATGGGGAGGCCTGTGGCAGCCCGGACTGCAGTGCACTCTTCCAAGGTCGCGCAAGGCTGTTCCAGCATGACATCGAGTGACGCAACGGCTTTGCCGACGCGGGTCGCGTCTAACCGGGTCGCACCGCAGTTCCAGTCTCCGTAGACGAGAGGACCAGGGCCAACCGCCTCGCGCACTTGCCGAAGCCGCGCTACGTCGGATTCCCAATTGTTGTCCGTACCCAGCTTGACTTGGAACTGCCGCATCCCTTCAGCGAATGCTTCCCGTGCGATACGCGCCATTTCGTCCGGTGCAGTACAGGTAATTGAATGATACAGCGGCATTCGCAGCGCCTGCCGTCCGCCGAGAAGGGCGTAGAGAGGCAATTTTGCAACTTTGCCTGTAATGTCCCAAAGCGCTAAGTCTAGTGCGGATTTCGCGTAAACGTGCCCCTGCAGCCATGCGTCGAGATTCGTCATCAAGGCTTCGGGTCCGACAGGGTCGGCCCCGATGATAACAGGCGCCATGTATTCGAGCGCTGGGCGGACGCCTTCTGCATATGCGGGTAGGTAGTGGGGAATGGGGCACACCTCACCCCACCCAGAGATGTGTTCATCGGTGTCAACGCGAACCAATACCGATGTCACGGTATCGCAGGTTTTTCCGCCCGCCATGTGATAAGCAACATGGCTGGTCAGGGCAACCTCCCAGACCACGAGCCTTGTTATTTTCATACTGGTCCTCGCCCATGTCTAAGGTTCAATGCCGTGGTAAATAAACAGTGCACCCGGGGGGTGGAAAGACGTGTCACCCGCGGGGTGATCTCATGCTGGCTTTTCTACTCCGTGAACCAAGCGCGCTCGGCCAAACGCGCGCCCGCCATTGAGCGAACGAGATCAGGCCCGACGCCATCGACCTTCGTGCTGTAGCCGTCTAAAGTAGCAGGGAACGCGAAGATGCAATTGCCGCCGTCCTGGCTGCAGATCGCCTGCATTTCCTGATACATCGATCGACGTTTGTCCACGTCGAGCTCCGTGCGGGCGCTTTGCAGCATTTGGCTGAACCGGTCGTTACACCACCGCGTTTCATTCCAGGGAGCGTCGCACTTGAAAGCAAGCGAGAACATCATTCCGGGCGTGGGCCGTGTACCCCAATAGGTCGTGAAGTACGGCCGCTTCATCCAGATGTTGGACCAATATCCATCGTCTGGTTCTCGCTTGACGGCGAGATTGATTCCGGCGGCTCGCGCTTGCTCGGCCATCAGAATGGCAGAATCGACGGCGCCCCCAAAGGCGGCGTCCGCAGCACTAAGTTCCACATTGAGCGACGAGAGCCCGGCCTGCTTCAAATGCCACTTCGCCTTGTCCGGATCGTATTTGCGATGCGGCAAGGACTTATTGAAAAACGGGTCGTTGCTCGCGATCGGCTGGTCATTGCCGACTTCCGCAAACCCCGAGAAGACGCTGGCAACCAGCCTTTCGCGGTCAATTGCGTATTTAATTGCCTCCCGAACATTGTTGTCCGAATAGGGCTTGTTGCTGATGTCCATGGCGCTACCGACGTAGGTGCCGCCCACCGTCTCCACGATTTTTAGTTGCTGGTTTCGCTTTACCAACTGAACGATCTTCGGCTCGACCCGATCAACCGCGTCGACAGCGCCTGTCGTTAGGGCATTAGCCCGAGCTGTAGCGTCATTGATATAAGTGAATTCCACGCCATCGAACCAGGCGCGATCGGCTTTCCAGTAGTTCGGATTGCGATGGGCACTAAGCGTTACACCCGGCTGGAATTTATCGAGGATATAGGGTCCCGTCCCAATAAAGGTGATCCAGTCTTTGAAGCTCTCGGGTACGATCTGAAGGTGGAAATCGCCAAGGATAACAGGGACGTCAACGTCACCGGTTTTGTGTTCAATGACAACGACGTTGTCCCCGTCGGCGCGAATGTCCGCAAAATCCTCAAGCAGGCCCTTTGCCGCCGACTTGGAGTCAGCTGCTGTATGCCTTTTCAGGGAGTAAACCACATCGGCTGAAGTCAGCTTCTTGCCGTTCGTGAATTCCACGCCCTTGCGCAGCTTGAACCTCCAGGTCTTGGCGTCTTTGCTGGCCTCCCAGCTCTCAGCTAACTCCGGAACTGGGCTCTTGTCCGGCGCGAGCTCTACTAGATTGTTTCCAAAAAGCCACCCACAGGCATAGTGGGGATCGGAAAAGTAGGACATGGGATCAAGGCTGTCGACCGTTGCGCCTTGGGAGTAGCCTATGCGTAAAGTTCCCCCTCGCCTGGGTGTCGAGGCCAAAGCCGGGCCGCCGCGCAAGCTGGCGCCTGCAATCGCCGCGGCGCCGGCGACGAGCAAGGTTCGCCGGGTTGGACGCCATGACAGGTGACCATTCATGGAAATTCTCCATTTTACCCCACTCAGTTTCACCGCTGTTATGGGGCGAAGAACAGCAGCGCTTTGACGAGCATGCCACGGAGGTCCTTCCCGACTTATTTGTTTTGTCCGACCGTCCGTCGGTTGACGAAGGTACGATTGTTTTATTAGGCTGTCCATACAAAAACATTTGTGCCATGACTGTTCGCGGAGGGACCGTTGGGAAACATTTCAAAGCTGATCATCAAGCGCCTCGCCCTGGGGATTTTTGTCCTATGGGTGGTGTCGCTTTTTATCTTCCTCGGGGTGTCCCTGCTTCCCGGAGATGTGGCGACCGAAATACTGGGCCAGTCCGCCCTCCCTGAAACGGTCGCCGCCTTTCGACACGAGCTGGGGCTCGATCTGCCCCTTCACATCAGATATGTGCACTGGCTCGGCGGATTGCTCACCGGGGATCTCGGACACTCCCTGGCAAACGGGCGTGCCGTCTCACAGTTGATAGGTGAGCGACTGGGCAATACCTTGTTCCTAGCCGGCGTTGCGGCCTGCTTCTCTGTGCCGGTGTCGTTGCTCTTGGGGTTGCTCACTGCGCTTTATCGCGGGTCGGTCTTCGACCGCTTGACGAACGCAATTACACTCACCTGGATCTCATTTCCCGAGTTCTTCGTCGCCTACATCCTGATCATGTTCTTCTCCGTCCAGGCAGGCTGGTTTCCCAGCCTGTCGACGATGAGAGACAGCGACAGTTTTACGCATTCCCTCTACTTGGTGACGTTACCGGCATTGACGCTCACTCTGGTCGTCACCGCCCATATGATGCGCATGACACGGGCGGCAATTATTAGCGTTCTGGGCAGCCCGTTTATAGAGATGGCAAAGCTGAAGGGCATTGGCCAGCGGCGGGTCGTCGTGTGGCATGCGCTGCCCAATGCCCTGGCGCCGATTATCAACGTCGTCGTGATCGATCTGGCCTACCTCATTGTAGGCGTTGTCGTGGTCGAAGTTGTCTTCGTCTATCCGGGGCTCGGGCAGCTGATGATCGACTCCGTTCAGCGCCGCGATGTTACGGTCGTTCAAGCCTGCAGCCTAATATTTGCAGCCACTTACGTTTTGCTGAACATGTTCGCCGACGTGTTGGCGATTGCAACCAATCCGAGGCTTATGTACCCCAAATGAGTACTCCCGCTGATCTTTCCCCGCTGCCGAACATAGCCGCGGCCGGCCGGCCTCATCACCAGGATCCCGGCCGCTTTAGGGCTTTGCTCGAAGGCCTTCGTGTGGCGCCTCTAAGCGCATGGTTCGGTCTTGTCATCGTGGTCATCTACGTCGTGGTTGCGCTATTTGCGTCCGTGATTGCCCCATACGGGGAAGGCCAGGTGGTTGGATCACAGTTTGATCCGTGGACTGCCCAGCATCTATTGGGTACCGACAATCTTGGTCGGGACACGCTGTCGCGATTAGTATACGGTGCACGAAACACCGTCGGCATCGCGTTTTTGACGACATCGCTTGCCTTTCTTATTGGTGGCAGCGCCGGGCTTGTCGCGGCTGTCGTCGGCGGTTGGGTCGACCAAGCCCTGGCGCGACTGGTAGACATCCTGATGGCAGTCCCGCAGCTGATTTTCGCCTTGCTGCTGCTTACGATTTTCGGTGCGTCGGTCACTTCGTTGATTTCGATTATTGCCGTGCTCGACGCGACGCGCGTCTTTCGCCTGGCGCGCGCGGCTGGAATGAACATCGCGGTGATGGATTATGTGGAGGTAGCGCGCCTGCGGGGGGAGGGGCTGATCTGGATACTCTCTCGTGAGGTGTTGCCGAACATTTTGCCTCCGCTCGTGGCGGAGTTCGGTTTGCGTTTTTGCTTCGTTTTTCTCCTGATCAGCTCCCTTTCGTTTTTGGGCATCGGCCTGCAGCCACCCACAGCAGACTGGGGCTCCATGGTGAGGGACAACGCAATTCTTATCACCTACGGTGATATCACCCCACTGTTGCCCGCCGCCGCCATTGCCCTTCTGACGGTCGGAGTAAATTTTCTAGTGGATTGGTTTCTGCACGAATCGAGCGGTTTAGATGACGAAACTTGATAGCGTCCGCAGCACCAAAGGCGACGTCATACTGGATGTGAAAGGCCTTCGAGTCCGAGGCAAAAGCAAAGCCGGTTGGGCCGAGATCGTCAAAGGGATTGATCTCACGCTGCGACGCGGTGAGATCCTTGGTCTTATCGGCGAATCCGGCGCCGGCAAGTCGACGATAGGGCTTGCAGCGCTCGGGTATGTTAAACCTGGTTGCCGGATCACGGATGGGACCATTCTGTTCGCCGGCGAAGATTTAAGCGAGCTTTCCGAGGCAGAATTGCGCCGGCTGCGAGGCGTGAGGATCGCCTACGTCGCTCAGTCGGCGGCAGCTGCCTTCAATCCAGCGCACAGGCTTGTCGATCAATATACCGAAGTTGCCGTCGTTCACGGTGTTCGCGATGCTTCGTCCGCGCGCGCTGAGGCGGTCGAACTTTATCGAAAGCTGCATCTGCCCAATCCGGAGTCCTTCGGCGAGCGCTTCCCGCACCAGGTCTCCGGCGGCCAGTTGCAACGGGCGATGGTGGCGATGGCGTTGGCTTGCAAGCCGGATATCATCGTCTTCGACGAGCCCACGACCGCCCTTGATGTGACCACTCAAATCGAGGTGCTGGCAGCGATCAAGGATGTTGTCCGCGATTTCCACACCGCGGCTATCTATATCACCCATGATCTGGCGGTTGTCGCCCAGCTCGCCGATCGCATCATGGTGCTCCGGCACGGCGAACTGGTCGAAGAAGGCAACACCCGGCAGATCTTAGAGCGGCCTTCGGCCGGCTATACGCGCCAGCTCCTGAGGCGTGATGCTCCAAAAAGCGAAACAACGACCGCAAGTCGAAAGATCCTAACCGTCTCCTCCGTGGATGCCGCCTACGGCTCGATCAAGGTACTCCATGACGTCAGCCTCTCCGTAGGGGAGGGCGCTACGGTAGCAGTGGTGGGTGAGTCAGGCTCGGGGAAATCAACACTCGCGCGCGTCGTTACCGGCCTGCTGCCGTGCAGCAAAGGTACCCTTTTATTCGAAGGCAGAGCGATTGATTCCTCGCTCAAACGCCGCAGCCTGGACTTGCGCCGACGCATTCAGCTTGTTCATCAAATGCCCGACACATCGTTGAATCCGCGCCACCGCGTGCGGGAGGTACTTGGACGGCCCCTGACCTTCTACCACGGGCTCACGGAGCGCGTTCGCACAGGAGGCATCATTGAGCTGCTTGAGCAAATCGAGCTGGATCCCAATTTTCTGGATCGCTTTCCCGAAGAGCTCTCAGGTGGCCAGAAACAGCGCTTGTGCATCGCGCGGGCCTTAGCCGCGAAGCCCGATCTGATCATTTGTGACGAGGTAACATCGGCCCTCGATCAATCGGTGGCGCAGGGCATCCTTAGGCTGCTGATGGACCTGCAAAAGAATCTCGGAGTTTCATATCTGTTCATCACGCATGACTTGCAGACCGTTAGAGCTATCGCAGACGAAGTCGTTGTGATGAATCAAGGGCGCATCGTTGAGCAAGGCCCGAAGGATGAGTTCTTCGCCCCTCCACATCATCCTTACACGCAGCTCCTGCTAACCTCGGTTCCACAGATGGACCCGGAATGGTTGGACTCGATCCGAGAGACCCGTGCAGCGCTCGCCAGAGCGGTCAGCCTAGCCTAACAGGCTTCAGGCGGCGGCTTCCCGTTGGAGACTCGCGCCTACTGCGTGGTGACCACGATGTTCCCGACGTGCTGTTTATTCATAAACGCCTGCTGTGCTTGGGGGAGCTCTCGCAGAGGGTACTGCGCTGCCAGAAGTGGCTTCAGCAGTCCCTGCTCGATGAGGACTACAAGTCGCCTAGCAGTGCCAGGTGGCACAATGGTTGCGCCAGTGAGCTGCAGATCCTTGTAGATGAGCTGTCGCAAATCGAACTCGACGGTAGGCCCTGAAATGGCGCCGGAGCTGGAATACCGTCCCCCCTGGCGTAAAGCCTCAATGAGATGACTGAAAATCTTGCCTCCGACGACGTCAATCGCGACATCGACCTGGCCGCCTACCGCTGACCGGATTGCGTCTGACAGGGCAGGTGTGTTTCGATCGAGGACCGCATATGCGCCCAGTTCTCTAAGGCTGGACACCTTCGACGGGCTCGCTATAGCAACGATACGCGCTCCGCGCAGCCGACACAGTTGCACCGCGGCCGACCCGACACCCCCCGAAGCTCCCGCGATCACCACTGTCTCACCGGGACGAAGGTCCGTTCGCGCCACAAGGTTCTCGGCCGTCGTGTACGCGCAGGGGAATGTTGCAAGCTCGGCATCGGAAAGGTCGGTGTCGATAGGCAGCGCATTGCCGGAGCGTATGACCGTATATTCGGCAAAGCCGCCGTCGCACTCCGATCCGAAATAGATCGCATTGGCAAGGTCCATCCAATCACCGGTGCCAAGCAACCAGGGATCCACTATAACCCGCTCACCAATTCGTGCGGCATCCACCCCCTCACCGACACCGACGATGGTACCAGCGACATCAGCGCCCTGGATCAAAGGGAACCGAACCGGCGCACCCCCCCAGCTTCCTTCCTCCGATCGAGCGTTGGCAAAGCCATCGCTGCCGGTCGATGGGGTAATTCCATCTGTCACCGATTTGGAATACCAGGCCGTGCGAGTGTTGATGTCCGTATTGTTCAAACCACAGGCACCGACTCTGATCAGAACCTGCCCATCGGCCGGCACCGGAATGGGCCAATCTTCACGATAGTCGAGTTTATCCAGGCCGCCGTGGCCAGTAAGTACAACGGCACGCATTACGGATTGTGAGCTCATGCGGATTTCCCGAATTAATGGAACGTCGACACTGGTGTCCCAAGCCGGTCGGCGTCGGGGCTCACTCCCAAGCCAGGCGCCCAGGGGGGCGTGGCATAGCCTTTGACGTTCCGCGCCCCTTGACCTGGAACAGGATCGACGGCCAGGTGGTGATGACAAAGCCAGCTCGCGAGTCTGTTTTCGCGCGGGGTGGAGGACGCAAGGTGTATGGCTGCCGTGTCGGCTAGAGCAGATCCCCCAAGATCCTCCAAATGCATCTGCCAGCCGACAGACACGCCGAAGTCGCGAATTTGCCTTGCCTTGGTCAGCCCGCCAACCCGATTGGGCTTCACCTTGACGCCCTCGCACCCACCGACCTTCCACGCATCAAGATGATCCTGGAAGGTATGCAGACACTCATCGAGCATAATAGGCTGTTTCACCCGGCTTGCCACTTGGGCGCATTGCGCAAGGGTTTCGCAAGGCTGCTCGACCCATCCACGCAAGGCGACATTATTCAACACTTGAACCGCGACGGCAGGAACCCAGGCGCGGTTCACGTCATAGGTGACAGTTTCGTCGGGGCGCAAAGCCGCTTCGATTGCCTCGATTCTCGAGATGTCAACGACAGGATCACTGCCACCAACCTTCGCCGAATGCGTCCGATATCCATGCTCGTAGGCCTGACGGATAAGCGCGATCATCTCGTCGTTCGATCCGGTGGAAATAGACGAGTTGACGGCAACCGGGTCGGCTTTGTCGCCTCCAAGCAACCGCCAAAGAGGCATTCCAGAAACGCGCCCCAGTATGTCCCAGCACGCCATGTCGAGTGCCGATTTGACGTAGAGGTGGCCAGGCAAGGCAACGTCCATCGTTCGATTAATGGCGTCGAGAGCGCAAGGATCCTGCCCCAATAGAGAGGGCGCCAGCGTTCCAATTCCAGCGCGAATACCAGGCCCATGGGCGGGTAGGTAGGTATTGCCCCAGGGGCATCCTTCACCCCACCCTGAGATGCCCTCATCGGTGTCGATCCGGACGAACGTGCTGTCGAGCTTGTCAAAGCGAAGTCGTCCTCCCGATAGCCAATATGGTTTCGAGAGAGGCAGGTCTACCTGCCAAACAGTTATACCGGTGATCTTCATAGCAACCCTTGCTCCTGCAGCACTTTGCGGGCAACGCGAAAGCACTCGAGCGCTTGGGGAACGCCGCAATAGATGCCGACAACGTGGACAACAGCGCGGATTTCGTCCGTTGAGACGCCATTGGTAATGGCGCCGCGGCAATGGGTTTCCCATTCATGCATTTTGCCCAAAGCGCCGATCATGGCGAGGTTCATCAGCGAACGCGTTTTCGCGTCGATCGTCTCATCTCCCCAACCAAAACCCCAACACCATGCTGTCATCGCCTCTTGAAAGGGCCGGGTGAAATCATCGGCCGCAGCGAGATTGGCTTCGACGTACTTCGCTCCTAAAGTCGCCTTGCGCTTGGCAAGGCCGACGTCAAACAAATCCTGTTGCAACGGAGTTCTCCTTCAGCGAATGGCAATCGCGATGTTTTTGGTTTGCAGGTAGTTCCAAAGCGCCTCTCGGCCCTTTTCGCGGCCGTAGCCCGATTTGCCGTAGCCGCCAAAGGGTGTCTCGACGCCGCCGGCGTACCACTCATTGACGAACACCTGTCCGGCTCTTAAGCGCCGGGCGGTCTTCATCGCGCGATCGACATCTGCCGTGAAGATACCGGAGACCAAGCCATAATCGGTGCCGTTCGCCAGGCGCACCGCCTCATCGTCACTGCCGAACTTCAAAACCGACAAAACTGGCCCAAAGACTTCCTCTCGTGCGATCGTCATATCCGGTGTTACGTTGTCGAAGACAGTCGGCTCCAAGAAAAATCCTGGACGGTTGAGGCGCCTGCCACCGACAACCGCACGCCCTCCCTGCCGCTCGGCTTGCTGGCACATGGATTCAGCTCGATTTCGCTGCGAGTCCGAAATCATGGCACCCATGTTGGGACCGAATTCTGGCCTATCCACGCCAGGACCTGCTGAAATGGAGCGCGCCATGTCCGCAACCCGCTCAACAACTTCGTCGTGCACGTCCTCATGCACGATCAGCCGAGACATAGCCGAACACACCTGGCCCGCGTTGAAGAAAATCCCCCAACGAACATTCGACACGAGGTGGTCCAGGTTCGCGTCCGGCCAAGCGATCGCGGCGGACTTACCGCCCAATTCAAGCACACATGGAACGACATTTTTTGCAGCGGCCGATGCGATACTGACCCCTGTCGGAACCGAGCCGGTGAAGACGATCTGATTTACGTCGGGGTGGCTGACGAGGGTCCCGCCCGCCTCGCGGCCCAAGCCGCAGAGAATGTTCACCGCCCCCCGCGGCAGCCCCGCGTACTCGGCGGCGCTTGCGATGAACGAATTGGTCAGAGGGTCGAGTTCAGGCGTCTTTACGACGCACGCGTTGCCTGCTGTCAGAGCCGCCGACAACGAGCGTGCGGTCATCTCAAGTGGATAGTTCCAGGGGACGACATGCGCGGATACGCCGAACGGTTCATAGACCGTGAAATCGTAGTAGCCGTCTCCGAGAGGTATGGAACGACCTTCGATCGTTTCGCACTGATTGCCGTAGTACTCGAAATATCGAGCCGCCCCTTCGACCTCGATGCGGGCCTCCCAAAGCGGTTTGCCCGCTTCGCGGCAGAGGATATAGGCAATCTCATCGATATGATCGAGCAGATAGGTACCCATCGCTCGCACCATTCGCCCCCGCTTGACGGGGCGCATTTCTGTCAACGCGCCGGACTCATGACAGGCCTTGGCGGCCTTCACGGCGCGATCGACGTCCTGCGCGCTCGCCAGGGCCTGCTGCGCAAGCGCATCTCCAGTTGCAGGATCATCCACGGTGAGATTGCCCGCACCGCCGTCGACCCACTCGCCATCTATATAGTTCTGCCAATAGGCCTTGATCTCAGACATCGACATCTTCACGCATCCACTGCTGCAACATTCGTACCGAGTGCTCGGAGTTCACACCGCAGTTCGGATCGATAACGAGCGGACCCGGCCTGTATCCGCGACTGTGCAAGCCACGCTGGACGGCCTCGACGATATGGATATCCTCTTCGACGGTTGTTGCCCTGTCTTGGATCGCCAATTTTCGGATGATGTCGGAATCGGCTCCGTCGATCGTATACCAACCACGCCAGACGACGACTTCGTCGACATTCTTGATACGCCAGTTGTAGGTGTTGAGAATATTGCCGGGATAAACCTGAAAGGAAAATGTCGGCCAAAGAAACCAGGACGAATATTCTCCAGCGCGCGCATTGGCGTTGAGGTCAATGGGATAGCTCATTCGGTCGAGATTCTGGCATTCGGTAGTATGACGCAGACAATAGCCCTGAGGCTGGATGTCATATGTTTCGGGCTTTATAACCCCGGTAGCAAAGGTCTTGTGGTTCAGAGCACAGTGGTAGCATTCGGAGTAGTTCTCGATCGATACCTTCCAGTTGCAGCTTTCAGGAATCTCAACCCATTCCAGAGGCTTCAGCTGGTCGATGTGAGGGACAAATTCCGTCAGCTCCTGCCGAACCTTTGGGAACCATTCGTCCATCGGTTTGGCGTCCGGGTCGAGATTGACAAAAACAAATCCGCAAAACAGTTCGACTTTCACGCTCGTCAGACAGATGTCGTTGCGATCGAACCCCGGGACGGCGTTGACGTTGGGACCGCCTCGCAGCTTGCCCGTGAGTTCATAGGTCCAAGCGTGGTAGGGGCATACCAGCAGCCGAGCGTTCCCGCTTCCCCTTACCAATTCGTGCGCGCGATGCTGGCATACATTGTAAAAAGCGCGGACCTGGCTATCTCTGTCGCGAATGCAAAACAGGCTCTGCCCTGCGAGCTCAAAGGTGAAGTAGTCGCCAGGTTTCTCCACCAAAGAGGAGTGGCCAGCGAATTGCCACGTCCGGCTCAGGAGCCCGTCTTCTTCCTTGGCGAAGATGGTAGGATCGGTATAGTAGCGCGCTTCCAGCGATCGCAGGGGTTTCGGCGGATCGGACGAAACGTTCATCGTGGTTCCTCTTTCCAATAGACACCAAGCTCGTAGCGGCGCTTATGAAACCGCTCGATATTATTGACTGCATCGGCCGCCGCTTCAGCCACCACGAAAGCAACGATCGTTTCAAAAAGCGCCGTCAAGGCAACGGTCGACGGGAAAAACTGTGGTGTGTCGGTCGGGAGGACGAAACGTTGGTCGGCGCGGGCCAGGATAGGGGACGCGGGACTGTCGGAGATGCCAACGACCTTGATGCCATAGGCGCGAGACAACTCTACGGCCTCGACAACCTCGCGCCGGTACGGCTTGAACGTCATCGCTATCAAGAGATCGCCCTTCTCGGCGCGGACCAACCCGTCCACAGGAAGGGATCCCTCGCGTGGAATCGCAACGACGCTGTTCACTGCCATGCTTGCCAGATAGGCGAAATTTCGCGCAACCGAACTCGCAAAACCCAAGCCCAAGACGTAGGTGGTGCGCGCTTTTACAATGGAATCCGCCAGTTTCTTGATCTCGGATGCGCTTGTTCCCGAAAACAGACCTTCGATATTTTCGATCGACGTCGATGCCATCTGGCTATAGAGGCTGGCTAGTTTCCCGCCTTTGGATAGCGACTGCAGCCAGCGGGCCCGGTCGGGAAAGTCCTCACGTCCGCGCATCACTTGCTCGCGAAAGGGTTTTCGAAAATCCTCGTAGCCCTCAAAACCAAGCGCGCGCGCCATTCGCACCAGCGTGTTGGGCTTTACGTCTGCGCCTTGCGCCATGCTTCTGATCGACGTGATGCTGATCATGTTCGAATTCTCGAGCACGTGGGCAGCTGCCTTTTGCAACTCGGGAGTGAATGTAGATAGGCGGCTCGTCAGATCGTCGAGAACCGTTGTGGCTGTCTTTCCGTTTGGTACAGTCATGTGTTTCATCCTTGACAATCGTACACTTGTTCGGTAGCCCTGTCTACAGGCAGTTTTCTTGGAGAGACGACAATGACCATATCTCACGCGCGGGTAGTAATCATAGGCGGGGGCATCATGGGATGCGGCCTCGTCTATCACCTCGCGCATGAAGGCTGGACCGACATCGTTTTGTTGGAGAAGGCCGAGTTAACGTCGGGATCTACGTGGCATGCCGCTGGGCAGATCACGCATTCGACGTCGAGTTTTTCGCTCGGAAAATGCGTCGGCTACAATATCGATCTCTATTCCAAGGTGCTCGAAAAGGAGACCGGACAATCCGTAACCTGGCACGGCTGTGGCTCTTTGCGGCTGGCTTACACGGATGATGAACTCGACTGGCTCCGTCAGACCCTGAGCGTCGGAAAGGCGCTGGGCTTCACCATGGAATTGGTAGATCTGGAGCGCATCAGAGAGCTTCATCCCTTTTATAATCTCGAAGGGGTACAGGCGGCACTGTACACGCCGGATGACGGCCATGTTGACCCTTCCGGCGCCACCTTCGCACTTGCGCAGGGTGCACGTCAGCTCGGGGCCAAGATCGTACGGCAATGTCGGGTCATGCACGTAAAGCCAGAGCCCAATGGCGAATGGCGCGTCTTTACGGAACAGGGCGAGATCGTTTGCGAGCATGTCGTTAACGCGGGCGGCACTTACGCGCGCCAGGTTGGAAAATGGGTTGGGCTCGATGTCCCCACCACCTCCATGACCCACCATTACCTGATAACGGACACTGTTCCGGAATTCATGATGCTAGAAAAGGAGCTTCCCGTCGTTCGGGATGATCGTTTGGTATCCGGCTACGTCCGGATGGAGCAGAAGTCCGGTTTGATCGGCATCTACGAGAAGGCGAATCCCAATGCCGTTTGGATCGAAGGTTGTCCGTGGGAAGCCGAGCATGAGTTGTTCGAGCCCAATTACGATCGCATTATGCCCTGGCTCGAAAATGCGATGGGTCGGATGCCCGTGCTTTCTCAGCTCGGCATCAAGCGGGCTGTGCATGGCGCCATTTCACACCCCCCGGACGGGAACCCACTCATCGGCCCAGCGCCTGGGCTTAAGAACTTTTGGCTCAATTGCGGCTGTCAGATTGGTATCGGTTGGGGGCCTGGGCTGACGCGCGAACTGGCCCGTTGGATGGTTCACGGCGCCGCCGACATCAACATGCGCGACTACGACCCCCGGCGTTTTGGCAAGTTTGCCGATCAAGACTATCAGGTCATCAAGGCAAAAGAAGATTACCTTCTGCGCCATGAAATACCCTTCCCGCACCTCAACCGTCATGATGGGCGGCCGGTCAAGCCAAGCGCACTTTACGACCGCCTGCAGAAGCGCGGCGCTGTGTTCGAAGAGGTCTATGGTTGGGAACGCCCCCGCTGGTTCGCGAAGGACGGTCTTGAGCAGAAGGACTATTACTCGTTTCGGCGACCCGCCTGGTTTCCGCTCGTTCAGAAGGAAATCAGCGCGGTGCGCGAGTGTGCCGGCCTGATGGATATCTCGGCCTTCTCGAAGGTTAAAGTGTCGGGCCCGGATGCTGCCGGGTTCGTTGATCGACTGATACCGAACCGCCTCCCATCGAAAACCGGCCGAATTGCTCTTACGCATTTGCTCAACGATAGAGGGCGCATCGAGCTGGAAACGACCATCGTTCGCTTGGCGGATGACAGCTTCTACTTCACCTGCGCTGCCTTCTTCGAACAGCGACTCCTGGACCACCTGACGTTTGCGCGTACGGCGAACGAGTCCGTGACCATCACTAATCTCTCGGACAGGTGGGGCGCGCTTGCGCTTAACGGGCCACGGTCACGCGACATTCTGGGACCGAATACCGAGGCTGCTCTTACAAACGCGGCTTTTCCCTGGCTGACGGCTCAAGAAATCAAAGTCGCCGGGCAGAAGGTTTGGGCGTTTCGCATGTCCTATGCGGGCGAGCTGGGCTGGGAATTCCATACCTCTAGAGAAAGCCTGCCGGCTATCTACGACGCCCTGCATGCCACCGGCAGCGCCTTCGGCTTAGTCGACTACGGCTCATTCGCAATGAACGTCATGCGCTTGGAAAAGATGTTCAAGGGAGCAGGGGAATTGACCAATGAAGTGACGCTTCCAGAGGCCGACGTCATGCGTTTCGTTAAGTTGGACAAGCCTCAATTTGCTGGAAGGCAGGCTACGTTGGAAGCAATGGAGAGAGGACCGAGTTGGATTTGCGCTTATCTTGCGATCGAAGCCGACGGCGTGTCCGACGGAAATGGTGGCGAAGCTGTCTTGCTGGGTGATCGGCAGGTCGGGTCCGTCAGCTCCATTGCCTATTCCCCGACTGCCGGGAAAATCCTGGCGTTCGCCTATGTCGCTCCCGAAGCTGCGCAGGTCGGAACGAATTTGCAGGTCATGGTGCTCGGCGAGCCTCGAGCGGCGACAGTTCTCGGCGACGCCGTCTTCGATCCCAACAATGAACATCCACGGGTTGATGCTGAAAGCTCAAGCCCGACCAAGAAGGTTGCGGCACATGCTTGACACCGTCGTGAATGCTAGCGCCAAACAAAGCGATTGGGTGAGCCGGGCGAAGGCGGTCTTACCCGGCGGTGGATTTGGAAATTTTGATCCTTCCATCGTCATACGAGAAGGCCATGGCGCTCATGTCTGGGACGAGAATGGCAAGGAGTATATCGACTTTTTGATAGGATCGGGACCTATGATCCTAGGTCATGACAATGCCGAGGTCATTGAGGCCATTCGCGAGCAAACGACACGGGGTCTCACCTTTTTCGCCAGTAACAGGCATGCGATCGAACTTGCGGAAGTCATCTGCGAGGCGGTGCCGTGTGCAGAACAGCTTCGATATGTTTCGACAGGCGGCGAGGCGGATATGTACGCTATGCGTCTCGCACGAGCGCATACTGGTCGCGATAAAATACTGAAGTTTGAGGGCGGCTATCACGGGATGTCGTCTGAAGCGCTGATCAGTGTTTTTCCGGACCGAATTGAGAATTATCCCAACGGCGTTCCAGACTCGGCCGGGATTCCCGAGCAAGTCCGTGACGGCGTCTTCGTCGCGCCATTCAATGACGTAGAATTCGTGCGTCAATTCCTGGCTGAGCATGGCTCGAAGATCGCCGGAATCATCGTAGAGCCGCTCCAGCGCTTGATCCCACCGGCGCCAGGTTTTCTGGAGACATTGCGCGAGGAATCGTCGAAGCGAGGCATTGTTCTAATCTTCGACGAAGTTGTCACCGGATTCCGCCTGGCCTACGGCGGCGCTCAGGAGCGATACGGCGTGGTGCCCGATTTATGCACCTTGGGCAAGATCATCGGAGGCGGCCTTCCGCTTGCATCGGTTGCGGGGAAGACGGAGATCATGGCCCACTTCGACAAAGCAGCTGTTGGGAAGGACGGGTTCACCCTTCAGATCGGGACGCTAAGCGGTAATCCTCTTGCCGCTGTGGCCGGACTCAAAACCTTGGAGATCCTGCGTCGACCCAGTAACTACGACCGACTTCGCGGATATGGCGTAACGGTCATGGGAATGCTTAGCAACGCGCTCGACCAAACCGGTATCGCGTACCAGATCGTCGGCGATCCAGTGCTGTTTGACGTGGTCTTCACCGAGCAAACCGTGAAATCTTATCAAGACGTCGCAAAAGGCAATTCCGCGGCGGCCGGTACATTTAATACCGCCCTGCGTGAGAAGGGGATCTTCAAGTCTCCGGGTAAGATCTACCCATCCCTTGCCCTGACCGACAGTGATCTGGCCTGGACGAAAGAAGCAATCGATCACGCTGCGACTAGACTAGTGGCAGCATAGAGCAAAAGCACCCCCTGAGGAACATATGCAGGACAATGTTGTCATTGTCGGCACGGGGCAGGCTGCGCTCTCGTGTGCCGTAAAGTTACGCGACTCCGGCTACGACGGCGCCGTTACCATGCTTGGTGATGAGCCATGGCTGCCTTACCAAAGGCCTCCGCTGTCCAAGGCCTACCTGAAGGGCGAGACAACAGCGGAGCGATTGGAATTTCGTCCTCAGGAGTTCTACGCTAAGGCCGGAATTATGGTCGAGCGAGGAAGTTCCGTTAGCACCGTCGATCGCAACACCCGAACTGTTAGGACATTTGACGGCAGAAGTTATTCTTATAGCAAGCTCGTTTTAGCCACAGGATCACGGGCGCGGGCCCTTCCAGAAGAGACGACGCACGGCCTGGACGGGATCCTGACCCTGAGGAGCATCGCGGATGCCGATCGCCTTCGGAGCGCGTTAGCAAGCGCAAAGCGCATCGTCGTCGTTGGCGGCGGTTACGTGGGGCTGGAAGTTGCTTCGGTTGCTGTTCGAATGGGCAATGCGGTCACCATTGTCGAAATGGCTGACCGGGTCCTCAAGCGCGTCGCAGGCGCTCCAACAGCTCAAGCGATCGAAGAACTTCATGTGCGCCACGGTGCGACCATCCTAACCAATGAGCAGCTGAAAGGATTTTCCGGCGACAGCGGCAAAGTCTCGAGCGTATCTTTGCAAAGCGGGAGGATGCTCCCTGCCGATTTGGTGCTGGTTGCGATTGGTGGCATGGCGAATGTTGAGCTCGCCGCGCAAGCCGGCCTGATAGTCGAAAATGGCATCGTTGTTGGCAAATTCGGTCAGACATCCGACCCCAACATCTATGCGGCTGGTGATTGTGCCGCTTTTCCTTTTGGCAGCCGGTCAATCCGCCTGGAATCGGTACAAAACGCCATCGAGCAGGGCAGTGTCGTCGCTAATGCCATTTTGGGAAGACCGGTGGCATACGAGCCCGTCCCATGGTTTTGGAGCGACCAATACGACACCAAGTTGCAAACAGCTGGTCTGGCGCTTGATTACGATGACATCCTCGCAGTGTCGGCGGAACCGGGCTGTTCAGCGTTTTGGTACTTTCGCGATGGCTTGGCCGTGGCCGTTGACACGATGAATGATGCAAGAACGCACATGGTAGCGCGCCGGCTCTTCGGAGCTCGTGTCGAGCTTCCGCGGGAACTGCTCCTAAAACCCGACTTCAACCTCATGCAGTACGCACGCACAGCCGCCGCGCCGTCTGGGTGAATAAAGGAAAATCCGATGAAAGTGCTTGTGCCCGTGAAGCGGGTCGTGGATGCGAACGTCAAGGTTCGTGTGAAGGCTGATGGTTCGGCGGTGGAACTCGCCAACGTCAAGATGGCGATGAACCCGTTCGACGAAATCGCGGTGGAAGAGGCGATCCGGCTGAAGGAAGCCGGCAAGGCCGAAGAGATCATCGTCGTATCGATCGGCCCGCAGCAGGCGCAGGAAACCCTGCGCACCGCGCTCGCCATGGGCGCCGACCGCGCCATCCTGGTCAAGACCGACGAGCGGACCGAGCCGCTCGGCGTCGCCAAGGTGCTGAAGGGCGTCGTCGACGCCGAACAGCCCGGTCTCGTGATCCTCGGCAAGCAGGCGATCGATGATGACTCGAACCAGACCGGCCAGATGCTGGCGGCACTGCTGGGCTGGGCGCAGGGCACCTTCGCTTCCAAGATCGTGCTCGACGGCGACAAGGCCAAGGTGACCCGCGAGGTCGATGGCGGCCTGCAGACGGTGGAGCTGAAGATGCCGTCGATCATCACCGCCGACCTCCGCCTCAACCAGCCGCGCTATGCTTCGCTGCCCAACATCATGAAGGCCAAGAAGAAGCAGCTCGACGAGAAGAGCCCGGCCGACTACGGCGCCGACGTCAAGCCGCGGCTGAAGGTCATCAAGACCGAGGAGCCGAGCGGCCGCAAGGAGGGCGTCAAGGTCAAGAGCGTCGCCGAACTGGTCGACAAGCTCAAGAACGAAGCCGGCGTCTTGTAAGCGATCGGGAAAGGAACAGATAAAATGGCAATTCTCCTCATCGCCGAACACGACAACGCAACGCTTTCCGACCAGACCGCCAAGGCGCTGTCGGCAGCCCTGCAGATCGGCTCGGACGTTCATGTGCTGGTGGCCGGCAAAGGCGCCAAGGCTGCCGCTGACGCAGCCGCGAAACTGAAGGGTGTGAGCAAGGTGCTGCTCGCCGAAGCCGACGAACTCGCCGAGCGCCTGGCTGAGCCGACGGCGGCGCTGGTCGTCTCGCTGGCTGGCGCCTACGACACGGTCATCGCGCCCGCGACGTCGGCCGGCAAGAACATCGCGCCGCGGGTGGCGGCCCTGCTCGATGTCGCGCAGGTCTCCGAGATCATCGAAGTGGTCTCGCCCGACACCTTCAAGCGCCCCATCTATGCCGGCAACGCCATCCAGACCGTGCAGTCGACCGACGCCAAGAAGGTCATCACCGTGCGCACTGCTTCATTTCCCGTCGCCTCCCAAGGCAATGCGGCTGCTGTCGAGATTATCTCGGCGGCAGCCGACCCCGGTGTATCGTCCTTTATCGAGAACAAGCTTTCCGGAACTGATCGTCCGGAACTGACCTCGGCCAGGATCATCATTTCGGGTGGCCGTGCGCTGGGCTCCTCGGAGAAGTTCCAGGAGGTCATCCTGCCGGTTGCCGATAAGCTGGGCGCGGCGGTTGGTGCTTCGCGCGCCGCGGTCGATGCCGGCTATGCGCCCAACGACTGGCAGGTCGGCCAGACCGGCAAGGTCGTCGCTCCCGATCTCTACATCGCGGTCGGCATCTCCGGCGCCATCCAGCACCTTGCCGGCATGAAGGATTCGAAGGTCATCGTTGCCATCAACAAGGACGAGGAGGCGCCGATCTTCCAGGTTGCCGACTACGGCCTGGTCGGCGATCTCTTCCTCATCCTGCCGGAGTTGGAAAAGGCGCTCGCAGGCGGCTGAAGCGGGAAAGGATAGCGGTCGTTCCTCTCGCTAGAGGATAAGACGGCGTCCTCTGGTCAAGCGGTGACAGAATGAACGTAATAAACAACCGACTTGTTGGCGAGCGGAGATTGGGTCGCGGAAACCTAGATTCCACGGCCTTCATGCCTTTGGCTGATGGAGTCACGGAGTTCTCGATAGTCCTTGTTCCGGGATTTTCACAACTGTGTATGTCGTCGTTCATCGATCCATTGCGGTATGCGAACAGATTGTCCGGACGCGAGCGGTTTCGATGGAGGTTGATAAGCGACGACGGCAGCCCTGTTATATGTGCCAGTGGGATCCGAGTGTGCGTGGATGCAAGTCTTAAGGAAGCCAAGCTTCTGAAATCGGAGCGTTTGCCCGATGGCATCGTGGTTTGCGCGGGCGCGGGAATCGAACATTATCCCTCAGCACCACTGTTGTCACTTTTACGCTTCTGTGCGCGTCGCAATGTGAGGCTTTACGGACTCGGCACCGGCGCATGGGTCTTTGCTGCGGCCGGTCTGTTGTCAGACACGCGCTGTACCATCCACTGGGACACGATGGCAGCCTTCTCGGAGTCATTCGAAGGTCTCAAGCTGACCGACGCCCTATTCGTCGAGCAGAACGGAATCGTCACCTGCGCCGGTGAATTTGCGGCATTTGATCTCGCGATCAGCTCAGTAGAACACCGATGTGGTTCCGATGTGGCGCGATCAGTCTGCCGATTCCTCACAGCCGATCGATGGCGCGAGGGGGAAAGCTGTCAATCTGCTCCCCTTGGGCTTCGCTTTAGCGGCGCGAGCGAAAAGCTGATCCGCATCATCCGCATGATGGAAAATTCTGTAGATGAGCCGTTGACGATTCGCGCTATTTCTCAAGAGCTGGGCCTTTCTTGCCGGCAAATCCAGCGCCTCTTTCTTCACCATCTCAAGGCGACGCCGATGCGATACTATCTTTTGCTCAGAATGGCGCGGGCGCGCCAACTACTCGAATTGACCGATATGTCCGTGCTGCAGGTGGCAATCGCTTGCGGGTTTGTCTCATCGTCGCATTTTTCAAAATGTTTTCGTGATCACTTCGGTGAAGCACCAAGCAGTCTGCGACACGGTTAAGTCGATCTGCGGCCATTCTCAACCGAACGGACCTCGCTGTTGCCGAGAAGATGGCCAGCGCCGTGGCTGCAGACCGCTCGAGCAGTTGAGTTCATGAACCCTCAGGTCACAGCTTACGGCGCCCTGCGCGAGGATCATCCAAGATGTTATAAATCAGTTGTTCCGCAGCAACTCATAAAACTTAGGCTAGCATTGGGCAGTCCAGAACCCGCGGCTTCTGCGCAAGGCTTATCGGATTTGCCGGCCGCGGCTTCGCTCATCGCTTGTGCCACACTACTGGCTCTTTGGGCGTTCACCATTCCCTTAGCGTTCTGAATGTCGCGCACCTCTTTGGGTGATTTCGATCCCCAAAGCCGCGATCGCTTTGATCATAGTTTCGATGAATCCTTCGGCGCGTCGCCCATCTTCCACTGGCCGGCTGCGCATACGTGTGAGCTTCGCGACGTTTGCGACATACGTAGCGCTCCATGATCCCGAACGGTGATGCGCCCATGGGCGTGGACAACGAGATAGTTCCACGCCGGGGTACCTGCCGAACTTGAGCGGTGCAAAGTTCGGCAAAACCGAACGACCTATTGCAACTCTCGCGCCCGTCCGGCTCCATCCCGGGTTTCCCAGATTGACTCAAAGTTGCGCAGCATCACTTCCGCCACACTGAAGGTCTGCTTTCCTTGCCGGGAAGTCAGGCAAGCGTCGATGTCGGGATAGATAAAGAAGGGCAGGGAAATTCGGTCAGTCGGACCGGTATGCACGACCTGATGGGGTGTGCTCTTGAATCGGTTATCGCTCAAAGCCTGAAGCATGTCGCCCAGATTGACCACGAGAGTGTCGGGCAAGCTCGGCGCCGGCACCCAGCGCTCCCCGAACCACACCTGCAAGGAGCGCGTGGGAAGTTCCTCCTGCAGCAGCAGCGTGAAGAACCCATTGTCGGTATGCTTTCCGGCCGTGCCGCCACTAGATGGATACCGGATCACGCGTTGCAGGACCGTCGGCGGGCTGAAATGACGTCGGAACCAGCTCTCTTCCAATTCGAGCAGGTCGGCCAGTGCCATTCCAAGCTGTGGCACAACCTCGTTGACCACAGTAGCCTGCAAAGCAAGCAGGTTTCGAGCGAAACCAGGAGCCACCGCGTCATCCGGAAGGCGCGTGCAACCAGCAAATGGACGCCGGTCGCCTTCCTTCTCGATTCCTAGGTCGAACATTTCCTTCGGATCGGGGCCAGCCTCGGGATGTAGCACCTCGCCGTACAACGGACTGTACCCACGGGCGGTAGCAGGGTATACGTCTTGGGTGGCGTGACCGTAACGTTCCTTTGTCGACTGTGGCAACGTGAAGAAACGCCGGGAAGCCTGGATCGCTTCTGCGATCTGTTTCTTTGGGATTCCGTGCTCAAGGTAGAAGAACCCGTACTCCTCGCAGGCCAGGCGTAGGCGCTCGCGCTCTTCGTGTCGGGTTGCATCGGCTGCCAGTTTTGCCAGTGAGATTTGCGGTAGTGTGGTCATAGCTGCTCCTCCGTTGGTGCGTTAGCTTTGTCGGTCACTTTGAAAACCCAATAGTGTGCGTCCTCCTCCGCGATGTATCTGCCGTCGTTTAGACAGTGTGCTGTCACAAGCACGCCCGCATCCTGCAGACGCCGCACCTCATCTTCAAAGGATGTGGCCTCCGCATAGCTCTTGCGGGTGCTTACGATGACGAATCCGTTGGGGCGCGTGACGCGAGCAAGTTCGCGCAGTGCGTCCGGTCGGATGTGACCGAGCGTGAAGACACCGCAGCAGACCGTAATATCGTAGGTCGCACTGGAGTATTCGGGCAGCGGCACGTTAAGGTCGACATCGCCTTGGACATCGCGGTAGACGCCCGTTTGCCGGGCTTGTTCGGCCATCGCCTCGGAGAGGTCGATCCCATCGATCAACCGGAAGCCAAGGCGTTCCAGTTCCACGCCGACGAGGCCCGTTCCGCAGCCAGCGTCCAGGATTGCGATGGCTGCTCGCTCATTGGCCAAATAGGCCGTCTGAACCGTGCCCGCCAATTCCGCCACGATCATCGGCCCGCAGTACCGGTCCTGGCCAACATCCAACTCGTAGGAACTGGCCCATCCGCGATAGAAGTGGGTCAAGCGATCGACGTCGCCGTCGAGGTCATGGGAATCCTTGATGCGTTTTCGCGCGGCTTGCTCCAGTGTCGTCTGCTGATCGCGGGTGTTCATGACAGGTTCCTCCGTACAGGGACAGATGAGATTCGGTATAGTCGTCGGCTTCGCAAGCGCCGCGGCTGGATATACAAGATGTTTGTTGTCGTACTGCCCATTTCGGCTGTCCGACCAAGCGGAAGCGCCTACGCTCCAGGTGATAGCCTCGTGTATCAGGGCATCGCTCAGGCCCATTCCGCGCCCAAGATCAAACGCCTCGTCAAGAATCAGCCGATTGATGTGGGTGAGCTCACCGACCAGAGACTTGAGCAACCGTATCTGGATGCCACTGAGCGGGATGTCGTCGAGCGGAAACACATGCTCAAGCTTGGGTTTGATCCGTCCGACGGGATCGGTCAGGAATTCTTGGTCTGGCGGATGCGCGGGGTTGGCACCGTACTTGGATGGCGCGCGATAACCCGGCACTTGCAGTCGAACGCCGAAGACCACCTCCGCCAGTTCGATGACCCTCAGGTGGCTGTCGTATCGGTCGAACTTCCGTCCCGCCAAGCTAAAACGCTTTTCGACCGCCCGTCCGAGCGGCAGTCCCACGCGCAGTTGGTTGGCCAGCTGGACGGTCAAGCCCATATCCTTCACCGTGATCTCCAGGGTGCAGGAGCGGTCGTAGCTGCCATCCAGGAGAAACGGGGCGAATTGCTCGATTGCAACGGAGTTCGCCGAAGAACCGGCAAAATTCCGCCACGCCTGCTGCGCTGGAACCCCGGCCCGCACGCTTCGGCAGAGCGCGTCGCCGCTCGCAACGGCTGCAGTGTAGAAAAGTAGATTCGTCAGTAATTTAACTGATTGGCCTTGACCGATGTCTCCGACATGGAAGGAGACGGCTCCCATGGTTTGCAACACCGCCTCGCAACGCACATAGGCCTCCGATGACCCGCCGACGAAAAAGCTGACATTGGCAAAATCGACCCCCATGTGGGACAGGTTGCTTACGGGCGCTTCTAGCGAATCCATGCCAATTGCTGCCGCCAGACGGGCGATCTCGAGCGTGTTGTGGTAGTCGGTGGTGGACGTGTCGATCCAAATGCTCTCCGGGGGCATTCCGGCCAAAGCGCCCCGCTCGCCCACCATATTGTCGAAGACGTCGCGTGGCAGCGGCAGGCAGGTAATGACAATGCCGCAGTCGCGGGCCGCGTCGCGCGGTGCATTATGCCACCGGGCGCCCTTTTTCAGCACGTCTGTCGCAGCCGCGGGATCGATGTCGTAGACATTCACCGAGTAGCCGGCTTGCAGGAGCTTGGCGGTCATCGGCCGGCCCATCATGCCGGTACCGATGAATCCAATGCGATCGACGTTGCGAGAACGATCGGCGCGGACGCTGCTTACACCGCCTACAGCAGACATTTAACTTCCTTCGAGGCAAACGAACGGTTGCACGACAATTCCGAATAAAATAATTAGCGACGTTCGATAGAGTAGTAAATGATCTTGAGCGTTAAAGCAACCGAGCGCATAATAAGAAATGATATAACACCTTAACGCGACTATCATACTTGGTCATCAGATAGAATTTATGTCACATTTGCGAAGCGGTAAGCAGACATATAGATAAGTTCTCTCATTGTTTGAGCACAATCGCTTGACAAAAATGAGCTTAAACTCGTCGGAATTTCATGCTGATGGTAATCGGCTGGACATTTCCGACACGATCGCAGCCCTATCCGGCGCAGTCACCACACTTTGACAACCGGACGCCTCAAATCCACGATCATAGCGTCTTCACCTGAGCGGATGGGCTTCAGAGCGAAGCCGCGAGAGATCGGCACGCAACCAAGTGCAGCCAACGTGCCTCAAATGGGCGGAACGGGCGCGCGCGGGGTCAAAACTCTGTTCATAGGCACGCATGAGCTGAACCTGACTGATAGCGGCCGCCGTTTGTTTCTCCTCAACTGGCAGAGATCTGTCCAGATGGTTGAAGTGACTTGAGCCGACCGCGGCGGCACCAGAGGTGACGATGATCATCTGCTGCCCGAGTGCGGAAAATCGGACGACATCCTCTATCAGCGTCTCAAGCCAAGGACCGTGCATCTCTCCGTTTTCTGCATCGCCGATCAGTGCTGAGCCGATCTTCACCATCAGCCGGCGAGCCGAAGCCAATCGGATCGAGCTTGTTGGTGCTGCCGTTCAATGTTGCTGCACTACTCTAGATGTGAAGACACGCCCTCCAATCCCACCTTTCCTAAGCGTCGCGGCCTAAGCTCGCACGATGCGCCCTTCATTTCAGGTCGGCTGCCCAAGGGGGCGCTTACTTCGTGGTCCAGGTCTTCAACAAGCCTTCTTCGCCTTTCGCTATCAGAACCGGTAGGTGACACCCGCGCCTATTAACCAGGGATCGAGCTCGGCCTTGCCCGTCAGCTTCGCGCCGTCCACCGTGACGTCGAAGTCTGGCTTCAGGAAAAGCTTCTTCACGTCGAAGTTGACGCCCCAGTGCTGATCCACCATGTAGTCGAACCCGACCTGCAGCGCTGTGCCGAACGTGTTCTTAACCTTGAGAGTGTTGGCGCTGCCGGCATCCTGGTTATAGAAAATCGTGTAGTTCACGCCGGCGCCAACATAGGGCTTGAAAGCGCCGAGATCGGCAAAATGATACTGCAATGTGAGCGTAGGCGGCAGCAGCCAAACCTTGCCGATATCGCCAAGCCCTCCGATCGTTCCTTGACCGTTGATGTTTGCATAGGTGGTGCCGAGAATGAGCTCGGCAGCGATGTTGTCCGTGAAGAAATAGGAGATATCGAGTTCCGGCGTCACTGTGTCCGAATATGAAAGACCAGAGCCGGGCACCGCATTGACGTAACCCCAATCCTCAGTGATGACCCCCAACGCACGCAGCCGGATCTGCCAAGGGCTTGGCGCTTCCGTGACCGAGGCTCCTGCCTTCGGGACGCTAGCCGCTTGCGCAAGGTCCGCCGCGACGGCCTGCTGTCCCATCACGATGAGGACAACGGCCGCTGTTACTCCCCGCGCGATGCGGATTTTGTTTCTCGCCATGATATCGTCTCCTTGCTCTTCAGAAATGATGCACTGAACTACGACAAGTCTTGCTCGAGTTGTGGCGGAGCGCTCATGCGCAGTGTGCGTGGGACCGCGCACACTCTATTTGCGCCGTGCTCGCAATCATCGAGCTGTACTCACTTAGAAGTAAGCGGGATAACCAAAGGCCTGCAGCTTCGCGGCCGTCTTTCGCGCCTGGCCCGGGTGGGCGCGTTCGGCCCGCTTCGTGGTGGCGAGCAGGATCGGCGTAGCGGCAATGGTGGTGCCGGCCCACGGTGCGCGCGGATTTCCGGCCGTCTTGCCAGAACTGTAGAAGTACTGACAGCGACGCATGAACACGGGAACCTTGTCGGGACATTCGGAGATCGCTATCAGGGCGTCGCCTCGCGATCGACTGTGTTCCACCGAAGTGCCCCATCGTTCTAACCGGCTGGCTGGCGGCCCAGGCAAGTGTCCGTTCTCGTTCCAGATCTTCGAGCCAAAGATAGGAATCCTCGTTTGGGGCATTCGACTGGAAAACAATTTCAAGGTTCTCCTTCGGCTCGGGAGAGCTTTTTTTTTTGCCGCTGCGACCGCGTGTTCGGTGAGCTTGATCATGGCATGAATTCTCCTCAGTCCTTGCCGCAACGCGTTTTGCTGACAGCATCGCAGGAGTCGTGCCAAATGAGTAAATCGTTTCATAACAATGTGATCCCCCTGATGGCGCTATGTCTTATGTCCGACATCGTCGAAGATCCGACAAGGAGTGCAGCCATGACCGCCTGATAAGAACTCCTGTGCGAATTCGGTGGGCACTGCGGAATAAGCAGTGAAGCTCACCGCGAGACTGGCCGAGCTTCGGACGCACAGCCTGAGAAATCCGCGGCGGTGATGATCAATAACTGAGTTACAATGGCTCCATCTTGGCCCACCGGCCGGCGCGCAAAAGACTGCTTTGTGGCCCTATCCCTCCGCCTGGGACCGAATGGCGCACGTGCTTTTGGAACCGGCAGAGTGGTCATACGCAATTCTTCCGGGTGTCGGTCCCATATCGCGCACTCATTGATGCGCTTAGGTCTGGGCATGCGCCCATCCGCAAGCGTCCCGTCAAGAGCATCGATCCGACACCAACATAGAGAATTGCTTCCGCATGAGAGAGGCCTCGCGGCGGACATGAGATTGCGTCGCTCTTCATGATCGCGGCCTCCAAGGATGTCGGGATCCAGCCAGTGCAACGGGACGATAGGGCTAACGATCTGGCAGCTGTTGCAACTGCTGAGCTCGATGGACACGGCATATCGTGATCTGTCCGACAGAGACGCAGGGTTCTGCACTGTCCGTTCATAAAGACTGCGCTGGTCCCCATGGGAGAAGTATTCTGATGCAGAGGGTGCCCGATTAGCTATTCGGAGAAAGGCGACACCGAAGTGCAAATCGGGCGCCGCCCTGAAGCGTCCCCCTCAATGTCGGATGTCGGACAGGATCGCAAATCCGCCAACCTGTTGTTTAATAAAGTTTCCTTCTCTGGCACGGCCCATGCATGGGACCCTGCGAACGCATCAGCGAGACGTCGTCCATGATCATGCGCACCGAAAATGCCGTCGCCGTAGTGAACACTGCGCTCTCGCCTGCCATCAAGCCGCCGAAAGGCCTGCGCGTCATGGTCGGGCCGGCGATTGGGCCGGCTTCAAACACCTTAATGGGCCTGCAAAGCGTCTCGCGTGACGGCGACGCGGGCATCGAGACGAACGGAAAGACATACGTCGTTGTCCCACGTCGCCGGCATGACCCCTCGATTTCACCGCGCTGGAATGCTCCGGTCTACATTGGACGACGCGAACGCGCTGGACAAATGCTCGCAAACCCGGTCGGGACCGGTGCTCCGAACGTCCGCGAGGGGGGCCCAGTGGCTGCGGCCGGTATTCGCCGCGAACAAGCCGCCTAGTGGGAAGACTCTATAGGAGGAAGCAGTGGAGTTATCTTGCGTTGGGATCGGTGCTGGCCCGTCCAATTTGAGCCTTGCGTGTCAGCTACACGAGCAAGTTGGGAAAGGGGCGGTGTTCCTGGATCGGCAGGTCGACTTCCGCTGGCATCCAGGCAGTGCATTCGATTCCTCGGAGCTCCAGGTCAGCCACTTCAAGGACCTGGTCACTCTAGTGAATCCGCGATCAGCCTACACTTTCGTAAACTTCCTGCACGAGAACGGGCGTCTGTATCACTTCCTGAACGCACAGTTCGAAGCCGTGCTCAGAGTGGAGTTCGAACAATACCTGAACTGGGTCTTCCACAGGAACCCACTTGTGCGTGGCGGTGAGACAGTGCGCGAAATCCGCTTTGACGGCGAGTTTCGGGTGCGGACGGATAAGGCGGTTCTCGGCGCCAGAGACGTCGTGGTCGGCATTGGCAAGCAGGCGCAAATTCCGCCTCAGTTCCAGGGCTGGACTGGACGCAACCTGTTCCACTCATCTGTTTTACTGCACATCCACCCTGAGGTGCGGAGAAAGCATGTCTGCGTGGTCGGCGGAGGACAATCGGGAGCCGAGGTGATGTTGCATCTTATCGGCCTGCCGAAAGAACGGCGGCCTGCCTCGATCATTTGGGTCTCGCAGCGCGAAAACTATCTGCCTCTGGACAACAGCCCGTTCACAAACGAGTTGTTCATGCCCTGCTTTTCGGATCGTTTCGCGGCGATGAGCGAGTCGCAGCGTAAGCTGCTCCTGCGGCGTTTCGTGCTTGCCTCGGACGGCATTTCAGAAAGCACGTTGCGCGCGATCTATCAGGCGCTCTACCGCCACTCATTTTTCGAGCCAAACCGATCCGACATCACACTGCGGCCGGGCTGCACCGTCTCGCACTGCATCAACGCCGGCGCGGGTCACAGGCTGACCCTGCAGCACGGCATGGTCGAGGTCGAAGAAGTCACGGCTGACGTCGTCATCCTGGCCACCGGTTACGAGAACGCGATGCCAGACTTCTTGGAACCCATCGCGCACCGGCTGGAGCATATCGACGATGAATTAGCTATTTGCGAGGACTTTTCGGTGAGCTGGGACGGACCGCGTGACAGACGCATCTTCGTACAAAACGCGAGCCTCGGGCAGCGCGGCCTGGCCGATCCGAACCTAAGCCTGCTGGCCTGGCGCGCGCGCCGCATCCTCGATAGCCTTCTTGGGCGCGCGCCATGCGCGAACCCCGAGCATCCTGGCTTCATCAGCCATACCTCGATCGAGAGCTGGCCCGACCCCGTAGCCGAAGAAATGGGCAGCGGGATATGACTCGTAAACTTCTGATCATCGGCGGTGGCATCCTGGGAATGACGTCCGCGTCCGCTGCGGCGAAGGCCGGAGGCTTCTTCGAAATCATCGTGACGGAACAAGTTCTTGGACCAAGCGGCGCATCGCATTATTCTGGGGGCGTGCATTTCGGCTACGGTTGTCACGACCGTACCAGGTCGCTCACACAAAAGAGCGCCGTGGTCTTGGCGGCTATGGCTGGGTCGGCGGTCAGCGGATGGCGCCGGCCTTTAGCGATGCTTGTAGCGGCTAGACCGGGTGAACCGATTGATCCGGCCCAGTTTACCGAAGCCCTGGACCCGGCTGAGCCTGACATAGGCAGTCTCGCGCCGAGCTTCTGCGGACAAAATCCGTCGGAGCGGAACGCACTTAGCATCGCCGTCCCACATGCGTGGGACCGTCTCCGTGGACCGCAACTTGCCAGCGCCCGACTGCCCTAATTGGGGTCCGACCAATCTGTCTCTCCAACAGGAGGCTTTTCGCATGTTGACTGATACACAAAGAGACAAGTGGAAGAAAGACGGATACGTCAGGCTCGAAAGCTTCTTTGCGCCAGCGGCTCAGGAAGATATCTCTAATTTTGTCGAAGATATGTCACGCTGGGATGTCAGCGATGATAAATGGCTCATGTGGTTCGAGAAGACGACGGACAATCGAAAGATCATCTCCAAGATCGAGAATTTTCTCGATTTCCATGATCCATTGCGCCGTTTGCTCTTAGAAGATCAGCGCATAAAGTCAGCGGTCGAGGATTTGCTTGGCGAAGATTCGCGCAGGCTCAAGGAGTTGCTGATTTTCCACTACCCAGACAGCGGCGGCTATCTCCCGCATCAGGACATTTATCATATTCCACACAAACTCCCCGACCGGATGGTCCATGCGGTGGTTGCCATAGCCATCGACGATTCCGACCCGGAAAACGGCGGGCTTTTCTTCAGCCCCGGCAACCACAATAAGGGGGTCTTTCCCATGGATGCCGGTGGGGTGATCTATCCTCAAGTAGCCGAAACGTTCTCCTGGGAACCCGTAGTATGGAAGGCTGGCGACATCTTCATCTTCGACGATTACGCACCGCACTACTCACGACCGAACAAAAGCAATCGTTCTCGGCGGACACTCTACTTGGTGTTCCAGCGTGCCTCAACCGGTGGGCCGACCCGCGCTGAATATAACGTGCTTAAGCGCGCCCTTAACCCGCCCGAGGGCAAAGTGGCCGATCTCGACAATCTCAAGCCCCCAAATGGGATCTTCTATCGCGATTGAGCTCACGCAGCCAGGCGGAGGCATGCACACTAAACTGATCGACCGCTCAAAAAATGCGCGGACGGTATGGCGGTCTGATTTGCGGGCTCGCGGAGCATCGGACGCTTCGGCCACGTGGATTGTGGAGGTGGTCGCAGGCGGTCTTCTGTGTGCCTACAGCCCGACTAGCGCCCCCCTTGGTCGCCCGCCTGCCGGCCCAGAGCTGCACTATCCTGGCCGGGCCGCCAACGGGTCGGACTGCCGTTTCTCTCCATGAAGTGCACTTGAGGCTGTTCGTTGCAGCCGAAGGTCCGGCCCACTCTTCAACACCTTAGGTTCGTTGTCATGCGCAAATACACGTTTTCTCGAACGGAGCTGTCGCGGGCGTTCGGTATCGACACGGCCACGCTTGGAACGGGCAGCGCTCGCACGGGGTTTTCGTTCGGAAAGGTTGGACCCGGGGTCACATCCGAGCCCCATCGGCACGACGAAATCGAGGCCTTCGTGGTCCTGTCTGGCGCGGGCAAGGTCACCACCGACCTTGGGGAAATCTCGGTCGCGGCCGGCGACGTCGTTCTGTTCCATCCTTTTGAAGCGCATGTGCTGCGCAACGACGGGAACAAAGACCTAGATTTCGTCGCTGTCTACTGGCGAGACGGCGAGGCCGCCCTTGATGCCGCTGCAAAGTTCACGGCTCCACGCGGCCCAATCTTCGTCTTCTCCACGCCGCCAACGCCAAATGGCGATCTGCATCTGGGGCATCTTTCTGGCCCCTATTTCGGCGCTGATGTCTATACCCGTTTCCTGCGCATGAAAGGACTCGAGGCCTATCACCTGACCGGAAGCGACGATTACCAGAGCTACGTCGCGACACGCGCCGATGCCGATCAATCGACTCCTGCAAACGTGGCGCGCTACTACGCCGACGAGATACGCGCCACGCTTGCACTTCTCGATTGTGAACTCCACAGCTTCCAAGCCACAATGGGCGATGACGGTTACGGCGAGTTCCAAACCGCGTGTTTCCGGAGTCTTCTGAGCAGCGCGGCGGTAGATTTGCGCCAGAGCCCTGCGCTTTTTGATGCCGTGACAGGCCACTATCTTTACGAGCCGGATGTTGGCGGCCTCTGCCCCGATTGCGGCGGCTCCGCCGCTGGCAACATCTGCGAGGAATGCGGTGCCCCAAACCTTTGCCACGACTTAGGTGCAGCGCGGTCACGGAAGTCTGCAAAGGCGCCGGTGGTCGGCTCCCTCCGCCGTCCGGAACTTGCCATGGACCAATGCTACGACAATATCGACCGGCATCTAAGGGCGTCGGGCGTCCCGCTACGGATCTTGGATCTCTTCGCGCGCCTGCGCCAACGCGGCGACTTCTCAGTGCCCATTACCCACCCCTCGGACTGGGGCCTGCCGGCCGAGGGGTTCCCGGGGCAAGTGATCTGGGTGTGGCCGGAGATGGCATTCGGTTTTCTGTACAACATCCAGGCGCTCGGCCGCTCGATGGGTCGCGACTGGAAGGCGGAAATGCCCGGCAACGACTGGCAGATTGTCCATTTCTTCGGCTTCGACAATTCGTTCTACCACGCGCTACTCTACCCCGCTCTTTACGCCGAGGTCTTCTCCCACTGGACGCCACGCATCCGCTATCACGTCAACGAGTTCTACCTGCTCAACGGCAAGAAATTCTCAACCAGCTGCCGCCATGCGGTCTGGGGCAAGGAGGTTCTGAGCCCAAAGACAGTCGACGTCGTGCGCCTCCATTTGGGCCTGACACGCCCAGAAGGTGAGCGGACGGATTTCACGCTGGACGCGCTGCGCCGCACTGAGAACGAGGTGTTCCAAAGGATCTGGCTGAACTGGCTTGAGGCGTTGAACCAGGAAATCAAGCAGGATTTTGCCGGCCGTGTACCCGATGCAGGCGATTGGAGCCCGGTCGACCGCGCCTTCTTTGCTCGGATAGAGATCTATCGCGCGGCGATGGAGCGCGCCTATTCGGACGAAGGCTTCTCGGTTCGGCGCGCGGCCGCTCAGGTCTGCGATTTCGTGCGCGATTGTGTAATCTACCGTGGGGCGCGAGACTATACGGCGGCCCGACGTTTCTATCCCGCCCGCAATCGGACTTCGACAGCCCTTCAGACGACGGCCGCTGCGATCCTGGCACCGACACTCGCTCCGCTGATGCCCCGCTTCGCCAGAACGCTGGCGCGAGGCATCGATGGCGTCTCAACCGAAACATGGCCCCGATCCGCCCAGCGCCTTGCGCCCGGAACGCGCTTTGATCTCGGACCCGTGTTGGTGTTCTACGCCAAATCCGGCAATCCTCATCTTGATGAGGAGGAAGCACTATGAGCCCAAAGGTGCACCAGTGAGCTGTCCCAATCTCGACCAGATCTGCGCGGTAATCAAAGCCGACGATGCCAAATATCTTGACTCGCTGTCAGTGGCGACCGAAGCCGCTATCAAACGGTAGAGACCAGAGTAGCGGACCAGAACCAACGCGTCGTCGACAACCCTGGCCCGCCCTTGGAGGACCGCCCGGCCGATCGCTTCCCAGCCCTTGCTGTTCGTTCCGCAAATGCCGTGTGGGCTCGACTGCGCTGACCAACCTCTTCGGCATCGGGATTTCCGTCCTCCAGCCGGTCAAGGCTGTCATGCGGTTCGACCCGCTTGGTCTCCTGGCGAACCCTGGGTCGTGCGCCGATCACTACTGTGAATGCTGAATGCGAATGCCTGCGTGATGCTATCTTCGGTTCTGTCCGAGTCTGTACCGGCACGGCAGTCGGCGAAGAACAACTGAGCTACTGACATCGGAAGGTAGCAAATTCTGCCCTACAAACCCGCTACTGCTCGCAACCAGCGTTCACGGTGGCGATGGTGCGCAAGCTTCCAACCAGACCCGCGCAACCACAGCCCGTCGCCTCAGGCGAGGGCCGCCAAAAATCGCGAGCGTCGAGAGATACATCCAGTTTTTTAGGGTCGGCTAAGCTGTGTCTAACGAAAGTAACGTGACATGGACTCAATCTTCAAGCCAAGTACCTCGTACCTGTCCGCTCTCCTGCGTCTGCAATGACTGCGGAGCCGATCTTGACGATCAGCCTGCGAGCCGACTCTTGGGCCGTCCTCGTTGGAACTTTTTTTTCTAAGCTCTTCTTGCATCCAATAGCGTTTAGTTGGTGAGCAGCCAGAGACAAAAATTGGGATCTCTCATCAAATTGCGTCTCTCTGTCTCGCGCTTTCGATTGGATCAATGTTCCGAGACGATCACCTTTTGTCTGGTGCCACCTGCGCTGGTGCGGAGAGTTGAGGGGCCGCACACTGTTCCTGATCGCCGGCGGTCGGAAATGGTGTGATCGACCAATCGATTAAATCGACGGCCTGCTGAAGTACCGCCTCGGTACGAGCCCGGATGGGTGAGGCGGCGATAACATGTCCGATCCAGTCCCGGTGATCGCCTTTCCTGACGATCCGCGTCTTGGGCCCAATATAGAATTCGACCTCGGCGACGCCTGGGACAGCAGTCGCCCGACTGTCCCCGTCGATCCAATCGAGCGTGCCATCGCGATCCGGAACTAGGATTCGCGCAGCCGCAATCTGCGAATGCCTTCTACGCAAATCCCATTCCTCGCCGATGACAAGCTTAATGTGCTCGGTGATTAGGTCGACACCATAAGCCAGCTGAATCATTTGAGCATTGGGCAAACCCGCCATACGCGGATTGACTTCAATGACGACTGGCCCACGCTTCGTCCACCGGAGTTCAATGTTCGTTGGCCCCCAGCCAAGGCCGAGAGCTCGCAAACTGTTTTGCGAAATATCTACGATGCGCTCATTCTCATCATCTGTCAGCGGGGCCGGTAGAGTCAATTCACGAAAGACGAAATGCGGTGGGGGGCCGAACTCTCCGGCATAAATCCCAATGACCTCATTTCCCATTATGTCGGCGCAATAGTAGGGGCCTTGTGCGAATTCTTCGACCAGTATCCTCGGTGACGACCGCCACATGTGCTTCCCACCCAACAGATAGGTCGTATGTTCGGCCACCTCATCGATGTCGCGGCACAATCGGACACCACTGCTGCCGACTCCTACGGCTGGCTTGAGAACCACCGGAAAGCCGATCTCCCCGGCAGAGCGTGTTACATCCTTCGCATCCGTTGCCAAGCGATAAGACGGCACTGGAACGACGGCCTCCCTGAGGAGCTCACGTTGAACGAATTTGTTGCAACATCGTTCAATAGACGTTGGGTCTGGCCCCGGTAGATCGAAATAGCGGCAGAGCTTGCCAACTGTCGCATAGACCGACTCATTGGCGCACGTAATGCCAGCAATGCCATAGGTCGCACGAAGCCGGGAACATTCGTCGGTCAAGGCATCGAGGTCGGCTGTATCGACACGGATTGCCTCGGCCTCTTCCCTCGCAATATAGTCATACTGAGCTGGATCAGCCGATAGGGTAATCGAATGAAGGCCAAGACGCTGGGCTGCCTGGATGTATAACAGACCAGTCCTCGAGCCTTCAACCAGGATAAGTACTCTTTTGGCCATTGGCTTTTGCATTTTTGATGCGCCCTAATCTCAGACCTGTCGTGAAATTATCACGGGTCGACGATTTACGGTTGTGAAGTTGTATGAATGAATTGTAAACGGCTGTTAATGTGGCCGCTGGATCCTGGGGCGAAAGCGGTGGCGATGGAGGCTAAGAGTGTTGGCCGCTATCGCCGGCATGGGTAAGTACGTTCCTCACCAAGTGGATGCGATAGCGCTGCCATATGGCCGACAAAACCTTGGTGCGCCGCGTTCTTGGCTTCATGGGCATTGGAGACGCCGAGTCGCGAGGCCGCAACGGGTCAGCTTGCGCAGGAACTCCGTCCAATTGGCTCGCCCTCAGACGAGACGTGCCAATCTCTATCCCCAGTACCTCGCGTCGTCCGTCCGCGTGACGCCGACGGTATGACGACGGCGACCGAGACGATCGGCCCACCACGGCGGACCTTCGGGCAAGTGGCGTCAACCCACAGGTATGGCCGATCGCCCTCGATCGGCCGCTCGAAGAAAGGCCTCACGTTGATGCCAGGCTGCCGCTCACCCCTTGGCGCCAATCGCCGGTCGAGATGGGCTCAAAATATAGCTTCCTGGATGACGGCGGTCAGCGCGGCGGGGGTTCGAGTAAACCCGGGGAGTACTTCCTTCCTGAGCTTCGGTGCGCAGCTCGACGGCGCCGGAGCGCGCCTCCTTGTCGCGCTCGCGACGTTGCGGGTGGGCGGGGCGCAGCGGGTTCTTCTCGCTATAGGCGGGGCCGATGGCTGCGCCCACCTCCATTTCCATTCGCCGTTCGGCAAGCCGACCATCTGCGCAGACATGTTGCTCAACTCCTGATCCCTTTTTGGGGTTGCCCGCAAGGCAAATGCCCGCAGGCGGCAGCGTCCGCATTCAATGGGCCATCAAGAGTCGTGCCATTTTGCTCGCTGCTGCTACTGCTGGCAGCCGTTTGTCAGGGTGTGCATCGCGCACAACGAAGGGACTCGAGGAGCCACCAGCGATCAGATCGCTCGGTCGAAAACGCGCAGTGACCTTAAGGATCTGGATGTCTTGGCGGTGTCGAACGTTCCGCAACATTCCCCTTTGAACGTTTATCCATTGTCGGAAAGCGGACAGAACCGCGTTCGCGCAGACAAATTGAATGAGGACCTCGGAAGCGAACGGTGTTGAACCGAAATTGTTTTTCGACTTGGCACAGCTCATGCGGTTGTACAGTGAAGTTCATGCAGCAACGGACTAGCGACGAAACATTGCGCGAGGTGATGAGCGTTGGTGGGAACTGCCCACTTACTGGCATGCTCCAGCCTTTCGATGAAGCAGGGTAAGGCGACCGTCAGCTTGCCGCTGTCGACTTTTGGCAGCAATCACTGTCCGGGCGCCAAGGTATTTAAGCCAGTCCCGGATACATCGACCGGCCGCCACTCAGGAGATCATGCGACTCGCAAATGCCTCCGTCGCCGCCGGGCTGCTCAGCACGTCGGCTGCACGGGGCGGATGCGTAAGAACTCGAGAGCTTTGGAGAGAACCCAAATGAAGATGCTGACGATGCAGACTCTAACGCCGACCCTCTCGGGTCCGCGCCGGCCGTTGCGTTTTGGGCGCGAGTCGTTAGCCAACCTCATCGCAAAGAATTTGGACAGGTTTGCGTCGAATATTGCTGTGCGCACGAACGATAATGGCGACGTGAGTTACCGCGAGTTGGGGATGTCCGCGTCCGGCCTTTCAGGGCGCCTGAAGGCTGCTGGGGTCGGCCATGGTGATGCGGTCATTGTCAAACTTCCCCGATCTGTAGAACTGGTTGCGACCATTTTGGCTACTCAATTGCTTGGTGCAGCCTTCGTTCCTATTGACCCAGCGGAAACCGACCAGCGATTGGACTATATCCGCCGCAACACGAAACCCAAGGCCATAGTCGAGCACCATTCCAATGGTTCGATCCGCGTCGAGCGCCTTTCGCAGAGCGGCGGCATCAAGTCAGCCTTCTCGGAGATCGCCTATATCATGCATACCTCCGGAACCACTGGAATCCCGAAAGGGGTGCCGGTTTCCCAGGCAGCTCTTCTGAATTTGGTCGACTGGTATGTCGACATGATCGATTTCTCGGAGCGAGCTAGCATTTCGCAGCTTACGCGCCCTGCGTTCGATGTTTCCATTCCCGAATTCTTCGTACCATTCGTGACAGGCGGTGCGATAGTCTTGCCATCCACTCAACTGCAAACACAGATTATTCAGACGATCGAGTTTCTGGCTCATAGCCGAACCAACGTCGTTCAGATGGTGCCGACGCTGCTGCGACGGTTTCTTGGAACTGTTGAACGTCTGCCTCATATTGCTGAGCAATTCACCGATCTAAAATATCTGGTATGCAATGGTGAGTCCTTGCCAGATTCAGTTAGGCGGCGATTCTATTCGTGCCTTCCCAATGCCATTCTAATAAATAGTTATGGTCCTACCGAGTGCTGCGTTGCCGTTAGTTACCACTATTGCCCTCGAGGTGATGAAGCCAGTCCGATGTTCATCGGCAAGCCAGCGTGCAACGTCGATTTCTTTGTTGTCGATGAGAACGGGTCCAATGTTGGCCTTGAGGCCGAGGGCGAGCTCTGGGTGGGAGGCGTGCAGACGTCACATCGCTATGTCGCTGATGAAGCACAATCGAAATTGCGCTTCGCGCGATGCATAACGGACAATGGTGAGCAAGTTCTGTATCGCACTGGTGATTACGTCATGGCTTCGTCAGAACACGGTCTGCGGTTTCTCGGAAGAAAGGATGAGCAAATAAAGTTTCGCGGAACCAGACTGGAGAAAGGGGAAATCACTAGCGCGATCGACCAGACGGGTGCTTGCAGGGACTCAGCGGTGGTCGTGCTAAATGGAGACGACGACGCGGATCAGGAGCTGGTTTGCTTGGTGACGCCTGCGAGCGCCGACGTGGATGAAATTCAGCGGCGGCTATCCCGTGCGCTGCCGAAAGATCGTGTTCCTCGACTTGTTGTGCCTATTGTCGAGCTTCCCTTCACCGCCAATGGAAAACTCGATCAGCTCGCGCTTGAGAGAGCAGCCAAGGAAGCGCTTCGGGCGAATACTAGGCCTGCCGCAGCTCACCCCCAGGCCGGACAGGGAACGGGGTCACCTTTGGATCATCTACTGAAGGCGGTGCGCGCTGTCACGGAACGACCGGCTTTGCCCAACTGCGCGGCCCGGGAACATGGCATTGATTCCCTGCACTTCCTCGACATACAGCTCATGCTGGCCCAAAGCGGCCTCATGTTCGGCGAAGACGTCTATGAAGCGCAAGGCCTGTCGCTCGAGGAGTGGGCTAGGCGAATTCGACCGATCGACCGCACCGGATTTCAAGCGGGCGCTACTGCCGCGTGCGGGCAAGCTTCCGGATTTGGAAACGAGCTCGCGCAAATTGTTGAATACGTCGAATCACGAGCGCCCAGCACCATTGTCCTGCACTCATCTTTGGTGGCGCTGAGGAACGTAAGTGCGGATGAGGTAACGTCCACTCTTCTGAAAGCATTAGTGCGCGTCTCCGCTTCCTCCACAGTTATTCTCCCCGCGTTCACGTTGAGCTACTGCGCCACCCGGCATTTTCACTGGACGGAGACGAAGTCCGAGACAGGCGTATTGGCCGATCTAGTGTTGAGACAGCTTCCCTCCAGGCGCACCAAACATCCCGCCTATTCGATGGTCGTTATCGGCCCGGGAACGGAACGATTGTGCCAGACAGATTGGTGGCAGGGCAGCCCGTTTGGCGATGACTCGATATTTGGCGAGATCAGCCGCTCAGATGGTTTGATTATCGGCCTCGGCACATCAAGCTTTACACATGTGCATAGGTGCGAGCTGTTAGGGGACGTACCTTACAGCAAGACAATTAACCTAAGGGGGCTCGCTGACTTCGGAGAAGGTCCGGTGGATCTCTCGACCTCGGTTTATGCTCGCGACGTTAAGGGTCGACCCGAGTATTCCTTCTTGGCACACGATACTCAGCGCGACGTTCGCGAAATGAGAGATGTGCTGCGGCAGTTCCCAATAGGCGGGACCCACGCGATGTTGGTGGACGCAAGAGAGATGGAGGCCAAGCTGGTTCCCGTCATGCGGGCCGAGCCATATGGCTTTTTGGACGAGAGAGCCAGAGCCGAGGCGCAACGCGCATATCCGAGCGAAGAAGAGCAGGCCGACCCAGGCTTTCAAGTTTCGACGGAACTTGATGATCTCAGCCCGAGTCCGGGGAGTTGAGATATGACCCCTGGCAAGCAAGGTTTCGTCAGCCCACCTAGCTCAAGTCAGGAAACGTTTGATGCGACTCGATCGGATTGCGATTTGCCGACGGTCGTTCATGCGTTTGCGGACGACCGCTTCGCCGGCAATCCGGCGGCAGTCGTGCTCTATGAGAAATATCCGGCAACGGCCGAGTGCCTCCGGCTGGCGCAACGGTTTCGCCAGCCTGTCACCGTCTTTCTTCGCCCGTTGGAAGTTGCAGGTCATTTCGAAATTCGCTGGTTCACGCAGAACGCCGAACTGGATCTCTGCGGGCATGGAACGCTGGCGGCGACATACTGGCTTTATTTTTTCGCCGACTACGGCCGGCACCTTCGAGTGTCCTATCAGTCGCAAAGCGGCCTTCTCCACGGTTGGCTGGAAGGGGACGTCGTGCAAGTCGCGCTTCCGGCAATCGACACGGCTGCGGCAAATTCCATGGAATATGAAACGATCGAACGGTGCATGGGCCTGCCGATCAAGGAAGTTCGGAGGGCGTATGATGATTTCGTTGTCGTCGTCGGCGACGAACGTCTCGTTCTTGACTATGAGCCGAATTTTCGGACCATAGCAGAGATCGATTGCCGCGGTCTCGTTCTCACGGCTCTTGTTGATCCAAAAGGAGCACTCGCCGAGTTTGATATCGTGTCAAGGTTCTTTTCGCCGAGGATCGCTATCAATGAGGATCAGGTCTGCGTGTCCGCGCACTGCAAGCTCTATCCCTATTGGGCAAGGGTCCTGGGGAGGACGGAGCTGCGTGCGCTGCAGGCATCTGAGAGTGGAGGAGTGCTGCAACTCTCATCATCCGATGGTCGTGTGATCGTCGCAGGAAAAGCCAAGCTAGGGAACGAAGGCCCGCTAGATGATCACCACGGATTGCCGTTTGCGTGGAAACGTTGGCCACGAACTTTGCAAGGGCGCGAATAGCAGGTGCCGTGAGAGGCTTATCCGAAATAGTCGCCGTGCGCTCCGGCTAGACTAGGTGTGGATGGAATCTAACATTTGGTGCCCACGTTTGACGGCGGCAATGATTTTGTCGGGGTCGGCGGTCCAACTGAAGGGCTTTGGTTGCTGGTTGTGCTCTTCGAGGAAGCGGTTGATTTGGGCCTGGAGGTCGACGACGGGTGGAAGGCGCCGCGCCTGAGGCGACGCTTCGACAGCTTGGCAAAGAAGCCCTCGACCGCGTTGAGCCACGAGCACGAAGTCGGCGTGAAGTGGAAAGTGAAGCGCTGACGGCGATCGAGCCAGGCCCGCACCTTGGGATGCTTGTGAGCGGCGTAGTTGTCGAGGACGACGTGGACGGCGTTGCTGGCCGGAACATGCGCCTCGATGGCGTTGAGGAAGCGGATGAACTCCTGATGGCGATGCCACTGCACGTTCCTGCCGATAACGGTGCCGTCGAGCACGTTGAGGGCGGCAAACAGCGTGGTCGTGCCATTGCGCTTGTAGTCGTGGGTCATGGTGCCGAGGCTTCCTTTTTTCATCGGCAGGCCCGGCTGGGTGCGGTCAAGCGCCCGGATCTGCTCTTCTCGTCGACCGACAGCACGATGGCGTGAGCAGGCGGATCGACATAGAGGCCTACGACGTCGCGCAGCTTGTCGACAAGCTGCGGATCGTTGGAGAGCTTGAACTGCCGCCAGCGATGCGGCCGCAGCCCGTGCGCCTTCCAGATGCGACGAACAGCGCTTGCGCTGATGCCAGCCGCTTGCGCCATCATGTCTGCGATCCAGTGCGTCGTCTCGCCCGCGGGTCCTGCAACGTCAGCGCCACCACGCGCTCGGCGACTTCAGGCCCGGGTGGTGGAATGCGCGAGGGCCGCGTCTTGCGCGCAACAGTCCTTGGAAGCCTTCGGCGGCGAAGCGCTCCTGCCAGCGCCACACGCAGGTCTTGGACTTGCCGGTTTGCCGCATGATCTGGACGGTCCCGACGCCGTCGCTGCTCAACAGAATGATCTCGGCGCGCCAAACGTGCTTCTGCGTGCGAGATCCCGGATCAGCGCATTCAGGCGCTGGCGATCAATCAACGAAACGGTGAGGGATATTCCTGTGCGCATGCGCCAGACTCGCATGCAAACCCGCGAAAGGGAATCCCAAGCCGGACTCTTATGTCAGGCGAGAACCACTAGTTTCCGTCCATCACTTTGATATTGTTCGGGGGCCCCTAGGTTTTTGCGCAGGCAAGGTCCGGCGGTTCCAGGTACACTTCGCCTCATGGCGCCGAGTCCAAAGCACAATCCGGCACCGCCGGAGCCGACAAGGCGCCGAGAACGCACCGTCCAAGCCAGCATATTCGATCTTTGTCGCCACGCACGAGATCGGCCATGAGTTGAAGGCGGTCTAGTGGCTGGATGAGCACTATGACCTGCTTGGCGCGAGACTTGGTTCGGTGCGGCGTCAAGACCCCCGGGGCAAAGCGGTGCTGCGCTGTGCGTTTCTCGAGCAACACCGCATTCCAACCTCGAAGACTAGCCTCGTTTCGCGCCTTTGCCCGCCTGCCGTGGTCCCTGGAGCCCGCAGAAGTCGGTGCTGCAAAAGACGATCAGCGCAATTCGGCCAGAGACCTGGGAAGAGATCAATCGAGCGCTGCCGTCGAATGCCCCAACTAAAACTGGAAGACGGTGCGGTCGTGCGGCTGGACAGCACTGTGGCCCCGGCGCAGTCCGAACGTTGCTTGCTCAGAACGATCTGTCGAGCATGGCACGTTACATCTGGAACAATACCATCGGCACAGCGAACTCGTTTGACCATCTCCGTCTTGTTCGTGGCTGGTCAGCCTGAGGTCTTTCGCCACTATCGGCCCAACGGTAGGGCAAGCGGCTGACGGCTTCTCGAGCGGTCGAGCGCCGGGCGATGGGCGCGGTCAGGTCCGGGCTGCCGGGTTCGCCACGGTGATTGTTAGTTGCACGTCGCTTTCATGTTGTCGACCGCGGTCGAACCGATGAATCCCACTAAGGACGCGTCGCAATGCTGTTCGTTGCACCGGCAGAGCATGTTAGCCGAACCTTCGCCAACTTGGTGCTGCGCAGGTGCCGCCGGAATTCAACCTGTCGTCACTGCACGTGCCCGGTCAATTGCCGCCCGAGAGTCCCGCAGAGGACCCCAGCCCGACGGCTGCCGTGCCCAGATGCGGTGGGTTTCCCGGAGTTCCTTCCGCTCCCTCGGTGAGGCGCCGAGATTCTCTTGTGTCGACAGTACGACAATTTTGTTGCATAGATGACAAAATTTTCCTACAAGAAAATTAGGTCGGCTAGTGGACCGGACGCAATGAGGACTGGACTAGGAGGACTTGATGGATGCCACGGAGAAACAGCTGCACGAGGCCGCAATCATCATTGATGCCGTATGCCCGCTTCTGGATGACCACGCGCGAATTGCGGACTACCAGGCTGGCGGTCTGACTGCGATTGCGCCAACCGTGGGGTATTGGGACGGCGCCGGCGCGACGATGCGGACGATCGGATCGTGGCATAGGCTGCTGAGGGAGCGGGATGATCTCGTGTTGGTCCGTGCCGCTGCCGACATTCGGACGGCCAAGGCAATGGGCAAGACGGGCATCATCATGCACTTCCAAGGGCCGGCACCGATCGAGGACAGTCTCGACCTGATCGACGCTTTCAAAGCGCTTGGCGTTGGCATCATGCAACTCGCGTATAACGTGAAGAACCGCATCGGCGATGGCTGCGAAGAACGCACCGATGCAGGCCTGAGTCGCTTTGGATTGCAAGTAGTCGACCGGATGAACCAAGCGCGCATGATCGTCGATTGCTCGCATACCGGTATTCAGACGACGATGGACGCCATCGAGCATTCTTCTGCGCCCGTCATCATCTCGCACGCAAACGCCAAATCAGTTCATCCGTCGCCCCGCAACATTTCGGACGAGATGATCAAGGCGATCGCTGAGAGCGGCGGCACCATTGGAGTGGTGGGCTTCCCCGGTTTCGTCTCGGGCGACAAGCGTCCGACGATCGACCAGTTTATCGATCATATCGTTTACATGTGCGACCTTGTTGGTACGCAGTGCATCACTCTAGGGATCGATTACTACAGCGGGCAGTCTCCCTACATGGATGATGCCGCTTCGATAAAGGATTATCGTGGGTTCCTTGCCGAAAATATCTGGAGCGCTGACGCTTATCCCGAGCCCCCGCATTTCTATCCCGCAGGCATCGAAACGCCAAAGACCATGTTGGCCCTGACCGAAGCTCTGCTGAGGCGCGGCTTTACGGCTGACGACATTCGCAAGATCTATGGCGATAACCTGCTGCGGATCTACGAAACCATCTGGGGGGATGAAGCAAAAGAAACATGAACGAAACGGTGCATCGGAACTCATTGTCATCGAGAACAGGGGAACTGCAATGAAAAACAAGGTCAGGAAATACAAAGCTGCCGTCGGGCTTCTTGCCCTCATGACAATCGGCCACCCGGCTTTCGCGGGCAAGGCGGACGACACGCTCAATGTTGCCTTTACCAACGAGATCGAGACGCTTGACTACTATACCGGGACCAGCCGAGAATCTCTCTCTGTCGGTCGCATCCTCTACGACGGCCTTGTGTCCAAGGACTTTAAGTCCGGAAAGTTCGTGCCCGAACTGGCCGAGTCATACAAGTTCAACTCCGACACCCAGATCGACTTCAAAATCCGCAAGGGCGTCAAATTTCACGACGGGTCTCCGTTCACCGCCGACGATGTGGTTTTCACCCTAAACCTAGTCTCCCGCCCTGACTTCGGCGCTAAATACGCCATCGCTGTGAATTGGATCGATAAGGCTGAAAAGCTCGACAATGATACTGTCCGACTCACCATGAAGGCTCCTTATCCGTTGGCACTGGAGATGCTCGCCGGCAACGTCCCTATTTACTCCAAGGCCTACTACGAAAAGGTCGGTGCGGCTGGCATGGCTGTCAAGCCCATCGGAACTGGTCCCTATAAACTTGTTGAACTGACGCCTGGTGTCGGAGTCAAGCTTGAGCGATTCCTAGACTACTACAAGGGCGGCCAGAAGGAACAACCGCAGATCGGCAAGATTAACTTCCGGGTCCTGCCGGAAAGCAACACCCAGTATGCCGAATTGCTGAATGGCAACATCGACTGGATCTGGCGTGTTCCCAAAGATGACATCCAGCGGCTTGCCGGTCAACCAGGCGTACACGTCGAAAGCTCGCCTGTTATGCGTTTCGACGAAATCAGCCTCGATCCCCACGTCCCCAACTCACCGCTCGCTGATGTACGCGTTCGCAAGGCCGTCAACTACGCCATCAACCGGAAAGAAATACGCGACGCATTCAAGGGAGAAACTTCTCCGATCATCAACTCGGCCTGCAATCCGGTACAGTTCGGCTGCGAGACCGACGTTACCACCTATGAGTACAATCCGGAAAAGGCAAAGCAGCTGCTCAAGGAAGCCGGATTGGAAAAGGGCATCAACCTGAGCATGGTCATCTCGCCCGAAGGCGTCTCGGTGGCAGAAGCCGTGAAGGCCAACCTCGCCGCGGTCGGGATCAACCTGAACCTCAACAATCTCCAGTATGCAGCGGGCGTAGAACAGTGGCGCGCCCATAAGCAGGACATGTATTATAGTGACTGGGGTGCTTATGGCGTGGGGGATGTCGCGCTGAGCGTTGGTGACTTCTTTGCAGGCACAGGCGACGACGTGGTGAACGACCCTGAGATCGTCGCGCCTGTCGTGGAAGCCTCCAAAATCATGGATAGGGATCGCCGCAAAGCGCTTTATTCAAAGGCTCTGAAGCTGATCGCCGATCGGGCCTATTGGGTTCCACTGTGGGTGTGGAGCATGAACACTGCGATGTCGAAAGACCTCGAGCTGCACATCAATCCAGACGAGTTCATTCCGTTCTACGACGCGAAATGGAAGTGATCTCCTGCCGTCCAGTCGCCACGTGCGGCTGGACGCATAACCCTTGCAGGAGCGCACAATGTTGCATTTTGCAATGCGGCGGATACTGATGGCTTGCCTCCTCACGCTATTTGTATCGTTTGTCGCTTATTCCTTGATCTTTGCGGCTGGTGATCCTGCGGCTGCCTTGGCCGGCCAAGCCTCGACTGCGGCTGATGCCGATCGACTGCGGCATCTCTACGGTTTCGACCGGCCTATTGTCGTCCAATATGTGCATTGGCTCGGTGGAGTTCTTCGCGGGGATTTTGGAACAAGTCTCTATTTCGGGCAGCCGGTCGCCACGCTTCTTATTGATCGCTTTTCGATGACAGCCCAGCTGGGATTCTTCGCCTTGATTTTGGCGCTGCTCATTGCAGTGCCGCTGGGCGTTGTTGCAGGGCGCTGGCCCAACAGCTTTGTGGATCGGCTGGCTTTGCTATTCGCGGTCGTCGGTCAGGCCATGCCCAGCTTCTGGTTTGCCCTTCTGCTGATCATCCTGTTTTCCGTGAAGCTGGCGATCTTGCCGGCCTCGGGCACGGCCTCATGGCAAAGTTTTATAATGCCTACGGTCGTGCTGGGCTATTTCGCCACCCCGGCAATCATGCGCTTGACGCGTTCAGGCATGATATCGGCCCTTGAGGCTGACTATATTCGCACCGCTCGCGCCATGGGGCTCTCGGAGACGCGGGTTCTATTCGACTACGCCCTGCGCAATGCAGCGCTGCCTGTTATCAGTCTGGCGTCGGCGCAGTTCGGTTTCATGCTGGCAGGCTCTGTAGTTGTCGAGAATGTGTTTGCCATTCACGGAGCGGGCTCTCTAGCCTGGGAAAGCATATCGCGAGCCGATCTACCAACTGTCCAGGCACTCGTGCTCTGCTTCTCGCTGTTCTACGTCGTGCTGACCCTGCTGGCCGATATGCTCAATGCTATGCTTGATCCAAGGATGCGCAGCAAATGACCGACGCCTCAGCATATCCAGCAAGATCGGAACCGATTGCACAAAAGAGCAACTTGCTGCGCTGGCTAAGGCACGGCGGGTTGGTGCTAGGGCTCTTAGTCTTGTTCATCGTCGTTGTTATGGCAGTGTTTGCGCCCTTGCTGGCCCCCTATGACCCGTATCTGCAATCGCTTGCAACCCGCTTTGCCCCTCCAATCTGGTTGCCCGGGGGAAGTTGGGTGCACCCGCTTGGCACCGACCAGCTGGGTCGTGATTACCTGTCACGCATCATCTATGGCGCCCAAATCTCCCTGGTAATCGGCGTTGGGACCGCCGTCGTGTCGGGCATCATCGGAACCACTATCGGGATTTGCGCGGGCTATTTCGGCGGCAAGGTGGACAGCGTGGCGATGTTCGTCATCACCGCTCGTTTGGCAATGCCAGTCATTCTGGTGGCGCTGGCCGTGGTGGCGCTGGTGGGGTCCTCACTTACGGTGGTCATGCTGACGCTCGGGCTCTTGCTTTGGGACCGGTTTGCGCTCGTTACGAGGGCCACGACGATTCAACTGAGGTCAACGGAATTCGTGACCGCGGCGCAGTTGCAGGGCGCCTCCGTCCTCCAGATCGTCAGGCACGAGATCCTCCCAAATCTCCTCAACAATCTGGTCGTGGTGGCTACGCTTGAAATGGCGCAGGCGATGATTCTCGAGGCGGCCCTCTCATTCCTGGGTCTCGGCGTGCCGGCGCCCCTCCCGTCATGGGGCCTGATGATTGCGGAAGGCAAAGCCTCGATCCTGTTTGAGCCTTGGCTTATCACTATACCTGGGGCGTTTCTGTTCACGCTCGTCCTTTGCACGAACCTTCTTGGCGATGGTCTGCGCGATCTGCTGTCGCCCGATGGACGCAATTGAAGGAAGGCCAATGCTTCTCAACGTCGAAAAGCTCAACATTGACATTGCGACGGCGAACGGAACTCTTGCGGCCGTTCAGGATGTAAGCTTCAGCGTGTCGAAAGGCGAAACTCTGTGCATCGTCGGCGAATCCGGCTGTGGAAAGTCGATCACCGCGCTGTCGCTTCTGGGACTCTTGCCCAAGGTGGCAAAGCGGACGGCGCGGGAGGTGAGCTTCGACGGCATCGACATGCAATCGATCTCAAAGCGTCAACTGCGGGGTTTGCGGGGCAACCGTCTGTCGATGATTTTTCAAGAGCCGATGACCGCGCTAAACCCGCTGCACACGATCGGACGGCAGTTATCCGATGTCTATCGGGCGCATCGTTGGGCCACTCGCAGGGAGGCGCGGGAGCGGGCCATCCTACTTCTCGAGCAGGTTGGGATTTCCAACGCGACGCAACGCTTGGGCAACTATCCGCACGAGCTCTCGGGCGGGATGCGCCAGCGTGTCGTAATCGCCATGGCGCTGATGTGCGAGCCCGAGCTGATAGTGGCGGATGAACCGACCACGGCTCTGGACGTCACCATCCAGGCTGAATTGCTGCGACTGCTTATCGACCTGCAGAAGTCTTTCGGGATGGGAATGATCATGATTACGCACGACCTCGGGCTTGTGTCACGCATCGCCGATAAGGTGCTCGTCATGTATGCGGGTCAGGTGGTGGAAACAGCGGCCGCCGAGAAACTGTTCACCAATCCGTCCCATCCCTATACCCGTGCGTTGCTTGGTTCAGTACCTGATCCTTCGCACCCGCGAATGAAGCCGTTGCCCTCTATAGGAGGCACAGTGCCTTCGCTTCTAACGCGTATAGAGAGCTGTCATTTCTACGATAGGTGTCCTCTCGCCTCCGATGCTTGCAGAAGGCCGATTGACCTGGAAGAGATCGGAGACGGCCATCAGGCACGCTGCATAAAGGCCGGCGAAGCAAAAATGCGTCTGAAGGTCGTTGCCTGATGAGCCACAAACCTGTTCTCGAGTTGCGCAAGGTCTCGCACGAATACGGTGGCCGAAGAGGGATTTTCGGCCACAGCGCGCCGATGCGTGCTGTGGATGACGTTTCGATCCGCGTCAGGAAGGGCGACGTTCTTGGTATCGTCGGCGAGTCTGGGTCTGGGAAAAGCACGCTCGCAAAGATCATGCTCGGTCTCCTCCCGCCGACGCAAGGGGACGTACTGCTGCATGGGCGGTCCATCGCCGGCATGACACGTCGGCAGATCGCCCAACGGATGGGGTTCATTTTCCAAGATCCGTATTCGTCGCTGAACCCGCGCCAGACCGTGGGCAAGATCGTGGCCTATCCGCTGTATTTGCGCGGCGAGAGCACGTCGGCGGAGCGGCAAGAACGAGCGCGAAAAATTCTTGACGTGGTGGGTTTGCCGTCACGTTTCCTGGAAGCGTATCCCAGCCAGATGTCGGGCGGCCAACGGCAGCGCGTCGCCATCGCGCGAGCTCTGATCTCACGTCCGAAACTGCTGATATGCGACGAGCCGACCTCGGCGCTTGACGTGTCGGTTCAGTCCCAAGTGCTCAATCTGCTTTTGACGCTGCGCGAGGAATTCGATCTGACATACGTCATGATCAGCCACAACATGAGCGTGATCCAGCATATGACCACGCACGTGGCGGTAATGTACGTAGGCCGGGTCGTCGAAATGAACGTCTCCGAGCGGATCTTCGAAAAGCCGCGCCACCCCTACACACAGCTTCTGCTGAACTCGACGCTGACGGTCGCGCCGGGTGCCGGTGTTCCCGATCTGAGGACTGACGCCGCTGCCCGCCAGGCGATGCGTGATTATCCATCCTACATTGCTCCTTGATGGTAAAAAGACCTCTGACGCCCCAGCCCGATTCGGTATGAGATAGAGATGACGCAGTTGGATTCCATACAGCAGCACAAATATCCACCGGTCGGAGTTACCGTTCAGAAGCTGCGCAAGCAATTCAGGCTCACCCTGAATGACTTGGCGCAGAGATCGGGGCTTTCGATTTCGGCCGTATCAAAAATCGAAAACGGCCAAGTCTCGCCGACATACGACACCATCCTTCGCCTTTCGGTTGGGTTGGGTGTCGATGTGACCGAGCTCTTCGGCAGTATCACCAGCAAACCCGGTGCGGCAGGCCGCCTGGTCGTCACCAGAGGCGGCGAGGGCATTCTGCAACAGACACCTCACTACCAATACGAGTTGCTTGGCGCCGATCTCGCAGCCAAGCAGTTCACGCCTCTGCTGACGCGTGTGCGTGCGCACTCAATCAAAGAATTCACCAAAATCGAGGGCCATCTGGGGGAGGAGTTCTTCTATGTGCTGTCAGGTGAGGTGATCTTGCACACCGAGCACTATGCGCCGGTGCGCCTCTTGCCAGGCGACAGCAGCTACTATGACTCCACAATGGGTCACGCGCTCGTTTCGGCAAGCGAGGAGGATGCACTGATCTTGTGGATCGCCACGCGCGTCCACGGAGTACTGGTCCAGCCCTCTTCAGCCGTTTGAAGCGATCTCGCGCTAGCGCACGATGAACTTTTGCCGAAAAGGCATTCCGGTGATCTGTTCGCATGTGCGCTTTGACGGACGCTCCAAGGGTTTGAGAGGGACAAAATGAATTTAGCTAAGTCTTGAAGAAATTTTATGAGTGACGGAAATGGAAATAACAACATCGCCGTGATTGGTGCCGGGGTAGCCGGAATCACAACCGCATACGCTCTTGCGAAGCGCGGCATCAACGTAGCTGTCATTGACGCACTCTCCGGCCCGGCCGAAATGTGCAGCCGCGCGAACGCCGGGATCATCGCTGTCGGACACGCGAAAGCCTGGGCAGGACCGCAAGCAATTGGCGCCATGGTGAAAGCCATTGCGGGACGTGACCCGTCGGTCCAAATAACACGCCTGGGAGATCCTGCGCTTTGGCATTGGGGCCTTGAGTTCTTGCTCAACTGCCGCTCTTCGACTCATCTAAGGAACACCGACAAGCTCCAGCGTCTGAGCCGCTATAGCCGCGCTCTCGTCGCCGCGGCCGAAACCGACATGGACCTACCCAAAGAAATCCGACATCAGGGCGGCCTGTATCTGTTCCAGAACAAGACGCAGTTCGACACTTATGTCGCCTCGATCAGGCGTCATGGCGACGGCGCAATCGAGGTGCTTAACCGGAAGGGGCTGATTATGCGCGAACCTGCGCTCGCCGCTATGCCCGATTTGGTTGGAGGGCTGTTCAGTGCAGCAGACTCTGTTGGCGATTGCCGGCTGTTTAGCCAACGAGCAGCCGCCTTCTTGAGCCAGACACACAAGGTAAGTCTGCATTTCGATACCCGCGTCACAGGCTTTCGCCGCGTGGGCAATGCTATCGCGGCGATCGTAACAGACCGCGGAGAAATACCCTGCTCGGCAGTGATCTTGGCCACGGGTGTCGAAACGCCCGACATCACCCGATCGCTCAGCTTTCGCCCCAATATATATCCAGTAAAGGGCTATTCGGGCACTTGGACGATTACGGATCCCGAGGGGGTGCCCACGTTGCCCTATGTCGACGAAACGGAATTGCTGGCTGTCGCAACCTTTGGCGGAAAGCTACGCGTCACCGCGATCGCTGAATTTGCGGCTCGCGATCGCTCTCTTCCCGAGGATCGCATTGAACGGATTGCCGCTTACGCGCGACGGTCTTTCGGGCACGCGGTGGATTTGGCAACGCCGGAATTCTGGTCCGGTCTGCGGCCAACCACACCCGGTGGTCCCCCCTACCTGGGCCGCATCCGGCGGTTCGACAATCTTTGGATCAACGCGGGGCACGGGCAACTCGGCTGGACGATGGCGTTCGGCTGCGGCGAGTTGCTGGCGCAAAGGATCATAGGCGAACAAATATCGTTAGAGGACGTCAGTTCGAGGGCTCGATGGCTTTCATAGCTTTGTGTTGCTGCCTGCAACTTCGACGTGCCGCGATTCTGGACGGAAGCTACGAAGCTCGCCGACGGAGCGATACCACAAGGAGCAAACGGATATGACTGATGCCGCTATCAGGATCATTGATGCCCATGCGACTGCGGCAAGTCTCCCCTTCGATGCACTTGTCGACGCCCTACAGGCCGGTTTTCACAATGGCTGTGTGGTGCCTGCCCGGCATCATCATCGTCTCGAGAAAACTGGTGAGCCGGATGCAACCCTTCTTATCATGCCGGCCTGGGCCAAACCCGAGGATCAGGATCAGTTCCTGGGGGTCAAGCTAGTCACTGTGGTTCCAGGAAACGCAGCCCGAAGCTTACCCGGACTGACGTCCACCTACATCCTCTACGATGCGGTGACAGGCCGACAACTGTCCTTGATGGATGGCAATGTCATCACCTCAAGGCGGACGGCGGCCACGGCCGCATTGGGCGCTCGTTTTCTCGCTCGGGTGGATGCACGCTCACTACTGGTTATAGGCGCTGGTCGGGTCGGCAGCCTCATTCCTGACGCTTACCTCGCCGTTAGACCGATCGAGAAAGTGTCGGTTTGGGATATTCAACATGAGAGCGCTGACAAGCTCACTCGCTCATTGAATGAGCGCGGGATTACCGCTCAGGTCGTGACTGATTTGGAACAGGCCGTAGCCGCCGCGGACATTGTCACAGCTGCAACCCTTGCGACCGAGCCAGTCATCAAAGGACAGTGGATTCGTAAGGGAACACACATCGATCTCATTGGCGCCTTTACCCCGGGAATGAGGGAGGCAGACGATGCAGCGTTGATGATGGCCAGGGTGTTTGTCGATACCCACGAAGCGTTGCACGAGGCGGGTGACCTTGTTCAGCCCATAGGAGGCGGCGTGGTTGCCAAGGAACATGTCCTCGGCACGCTCGAGGACCTTGCAAACGGGAAAGTGAAGGGGCGCACCGCCGTTGATGAGATCACCTATTTCAAAGCGGTTGGATCCGGGTTGGCCGACCTTGTCGCGGCTCGCATGGTCTACAAGAGCGTTCGCGCGGCTACCGTGTGTGTTTAGCACAAACCGCATGCGAGCAGTGCGCGAGACGGTGGGCGGCAACGCAGCACCTGCAATTAACTGTCAGGAACGGTTCTCAAACCAGCAACAGCCGGCCCAATTCCCGAAGGGAGCATTGTATGAACGAAAGCGTTGAACCAGCATCGACCAAGCCGGCAGAGGCTCGCTTGCGCGTAGCCATTGCTGGCCTCTTGCACGAGACGAACACGTTCGCCCCGTTTGGCGCCTTCTACGACGACTTCGCTCGGGCCGACGGCTGGCCAGCAATAACGTTTGGCGCTGACATTCTCGATGTCTTTCCTCCCCTTGAGATCCCGATTGGGGGCTTCATTGCTGCCGCCAAAGACACGTGCGATCTCGTGCCCATAGTGTGGGCTGCGGCCGAGCCGACTAGCTTCGTGTCGGACGACGCGTTCGAACGGATCGCCACGGAGATCTGCAGCGGCATCGCGGCCGCTGGGAAGCTCGACGCGATTTTTCTCGACCTTCATGGCGCTATGGCAGTCCAATCATATGAGGATGGTGAAGGAGAATTGCTTCGACGCGTCCGAGCATTCGTCGGACCTGAGCTGCCCGTCGTCATCAGCCTTGATCTTCACGCCAACGTCACTGAGACGATGGTGGAATTGTGTGATGGCATCGCTCTGTTTCGCACCTACCCGCACATCGACATGGCCGCGACCGGTCAACGCGCCTTTACGCTATTAGGGCACCGCATCCGACATGGCAGGGCTCTGGCAAAAGCGTTCAGAAAGCCGCCGTTTCTGATTCCGCTGGCCGCGCAGTGCACAGACTTCGAGCCTTGCAAGAGCCTGTACCAGAAACTGCCGGGCTATCTGGACGCCGCTGTATTCAATGTTGACATGGCGCTAGGTTTTCCTTTGGCTGATATTCGGGACTGCGGCCCGGCGATAGTAGCTTACGGGACAGATGCAGCGGCCGTCGCAGCCGCAGCCGACAAGGCCTGCGCGGCGATGCTCGAGGCTGAAAGCATGTTCGAGATGCCGTTGCTCAGCGTCGGGCAGGCAGTGGAACATGCCCTACTCCACGGAGGCAGGGGCGAAACCATCGTCCTCGCCGATGTTCAGGATAATCCAGGCTGCGGAGGAACATCAGATACCGTAGGACTTCTCAGAGGGATGGTCGAAGGTGGATTGCGGAACAGCGCTCTAGGGCTGCTTTGGGATCCAGAGACAGCAGCGTCAGCTCACGAGGCCGGGGTAGGCGCCGAAATGGACGTACGCCTGGGAGGACGTTTCGGGTATGATGCCGAACCTTACCGGGTCAGAGTTCGCGTCGAGCAACTTTGGGAAGGGGTGTTCACGGCCAATGGACCGTTCCTCGCCGGCGTAAAAGTTGATCTTGGTCGGATGGCGCGCCTACGAGTACTGGACCCGCGTTCCGACGTGCAGGTCGCAGTCTCGACCATCCGATATCAATGCCTAGACCAAGATCTTTTGCGCGCTGTTGGAATAGAGCCGAAGGAGCAGTCCGTCGTCGCAGTCAAGAGTACCATTCACTTCCGCGCGGACTTTGCACCGATGGCCAAAGAAATCGTCATGGTCGAGTCCCCTGGTGCTCACTGGTGCCGCAGCGAGACGCTCCCCTACGAGCGATTGCGGGAGGGCGTGCGCAAAGCCCCGATCTCGCTGACTAGAGACCCCCTTTTGCGCGAAAAAACAGGGTCCCGATTCCATGGTCATTGACAGTTTTCGTCCACATTTCCGCTGTCGAACGTGCGGGCCTCTCGACCCTGGCTGACGGCCAGAAGATCAACTATGAGATCGAGCAGGACCGCCGCACTGGCAAGTCCTCAGCTGGCAGCCTGAGCAAAGCTGGTTGAAATTTTCTCCTGCGTCCTGGCAAGAGTAGGCACGTAGGTCCTCACGGCCGCTCGATTGGGACGAGCAAAAACTGAGGGCAGCAGATTGCTGCATGGGTCGCGAATTCCTCATGAAACAAGTTGTTGGAAAGGAAGGCGGGGTTGGCCCCGCCTTTTTTATGCGACGCCCAGATTAAGCCGACGGCTGCAACGCTGCAGAAGGAATTTCAATTGCCGCAATCAAGCCGCGACCTTCTTGCGAGTTCGCTTCGTCGGCACCGGCGCTTCCGGCTCTCTCGGCGCTTTCGGTTTGCGGCCGAGCCCCATCGTTTTCGCCAGTGACGAACGCTTCGCGGCGTAGTTCGGCGCCACCATGGGATAATCCACCGGCAGGCCCCATTTGGCCCGATATTCACCCGGCGTCAGCCCATAGTGGGTCGACAGATGGCGCTTTAAAGATTTGAATTTCTTCCCGTCTTCAAGGGAGATGATGTAGTCCGGTGTCACAGACTTCCTGATCGGGACTGCAGGCGTAAGGGCAACCGGCTCTTGTGCAGAGATACCTCCGGCCGTCGCTCTCAGAGCCGCATGCACTTGGCCGATGAGGGCAGGGAGATCCCCCACCGGGATCGGATTGTTGGACACGTAGGCCGACACGACATCGGCGGCAAGCTCAATGAGGGTGTCGACGTTTTTTCCGGCTTCTTCTGTCATGAAACTCTCCAGGCGGTGAAACATAGTCAGCGAAGCGTCGCTTCATAGGGCCGGTTGCCGCTGAAAGCAACAATGTCTCTGACTGCGTTATTGCCAATGCTCGTCAGAAGCGACATCGATGCGCCATATTTCGCGGCGTGACCGCTGAGCCACTCGTTGTTGGCGACCCTGCCGAGGTGCGTGGCGCGTGCCGCTCTAACTTAGCGCCGAAGTCGCTAGTAGCCTCGAGGCTAAGCGCGCTGTTTTTGTCTCGCTTTGCTTCTTTGGACTGTGAAATCGAGCGATAGTGGTCGCTTGATGGTGGGCGTCAGGGACGATGGAACAAACGTTCATTGGCAATGGCCAAAGTGATGTAAGTTCATCGCCGGTGAGCCGCTCTTGCAAAGGGGCTGGGAACCGCCGCTGATAAACCTGGGACATCAATGTATTTCGAGGCGTTTCTTAGCCGGTCCTGGAGAGGCGGCAATGGCTGCGGATGACACCTGTTCCACGATATCAAACAGCGCGGCGACCGGCAGCTTCTCGAATCTGGAGCGGCTTCTCGCAAGTTGGCGCCGCGCCGAGAGGCCGGGCAAGGACAGTGAGCCGCCTGCATCAATCATACGCATCAACCAGCCAGCGACGCGTCCTCATACAGAATGCCGCGACCGGCCGTGTGATCTCGCCGGTAGTCGCCGAGGCCCTCTGCATGAAGCCTCCGGATGTGCTGACGATCAACCAGGCCAGAAAAGGTCGACGTCCTGAAGCAGGGATGACATGAGTTTGCCACTATGCGCAGGCTTGCCATGCCCTTCCGCGGCATTTTGCGGGGCCTGTGAGTTGGGCAAGCTCGGCACTTCGATCGACTTGGCGTCACCCGGCTCATCGCCATCACGCGTTTCGGTCTGGTCCTACGCCGTGACGTTGACTCCGTTCGCGATGCCATTGAACTGCCGTGGAGAACGGCCGAGGCGGAAGGGCTGATCAACCGCCTGAAGACGATCAAACGTACCATTAGGCAGCGCCGGCTGCGAACTCCTTAGGCACGCATGCTGCCACTCAGCCGGCCTAATCACCACACGAAGCGAGGAAGAACCTGGTCAAGTGCAATGCGACAATTGCCTCGACAGCAGGTCCCGGAAGGTTTATGCTGCCCGATGTTACCGCAATCCTGAATGGCGATTGAGTACCTTCACGTGTGAAGGGAGTGGAACTGGTTTGTCGGCCAAATTGTTGACGGAACGCCCGGCGCCCATTGTTGCTACATGTCTAGATTCTTGGGGCGTTTTGGATGATGCAATCCACCACCTCACTCCAAAGGGCAGTGGAATCTGGAACAATGTCGCTTTTGTACGCACGACATCCTTCGTGCCCGATTGGCATATTGTCTTTAACTCTGCTTCTCTTTTTGGGCTCCCTGTTGATATCGAGGCGAGCCCCAACAGGACAATTTTTGCAATCGGCGAACCGCCGACGAAAGCTCATCGTGCATTTCATGAAGGGCAGGGGAAAAATACTATCGTCCTGACGTCTGACGCAGAGCTGGTTGCTCGGCAGAATGCAGCTCGCCGATTCGTTTTGTCTCCACCGATCACTCGGTCTTGGTCTGTAAACAAGACATATGACCAACTTCTGGTCAGCGAAGTCATGGATAAGCCACTTCGGCTCTCATGGATTACCAGTAACATCGCCCTGCTTAAAGGACATCGGTATCGGCTGGCGTTTCTGGAACGGCTAAGAAAGGAGCTCGATTTTGACCTGTTCGGCCGAGGTTTTCGGCTGATTGGAGATAAATGGAACGCACTCGCACCTTATCGCTACAGTATAGCGTTCGAGAATACTCGTGCTGATTACTATTTTACAGAGAAGCTTATGGACTGCTTCGTCGCTGAAACAATGCCGATCTATTACGGCAGCCCGGCAATCACGAGGTTCTTCCCTTCGGACTCTATGGTTCTGATTGACCCAGAGGACAAGAACGTAATCCAAAAAATTCAAGAAATTATCAACTCAGACCTCTGGAAGGAACGTCGCGGCGCAATAAGAGAGGCGAAGCGGCTAGTCCTCGATAAATACAATACGTTTGCCTATCTCGCGGGCTTCATCGAAAGCGTTCAGGATAAACCCTTACCGCCAGAAATTATACACATCGAATCGCCTGAAGTTGATTTTTCGATAGACGAATGAAGTACTCCAACGCTCGCTCCGCGTGCCCGGCGGTTGGTGGTCTCACGAGATCGGTGCGGAACGCCCGGCGGAGAATGCCTGCTGCGCAAACGGGCCGGCACGGGCGAACAAGGTCATGCGCCCCCGGCTGCCGCTAATCAGACGAACTGGGGAAGGCCAGGAACGGAATTGAGGACCTCGTCCACGAGTTCGTCGCCGGCATGTTCCTTGGCGCAGGCGATCGTCTCGTTGGCGAGGGCGGCGATCTTTGCCATGCTGAGACCCTCACTCATCAATTGCTGCCCGAGCCCCATAAGGCCGCCACCCTCTGGGTCGTCGCCATGATACTTCGCTACTAATTCCGAAGCTCCCGGAATGGCCTCGATCATGCGCGCGCCGGGACCGTCGGCCGCGTGGCTCCGCAGGAAACCCAGCATTAACCCAACGGCCTTCTCTGCGACAGCCGGGCCGATGCCGGCACCAGTGGCGATGCGCGGTAAGATTTCTTCCATGCAGGGTCTCTCTCTCTTTGATTACGTTTACAAGGGGCCGGTCCGGCGCCGCGCCTTTGGCCGAACCACAATTGAACTCCACAAAATAGGCCAGCGGAGGTGCTATTGCGCCTAAAACCGCCTCTGTCAACGCAAGCTGCGTCGGACGTGCGTGTTTCCCAAACCGAAGATCATTCCAATTCACTTCATTACGCACTGGCAACCGCACAGTTTGCGGTGGCTCGCTTATGAGCCAATGCCCCGCGCCCGTCAAATGATGACGACAACATGGTCATCGCCTAGGATCTGTGGATCAAGGTGTGAGGCAGTTGCAGCGGGTGGACCTGCTCAAGCGCCGCGCCATCCTCGCGTGATGGGATGTTCGTAGAAGCGGAGCTATATGCCGGTGTGACGATCGATGAAGGCAGAACGGCTATTCCGCTACGACCTCCATGTCGCATAGACCGTCGCTGCTTAGGTATTGAAACCGCCATCGCTGGTGACATCAAAATGTGCAGTCGGCGGGTGTCGACAAGGCCGATTCACGCAATCAGCAGGTCAGGAGGAACGAATGAACCCTGACGTTTCAGAAGCTCACTTTTCGCAAGGCGTGCAGCGCACATCGTGCAAGAGATTGCCAGTCTTGCGGATGCTGTCGACTTTCTCAACCTTGGCTGGAAGATCGCAGTGACCGAATCTACGAAGCCGCCCTCAGGGCGTGCTTTGATGCATAAAACCGGTTGCCAACCAGGGATACTCCTCCTCCTGAAGTCCAATCGAGAAGAGCGATCACTTCCAAGAGGTCCCAGCTCAGCTGCGAAAACAGGTGTGAGACCCCGTCCTCTCCCTCTAGCTGATCTAGCTCAGGGCGTTCATGAGCCGCAGATCGCATAATGGCTGCGTGGACGACGCAGGAAGACCAATTATGAAAATCCTATTCAGTACGATGGCTGTCACCTTGCTGGCACCCACCGCCTTTGCTGCGGATTGGATCCCCACCGACCTCAGAGATACGGCATTGGCCACCTTCACGGCTTTGCCATCCACCACGCCGACAGTCGCCAACAACCCGATCACCCCGGAAAAGATCGCTCTCGGCAAGGCACTGTTCTTCGATCCACGCGTCTCGGCGTCAGGCGTCTTGTCGTGCAATTCATGCCACAACCTGGCCACCGGCGGCGACGACAATCACGAAACCTCGATTGGCCATGGTTGGCAGAAGGGACAGCGCAACGCGCCGACTGTACTGAACGCTGTCTTCAACATCGCCCAGTTCTGGGATGGTCGTGCCGAAGACCTGAAGGCTCAGGCGAAGGGACCGGTCCAAGCCGGGATCGAAATGGCCAATACACCGGGCCAACTCATCGCCACTCTCAAGTCCATGCCGCAATATGTCGAGTGGTTCGATGCGGCTTTTCCGGCTGAAGCCGATCGGGTCACCTTCGACAACTTCGCCAAGGCGATCGAAGCCTTCGAGGCGACACTGGTCACACCTGCCCCGTTCGACAGCTTCCTGAATGGTGATGAGGTTGCCATGACTTCCGAACAGAAACAGGGCCTGGTGCTTTTCATGGACAAAGGCTGCTCGTCCTGCCATGCCGGCATCAACGTTGGTGGGCAAGCCTATTACCCATTCGGCCTCGTGGAACGGCCCAGCGCCGAAGTCCTGCCGGACAAAGACAAGGGCCGATTTGAGGTCACCAATGCAGCCGACGATTCCTATGTCTTCCGCGTGGCGCCGCTGCGCAACGTTGCACTCACCGCGCCATACTTTCATTCGGGCAAGGTTTGGGATCTGAAACAGGCCGTCGCCATTATGGGGACCACCCAGCTCGGCGTAGTACTGGCGGACGAAGAAGTTGACCTGCTTGTTGCCTTCCTCAACTCGCTGACCGGAGAGGCACCTGACGTCGCCTATCCCATCTTACCCTCAGAAACGGCGACAACGCCCCGGCCTGTAACGCAGATCTCAGGAAAATAAGGGCCAACTGGCCGCGGACTCGCAATCGAAAATGATTGGCGATTTTTACTTGGCGACACGAATTGCGACGTCCATCTCCGAATTGGCGGGACGCTAGCGATACCCGAACCCTGCCACCTCGCCCGTAGTCTGCGCGATCAACTGGGGGCGGACAGACGCAGCACCATACATTGTCCTGAGCGAACGCGCCAAGCAGTCTACTTTGAGAAACGACGCGTGTCCGATTTGTTCGAGGCGCGGGGCCTGTATGTCCCCAAGGAACCAATATTATAGCGTAGTGCCACATTTATATTTCTGCGGGATTAAGACACGTGCCGTAGGGAAATTGCACATTTGCGCCGAGTGGCTCATTTCCAAGAGTGTGCCGGTTTGGCATGTTCACGGCCGACAGGAGCCAGCCGGTAGCTCACCACACGGTGAGGAAGGAGAAGCCTCAGGCCACTTTCTCCCGGAGCGCGCGCGCTGCAGCGACCATGTTAATGAGGGCAGGGCGGACCTCCTCCCACTTGCGTGTTTTGAGGCCACAGTCCGGGTTTACCCACAGTTGGCCGTCGGACAGTCGCTCGCGGGCAAGCATGATTAGGTCCGAAATCTCGCCGACTTCCGGGACGCGTGGTGAGTGAATATCATAGACGCCAGGACCGATTTCGTTCGGATATTTGGAGCTCGTGAAGGCGTCCAACAGTTCCATCTTCGAGCGCGACGTCTCAATCGAAATGACATCCGCATCCATTCCAGCGATCGCGTGAATGATCTCGTTGAACTCCGAATAGCACATGTGGGTATGAATTTGAGTCGCGTCCTTTACACCCGTTGAAGCGATCCGGAAACATTCGACAGCCCAGTCGAGATAGACTTTCCAGTCAGATTGGCGCAGTGGCAATCCTTCGCGAAACGCGGCCTCATCGATCTGGACCATCCTTGCGCCGGATCTTTCGAGATCCGTCACTTCGTCGCGGATGGCGAGCGCGATCTGGCGGCAGGCTTCGGAGCGGGGTACGTCGTCGCGAACAAAAGACCAGTTGAGAATGGTGACTGGGCCTGTGAGCATTCCCTTCACGGGCTTTTCCGTAAGCGACTGGGCGAATTGCCACCAGCGCACTGTCATCGGATTGCGCCTCGATACGTCGCCGAAAATGATGGGGGGACGCACGTAGCGCGACCCATAGCTTTGTACCCAGGCATGCTGGGTGAGCGCGAAGCCGGACAACTGCTCGCCGAAATGCTGTACCATGTCGTTTCGCTCGAACTCACCATGCACCAGCACGTCCAGCCCGATCTCTTCCTGCCAGCGAATTGCAGCCTCGATCTCCTTCTTCAGGAACGTCTCATAGTCGACATAGCTCAGCTGGCCCTTCGCATGAGCGGCCCGCGCCTTGCGTACCTGCGGCGTCTGCGGGAAGGACCCGATGGTCGTCGTCGGGAACGGCGGCAGCCCGAGTGAGCCGGCCTGGACTCTGGAGCGCTCGCCAAAAGCGCTCTCTCGTCGCTTCGCGCTGTCCTCAATGCTAGCGATCCGCCCCTGAACAAGCGGGTCATGGATCCTCGTGGATGTCACGCGCGTGGCGGCAGCCTCGGCAGACGCTTTCAACGCGCCTGCCACCGCATCCCTGCCTTGGGACAGGGCCCGGGCCAGCAAGACCAGCTCGTCGGTCTTCTGGGCCGCGAAGGCGAGCCACGACCTGATGTCCGCGTCGAGTTCCGTCTCCATGCGCAGATCAATCGGCACATGCAGCATCGAGCAAGAAGGCGCGATCTCGACGCGGTCCAAGGGCCAGCCGGCGACGATCGGTTTGATGCGGTCGAGAATGGCGGGCAGGTTCGCACGCCAGACGTTGCGGCCATCGATCAAGCCGAGCGAGAGCACCAGATCCTTCGGAGCGAGCCGACCCACCGTTTCCAGCTGCTCGGGAGCGCGCACGAGATCAATATGCAGGCCGGCCAGGGGCAGAGAAATCGCGGTTTCGAGATTGTCTCCCAGCGACCCGAAATACGTAGCCAGCATGATCTTCAGCTCGGGCGCGGCTTTCGACAGCTGGCCATAGGCGAATTCGAACGCAGCTCGTTCGTTCGGGTTCAGATCGAGGACAAGCGCTGGCTCATCGATCTGCACCCAGTCGGCTCCCGACAGCTTCAGCCTCTCCAGAAGCTGCTCGTAAACCGGCAGCAGCCGCGGTAGGAGCGCGATGGGACCGAACCCCTCGGCAGGCGATTTCGCCAGCTTGAGGAAGGTGATGGGTCCAAGGATGACTGGGCGTGTGTGAATGCCGAGAGCTTTAGCCTCGAGGAAGTAATCGACCGGCTTCGATGACGAGAGGGCGAACGTCTGATCATCATCGAGTTCCGGCACAATGTAGTGGTAGTTGGTGTCAAACCACTTGGTCATTTCCATCGCGGTTACACCAGGTCCATGAGCCTCCTCCTGGTAACCAGCGTGTCCACAATCCTCCGTCTGACCCTGGTTGCCGCGCGCCATTGCGAAGTAGATGTCAAGTGGGACCTCGCCGCTATTCCAGCCGTAACGGGATGGAACGGCCCCGACCATGGCTGCGGTGTCGAGCACATGGTCGTAAAGCGAGAAGTCGTTCGACGGGATTTTCGACACGCCGCGATCGCGCTGCTCTTCCCAGCTAGCGGCACGGAGCGCCTTCGACGTCGTGAGAAGGTCGCCAGCGGACGATGTTCCGGACCAGTAGCTTTCAAGGGCGAATTTCAGTTCTCGCCGACGACCGAAGCGCGGCACGCCGAGCGTTGCTACAGGAATTTGCTGAGAGACAGTCATGTCATACCCCGATGATTGGGGCGTCGGTGACAAGGAAGGCGCTAGCAGGCCGGCATCAACGCCGGGTTGCAGCGGCCACCGAGACACCCCGCCCGTGGACGTAATTCGCGTGGCAGGTCTCCTGGCTCGCGGGGTCATAGCCTCTACCCGTCTTCCTGAGGGTATTCGCCTCAGTGACGTGTGTTGGCTCGCCGCTAACAGTTGCGGGGGCAGCGCCGGCATCGCACCGGCTTCCCTCTTAGCTCCGCTGCGGCAGCGCCGCACGCGAGAACCACGACACGCAGACAATCACAGCAGTTCGCTCTTTTGTCAATGACGCATAACGAAATGTTTATGTCGTTATGTGATCGCGCTTTTACGCCTTTGTCTAGCATTGTGAAATATTCAGTCTGCTGCCCGCATTCGGCATCGTGGGACGTGATCGCAAGTCAAGTCCGACGGACGCCGCGAGTTCTCCGTTACCTCAGGAACCTTACTGGCCTTCCCCAAGCTGAGCTTCTGGAAAATGCTGGTGACGATCTGGATGACGGTGAATGCCGTCATGGCAAGCACGCCTTGCACCGCTCCTCCAGCGAGCTTCACGGCAGCAGCATGGGTCAGTTCTCCGAAGCGAATGGCTGTCGCTATCAGCGAGCTTTGACACAGTTCCGCCACTGCGGTCATCGCGTCAGTAGGGCGGCTGGTTAGTTGCCGGCGCATCTACAGCAACCCAGCCCCTTCCGCCTCGCGGCGCAAATTCTGCCTTGGCCTTGGGCCGATCTGCTGGATCACCAGGCCGGCCGCCAGCGAGCCAAGGTCGCCGCAGGTCTTGAGGTTGCGGCCCTGCGTGTAGCCATGCAGGAAACCGGCGGCGTAGAGGTCGCCGGCGCCGGTGGTGTCGACCAACTCCTTGATGGCGGTCGCCTCGATGACCACGGTCTCGTCGCCGCGCACGATCACCGAGCCTTTTTCGGAACGGGTGACGGCGGCAATCTTGCAGTCCTTGCGGATCTGAGCCAGCGCCTCGTCGAAGGATTTTGTCTGGTAGAGCGACTTGATCTCGTGGCTGTTGGCAAAGACGATGTCGACAGTGCCCGAGCGCATCAGCTCGAGGAACTCGTCCCGGTAGCGGTCGACGCAGAACGAATCCGACAACGTCATCGACACTTCGCGTCCGGCCTCGTGTGCGAGCTTCGCCGTCTGCCGGATCGCCTCCTTGGCGCGCGGCGGATCCCACAAATAGCCCTCGAAATAGGTAACCTTGGCGCCGGATGCCTTGTCGGCCTCGACATCCTCAGGGCCAAGCTCGACGCAGGCGCCGAGATAGGTGTTCATCGAGCGCTCGCCGTCCGGGGTGACGAAGATCATCGAGCGCGCCGTCGGCGGCTGGCCCTCGAGCGGCCTGCTGTCGAAGGCAACGCCCTGGGCATGGATGTCATGCGCGTAGATCTCGCCGAGCGGGTCGTTCGATACCTTGCCGAAGAATGCGGCGCGGCCGCCGAAGCTGGCGACGCCAGCGGCGGTATTGCCGGCGCTGCCGCCGGAGGCCTCGATCGCCGGGCCCATGCGGCTGTAGAGCAGTTCGGCGCGGCGCGTGTCGATCAGGTTCATCGCGCCCTTGATGATGCCGTTGATCTCGAGGAATGCCTCGTCGCACTGGGCGATGATGTCGACAATGGCATTGCCGATGCAAAGCACGTCATAATCCGGCATCAATGTCTCCGCCAAAAAACCCGAGCCGGCTTCTCGCCACGCCTGCCAGGCGCGGGTCTGCCCGGTGGAAATGGGCTTTCCGCTTGCCGATCCGTTCGCCGGCGGCTCTCACGGGGCGGCGAGTCCTGCCTCGCGACGCAATTCGTCCGCCCTGTCTGTCTTCTCCCAGGTGAAATCAGGCTCTTCACGGCCGAAATGGCCATAGGTCGCTGTATTGCGATATATAGGGCGTAAGAGATCAAGCATCTTGATAATGCCTTTCGGTCTGAGATCGAACAACTCAAGAATGAGGCGCTCGATCCTGCTTTCCTCAACCCTGGCTGTCCCGAACGTGTTGACCATGACGGAAACCGGACTGGCCACGCCGATTGCGTAAGCAAGCTGCACCTCGCACACGTCCGCAAGTCCGCTAGCGACGATGTTCTTTGCGACATAGCGGGCTGCATAGGCAGCCGAGCGGTCAACCTTGGACGGGTCCTTGCCCGAGAAGGCGCCGCCGCCATGACGACCCATCCCGCCATAGGAATCGACGATGATCTTGCGTCCAGTGAGACCGCAGTCGCCGCGCGGCCCGCCGACTACGAACCGCCCCGTCGGGTTGACCAGAATTCTGATGCCTTCCGTCTCCAGGTGGGTCGGCAGGACAGGCTTTATGATTTCCTCAATGACGCCCTCGCGGACAGTCTCTTGCGAGACCTGCTCGTCATGTTGCGTCGACACGACGATGGTATCCAGGGCGACCGGGCGCAACCCCTCATAGCGCACTGAGACTTGGGATTTCATGTCAGGACGCAACCAGCCAAGCTGTTGTGCCTTCCGGACATACGCCTGCCGTTTCGTCAAGCGATGAGCGAGCTGGATCGGCAAAGGCATCAGGGTATCGGTTTCGCGGCATGCGTAGCCGAACATGAGGCCCTGATCTCCCGCTCCCTGCTGGAGGTCTTGCCCTCTTCCCTCGTCAACGCCTTGGCTGATGTCGGGCGACTGCTCGGTGAGGGCATGAACGACGGAGCAACGCCGGCCGTCAAAGCCGACGGCTTCGTCGTCGTACCCAATGTCGAGAATCGTATCGCGCGCAACTTGGCTGTAATCCACCTGGGCATCGCTGGTGATCTCGCCAGCCAGAACGACTATCCCTGATTTTACCAACGCTTCACAGGCGACGCGCGCCTTGGGATCTGTGCGGAGGATGGCATCGAGGATGGCATCCGAGATGTTGTCGGCCAACTTATCCGGGTGCCCCGCGCCAACCGATTCGGAAGAGAACACGAACTGCCTAGCCATGAATACCTCGCTTCGGATGTTGGATGTGGTATGGGCATTTTGCTTGGCCCACCTTACTTGTCGGAGATGCCCGGGACCTCGAACGCAGCGCACAAGTCGGCAACGTCTCTTCGCACGCAGGCATGGAGATCTTCGTCGTCTGGCCGCTGGAGGACGGAGTCAATGAAGCCAGCAATTTGCACCATTTCCACATCGCGCATGCCCATTGACGTCACTGCTGGCGCCCCCAGGCGAATTCCGCTTGTGACCGCCGGATGCCGCGGGTCGCCAGGCACCATATTAAAGTTTGTGATGATTCCTGCCTTTGCTAGTCGCTCGGCATAGGCCTTGCCCGATAGTGGCCGATCGCGAAGATCAAGGATCAGCATGTGATTGTCCGTCCCCCCGGTAACCAGGTCATAACCTCGCTCAAGCAGTGCATGTGCCAGAGCCTTGGCATTCTTGACCGTCTGTTGGCCGTAGCTTCGGAAGGACGGGTTCGCGGCTTCGTGCAAGGCAACCGCTAGCGCAGCGATGGCATTCATGTGAGGTCCGCCTTGCAGGTGAGGGAAGACCGCCCGGTCTATTCGTCTGGCGAGATTGTATTTGCTCTTTGTATGATACAGGGCCTGATAGCGATCTTCGTTCCTTGACAAAATGAAGCCACCGCGGGGACCGCGGATCGACTTGTGGGACGTGCTGCTGACCACGTCGCAATGGCCCACGGGATTCGGGTGCGCTCCCGCGGCAATCAGGCCGCTGATGTGCGCAATGTCGGCTACGAGATAGGAGTTCGCTTCCAGGGCAATTTCTGCCATTGCCGCGTAGTCAAAGACACGCGGGTAAGCGGTTCCGCCGACCCAAATGAGCCGCGGCCGTTCCCGCTTGGCTGTCTCGCGCAAGCGGTCATAGTCAATCTGCTGTGTCTTTTCATCTAGTCCATAGGGCACGCGTTGATAGTCAGTTCCGGAAAAGTTGATGGCCCAACCATGAGTCAGATGGCCCCCTTCCGGAAGGGGCAAGCCCATGACTTTGTCACCGGGACTCAAAAGCGCACGATAGACAGCCTGGTTGGCCGGCGAGCCGGAATAAGGCTGGACGTTGGCATGCTCGCTGCCAAATAGTGTTTTCAAGCGCTCAATGGCTAGCTTCTCAAGCTCATCAACGATCTCGTTTCCAGCGTAGTAGCGCGCACCGGCGTACCCCTCGGCGTACTTGTTCGTGAAAATCGAGCCGTTCGCCTCCAGCACGGCCGAGGACGCAAAGTTCTCTGAGGCGATGAGCTTGAGGGTCGTCCGCTCCTGCCGCTCCTGTCTCAGAAGCAGCTCGTGAACGCGGCAATCAACCGCGGCCAAGGAAGACCGCGCGTGAGTGTCGGGCTGTGCGATCGCGCCGTCGGCGGAGTTGTCCATGGTAGCTTCGCGCTCCAATTGGATTGAGCTATTTCACGATCAAGCACGCGGTCCCCTTCGGCCGCGTGTCTCGTACCGCTTCAAGCCGCTGCAGGTCCTGTTTATGATAGCCGTCGCGATGGGGCAGGAGATCGATCAATAATTGAACCAGCCCGCCGTTGTTGGATCCTGCTTTGAGATGGTACGAGCGCCACGGAGGCTGTTCGTTGCAGCAAAGAAAGTCGGCTCTGGCGAGCAGCCGGACGTGTCGCGCAACCCGCTCTCGGCATAGACCCAGAATCTCGGCTAGCTCGCAGACAGTTAGGTCTGCATGCGCACAAAGGCCCAGGATTCGAAGGCGCTCAGAATGCGCTGCCATGCGTAGGCGACTGACCAGTGTCATCATGGGTCAGGACCAAGTCCTACCGAATTTCTCATTCGCGTCCTCCACAGAAGTCGCAGCTTTTGAAGGTTGTCCAACGACCGGACAAATCTCGGTGGCTGTGGCGACTGCCGATATCGCCCTGTCGAACAACAAAGCGCGCTCTTTTGCCTTTAGCCGAAATTGCAAGCAGTTCGGCGAGTCGAAGATAAGCGGGCCACGTTTTGGAACCACTGACCTCAGACGTTGCAATAAGCCTACCATTCACACCGAGCCGGAGTTGCTAAGAGTCTATGAATTTTCTTGAAGGATCTGTTACAACGTTTGCCCAGCCTGGCCTGCTCCCGGTTTGCAGCGGTCATGGTCAGGCGATCCATCGCCTCTGCGAGCACGATCAGGAATTTGCCCTGCATCGCATCGCTGATCAGCTCCTGAAGGCCGGGACGCAACAGCGACGCGCCGCAGATCGCGCGGTGGGTATTGCTGCCGACGACTGTCCAGCCTTGCTTTTCAGCACGCAAGCAGCAGAGCCGCAACTGATCCTCGATCGAGGTGTCCCGGTGATTGTCAGTTGAGTAGTGAGCGCCAAGCGCGACCTTCATGAGGCGGCCCCTTACTCCGGGACGCGGTCTCGCGTCTGGCTATCCGTTTCGGCTTGAATGAAATCCCGTGCGGCCTGTCGCGCCAGCAGCCGGACCAGATTGACGAAGCGTCGATCGGGCTTCGGCGACGCAGGCACAGCCGATTCGCGGGCCGCGCCGGCGACCACGAAGCGGTTGCACGTTTCGGTCGCGCTATGATCGCGTTCCTGTCCTGACGCGAAATACTTCGTTTTGCGACAATGATGCCAGGTCACAGTGCTTCGACAAGATGGAGATTCTATGATCAATAACGCGCGTCGCGCAGGAGTGCCGATGACGGGGCACCTTGTGCTCCGAAAAAGCCATGGCTATATATCCGGATAGAGAACGGAGGCACGCGATGGGCAACACTGCACAGAAGAGAGCCATCGAGAATTATCGGTCTCGCCTGGCTGAGCGCGGCATCGCGCGGTTCGAGATCCTGGCCTTCGACGCAGACCGCGATCTACTGCGAACTCTTGCCCGAAAATTAACGGAGAGCGGGCCGGATGCCCGACAGCTTCGTCGGACCATACAGGAAGCCGTGGCGGGTGAGCCACCGAGAGCGGGCGGCATTCTCGCCGCCTTGCGTCGCTCCCCTCTGGTTGGCTCCAATCTCGACCTCAGCCGGCCACGCGAAGAGGGGCGCAAGATCGACCTGTGACGCGCTACCTTCTTGATACGAATATCATCAGCAACGTCATAAAGCCGGAGCCTTCGGGCTCGTTGCTGGCCTGGATGGGCGCGCAGAAGGACGAAGACCTCTTCATTGCTTCGCTTACTGTCGCCGAAATTCGCCGAGGCATCCTAGAGAAGCCGAAGGGGAAAAAGCGCAGCAGCCTTGAAACTTGGTTCGAGGGCTCCGAAGGCCCGCAAGCGCTGTTCGCTGACCGCGTGCTATCGTTCGACGAGAAAGCTGGCCTCGTGTGGGCGCGGCTGATGGCCAACGGCAAAGCCAGAGGCCGTTCGCGGAGCGCCCTAGACACAATCATTGCCGCTGTAGCCGAAGCCAACGAGTGTGTCGTAGTGACCGACAATGAAAAGGACTTCGAGGACGTTCAGGTAATCAACCCGCTCCGTAGCTCTGGAAGCCAAGCGGGTGATGATAGCTCCAACGGTCCGGCCGATTCAATTTGAGGATTTCAGCGGCACGGAGTCCGAACGTCTCGTTCGCCTACCTTTAGCGATGGCTGGATTGATCTTGCTTAGTTCGGCCAGGGACGTCTTTTCCAGTTCCGCTTTGATGGCATCCCGGTTCATCTAGTCAGCTCAATCTACTAACAGTTCGCACGCACGAGCGCCGCGGGACAAGGCGCGATCGCAGGGACTGCGCGATACGCGTGTCGAGCTCGTCCATCTTACACTCGATCTCGCCTTCGAATGCCTCTCGCCAAACGCCGCTGTAGTCGATCCCGCGTGCGGCTCGGGGGCCTTCTCATCGAGGCTTTCTCGCGACTGGTCTGGCGCGCTACCAATGGCAAGTTCGCCCGCCGGGAACTTGTCGATCTGTACTCCCAGCTCTGGGCGTCCACATCAACTGCGGAGCTCTTGCCATAGCCGTGTTCTGCCTTTAGCTGGCAGCTCTCGAGCTCGACGAGCAGCCGATCAGCGACACCCGCGACCCTCAAGTTCGACCCGGTTGACTCGATAACACCCTATTGGCAGTTTCATTCCGGGAGGATCTGCCACTCCGATCAAAAGCCGATCTTTCGACCCCGTGGTTGGGAATTCTCCATGAAACCTTCGTGAAAAAGGAATGCAGCGTCGAAAGCCGAAGCGCTTCCGATACATCGACGCCTCTTCCGAGACGGAGCCCCGATTAGGCATTCCTGCCACTCTATTTAGCCGACCCACGTGGCCGCGTTGCCGATTGGTGCGCACTGGTCGCCTACATCGCCCCGGCACGTGAAGATCGTCTCTGCTGACGCTCGTTGAGCAATTCAGGCCGCCTCCGGCTGGCGCTTGATCAGCGTCAGCGTCAACCAGCGCGCGGTCAGCGCCGGCTTTTTCGAGCCCTCGATCTCAATCGTCACGCCCAGCGCCGTCTGCACCCAGCCCGACGGCCTGACCTTGACGTCGGCCAGTACGAAACGGGTGCGGATGCGAGATCCGGTTTTCACCGGCGCCAGGAAGCGCAGCGATTCGAAGCCATAGTTGACACCGATCTTGCAGTTTTCGAGCGGCCGCATGGTCTCGAAAGTCATCGCCGACAAAAGCGAAAGCGAAAGGAAGCCATGTGCGATGGTGCCGCCGAACGGCGTCTCGCGCTTGGCGCGCTCCGGATCGCAGTGGATGAACTGGTGGTCATCGGTGGCCTCTGCGAACTGGTCGATCATCTGCTGCGAAACCACCCGCCACGGCGACACGCCGACTTCCTTGCCGACGCTGGCCAGAAGCTCGTCGAGACTGATCGGTTCCAAGCTAATGTCCTCCATTTCAACGGTCCGAAGCGCGAGCGGCTTCATTCCGAACAGTGTCAGCCCATGCTGCACCGACTGCCGGCCATCCATCGGCAGATGGCGCCGGTGAGATGACTGCCGTCACGGCTGTACGAATAGAACGTTCCGCCGGCAATCTCATCGGCGCACCGATGCGCCCGATCGGAACATGGCCGCAGACGGGCTGGCTTGTACCTCGGTCGCGGTGCGCGTCCTACAGGCCACCGAAACAGCTCGTCTTGCTACCGGTGATCATTCCGCCGGCGCCGATATGCGGTATTGTCGCAGATTGATAAAATCAATTGTCTGGATAGGAACCATCCGTGTTTCGAATTTGGAGGAGTCCAGCAGGCGGGGTGGCTTGTGGTCCTTGTTGAAGCGCGCCGGCCTCATTCACCGCTAGCACTGAGCCGGCAAGAAGCGCCATTTCGATGACATTGGTGTCGACACGGCAAAGCGACATCAGATGCTACTTCATGATGCTGGATGGCGCTTGCTTCAAGAACCGCTCGGCCTCACGTGGAAGCCAGCACCGGATCTGGATTGTCGGTATGCGCGAATATTCGCGCAGCACAGCGGCAACCGCAGCGACGATCGATCTCAGCCGTTGCGAGCATGCCGATCTTGGTGGCGGCCACTCTGTTAGGCTGAAGCGTAGCGCGCATCTGATCCGCCACCGGACGGGGTTGCGTAACTTGGATTTCCAGGCGTGTTCATGGGTTTGCACCGTCAGCGCGCTGACAGCAAGGCAGGTGCGCACGCCACTGGAAGCGATCGTCTCGATCTCGCGGGCAATTCCAGCCCCCACCGCTGCTGTCTGACCCGACAGCAACGAGCACATGCGGTTCTCGCCTCGGCGCCATTGCTCTGTCTTTCGATCCATTCTCGCGTGCGCGCTTCTGGGGCGTCGTTCAGCGCAAAGTCGGTGACCACGGCTGCGCTTTCCGCGCCAGCCTCGAAAAACGCCTTCGAGACGGTCAGGTTGAGGCCGCCGATGGAGACCAATGGGATCGGCGCGACCTGGTGCTTCCACTCGCTGATCCGCTCGAGTCCTCGCGACGCCCATTCATCTTCTTGAGGCTGTTGGATAGACTGGGGCGAGCGCCACATACTCCGGTTCCGCCACTGGCGCCGTTTCCAGTTCGGTGTGATCGTGGATCGACAGGCCGAGCTTCAATCCGACGTATTTCATCGCCAGCATCGGCGGCAGCCAAATCCTTTTGACCAAGATGGAGGAAGTCGCAGCCTTCCTCGATTGCCGTGCGCCAAATGTCGTTGACTCACTTGGCAACCATGGACCGCGCAGGCGTCGTTCGCGCGGCGGATTTCCGTCTGCAGTCCTTTCTCGTCCATATCCTTTATCCGGAGCTGCACCAGACTCACGCCGAGCGGCACCAGCCGGTCAATCCAGCCGGCACGTCCACGACTTCATGAGAAGACGGCCCTGCCGATCGTCGGTGGGTAGCGCCGTTCGAGCATTCCCGAGCTGAAAGCGTCACGACCGGCATCGACCGCTTTGCCGAACGCACGCGCCATGCCGACCGGATCGGCCGCCCTCGGGACCGCCGTGTTCAGGAGCACGGCGTCAAACCCGAGCTCCATGACGGTCGCCGCGTACGACGGCCGTCCGAGCCGTGCATGCACAATCAACGGAATGTAGGGGGAATGTCCGCGCATCAACTGGACCTCGGAGCCCAACGCTTCATCGCATTAGAATGAGCGTTCGAAACGCAGGATACCGCCGACACTGCTCTTCTTGTTGGCATTGGTCCAGTTCACTTCGGAAGCTTTCACCTTTCCGACGGCGGAGCCTCCGTAGCGGTCATAGTCGAGTTCAGCCGTAACTGTGAAATCTGGAAGGAACGCATAGGCGACGTTCGCAGCGACACCATAGTTGTTGAGCTGATCACCCGAGAGCTGAAGGTTGAACGAAGCTGACTCGGTGAGCTCGTAACCGGCGCCAGCCCAGAAAGCCCAGTTCCCGCCCCAAGGTTTATAGAAACCGCGACCATGAGCGTCTACCGAATTCGTCGAGCCGTAATTGAGCTGGCCATGGGAACCGTAGCCCAACATTCCGGATAGCAACAGTTCGTTGGTGACATTGATGTCGACACGGACCTTGGCGGCCACCGATTCGTAGTTGCTATCATAAGCTGCAACGCCGGTGATCGCTCCCCAGCCATGTGCGTATTTCAAGCCGCCTACTATGTGGGGAGCGTAGCTGTCGATTGTGCCGACCACGTCCGAGCCTTGTTCCAGCGAAACCACGGCCGAAAAGCCGTTCCCTGCGTCCAAGTAGTACTGAACCACATTGGTATCGAAAGCGGCGTACGGAGCCGGCGTCTGGTTCAGTACATCACCCGCGCAGCCAATAAACATGTCGAAAGCCGACCGGTCCTTACCAACTCGCAGGCCACCAAGCTGAATCCAGGCGATAGTCAGGCTGCTGCCTCCGTTCAAGGCATAGGACCGAGAACTGTCCGAAACCGATGTCTGTTGGCTGCCGAAGTTCACGCGGGTTTCGGTGTAGGTCTTCAACGTCCCGCGTTCGGTCTCCTGGCCGGTCCAGGTTTTCAATGTGAAGCGTGTGTTGTTTTGCCACGCGCCCTGATGCTCACCAGTCCTCACATCCGAGGTTCTTGAGTGCTCAAACAGTCCGACGTTGTAACGGACAGAGCCGCCGATTCGCAGGCAGGTCTCGGTGCCTGAAATGTAGACGTAGCCCGAGTCGTAGACGTTGCAGATCTTGACGTACTCAGTCGGGTCAGGCTCGGCGGCGGTGGTGACGGCGCGAGCGTTGGAAACGGCAATCAGTGCCGCAGTTGAGCCGAGGAGGAGGCTCCTAATGGTCATTGTCGATCTCCGCTTTAATAATAAAGTGATGGACACGAGTGATTCTGTGAACAACTTTGAAACGCGCGCAGTTGTGCTGGGCCGTCAGCTAAGTACTGAAGGAAGGCCTAGAATGTACTCTGGTAATTGTTGTAAAATATTTGGTTTTAGCTGCCGATAACGTAATTTTCGCCGAAATGGAGGTGTGCAAAGTTTTGTAAATCATCACAATCAACTCAGCTGGTAGAGGTAGGCGTCACAAACGGTCCTGCATTCGACCGCAAATGACGTGCCAGCCTGACGACCAGCTGCGGCTTGGAGCTCAATTGTGCGGGCGGACCTTGGTTCGCACTTCCTTGTTTTTGCCTTGCGGATCCACCCAAGCACGAACGGAAAACGTTTCGGCTACGGTTCGACTGTTCGCTTCGCGACAGTTTCGTTCATGGGGACAGCATTGTTTGTGGTGAGCCCGAGGTTGAGGCATCATGCGGCGGGACCGCTCGGCACGACGCCGTCATTTTGGCGAGCTGATGGTCGACAACTACGCGCTGCAGCCTTGCATCAAAGCCAGCAGGGGCCTGCCTTGGCATTGCGGCGGACAGGACTGTCGCGCCGAGCAGGTTCTCGTCCTGAAAGCGGCGCGCCCCAGCTAATGCATCTTGCCAGCAATTCAAACAACGAGCTCATCGACATGGCAGAGTTCACTAAAGGGCCCGCACTATCTGGCGAGCAAAATCTGGTCCCAAGCCCGTATGTCTCGCCCATTGCGGCAGCTGCGCTCAGCAGAATCTCCGAGGCGCAGGTGAAGGGAAGGGATGGGATAGTCGAACAAAAGGGGCGCGTGAGGGTCTGACGGATCACCATCATCAGTCGGTGACCAGGTGCTCAGACCATCGCTGTCCAGCCTAAGACTGAACGGCGCCCATTGCTAAAAAGGTAGTGTGCTGAGAGTTCTGCAAATTCGCTGAGAGAGGGCGGTCATGGCAGGCTGGTGATGTTCAACGTCACCGATTCCCTGGAAGGAACGCCACCATGACCAAGACAGAAGGTAAATCGACCAGCGCTGCCGTCAAAGACATTCTGCTTTCGAACCCGGAGGGGCTGCACGAAGTGATCCGTGCGGTAATGCAGGAGGTTCTCGAGGCCGAGATGGAGGAGGCGCTGGGTGCTTCGAAGGGCGAACGCACGCCTGAGCGCCTTGGGTATCGCTCGGGTTACTACGGCCGCACCCTGGTCACCCGGGTGGGCAAGCTTGAGCTGCGGGTTCCACAGGACCGGGCGGGTCACTTCTCCACCGAGCTGTTCGAGCGCTACCAGCGTTCGGAGCGGGCCTTGGTTGCGACGCTTGCGGAGATGTATATGCAGGGCGTGTCGACCCGCAAGGTCAAGGCGATCACGGAAGAGCTGTGCGGTCATGCGTTCTCGGCTTCGTCGATCTCGGCCATCAACAAGCGCTTGGACGAGAGCCTGAAGGCGTTTGCCGAACGACCGCTTCAGGAGCCATTCCCCTACCTCATTCTCGATGCCCGCTACGAGAAAGTGCGCGAAGCCGGCATCGTGATGAGCCAGGCGGTGCTGATCGCGGTCGGCATCGACTGGGACGGGCGCCGGCAGATCCTGGCCGTGGAGATGGCCAATCGCGAG
>NZ_JAMYRV010000028.1:0-84555 GCF_040321555.1 Mesorhizobium sp. M0317 | reverse complement strand
CCCCCGTGGTGCTTTCACCCCCGGGGCAGTTCTCACCGTGCGGCGGGGTATGCGCCCCCCGGGGCCAAAACGTGCGGGGGGGCGCGTTTTTCCCGGGGCCCCCGCTTCACATCTGAAACTTGCGATATCCAGGAGGCAGGCGGGCCTATCTCTCGCGGAAGGCGCGCTGGAACGAATCCACCAGGGGCTTGGTCAGATAAGCCAGAAACGTTCGTTCGCCTGTTGAAATGAATGTTTCGACCGGCATGCCTGGATAGATCTGCTCGGGCTTGACCTGGGGTGGCAGCTTGTCGGCCATTTTAAGGCGGACGGTGAAGTAAGGCAGTCCCGTGCTGGGTGTTATCAGCCGGTCCGCCGAAATGTAGAACACCTTTCCGGGCACTTTCGGTGTCGTGCGCGCATTGAGCGCCGTGAACATCATATTTGCGTCCTGCCCGACGCGAATTGAGTCGATGTCTTCGGGCTTTATCCTGGCCTCGACGATGAACTCGTTCGTGGTCGGCAGAAGCTCCATCGCCACCTCCCCCGCACGGATGACGCTGCCTTCAGAATTGTAGAGCGATCGAACGATGATACCGTCCACCGGCGCCCGGATCGTCGTCCGGTCCAGGACCGATCGGCCAGCGTTGATTTGTTCCTCGAGATCCGCCACCTGCGCCCGTGCTTTGTTCAATTCCGTGACAGCATCCTCGACCCGGCTTGTTGTGAGCCGTTCGATCTGCTGACGCGCTTCCACAGTCTGGGTCGCCGAACTGGCGATCTGCGCTTCCAGCGATCCCGCCTGGCCGACAAGCTCGGCAGTGCTGCGCAGAAGATCGGTGTATTCGGAACGATTCGTGAGTCCTTTTTTCAGCAGCTCTTTTTTTCTTTCCGTCTCCTCGTTGACGATCGCGAGCTGATTTTCCGCTGCCTCCTTCTGGGCCTTTAACCCGACAACGGCATCCTGAAGGGCTGCCACCCTTTGCTTCAGAATGCCCTGTTCGGCGCCGTAGCGCGCTAGCCGCGCCTGAAATTCCTTGTTTTGCTCTCCGAAGACACCGCTATATTCGGAAGCGCCTGAATAGGCTCCCAGGTCACTGGACAAGACAATTTTCTCAAGGCCGTCCCGTTCTGCTTCGAGCCGAGAGATTTCAGCTTTTTGTGCAACCCACTGCTTGAGAACGCGGTTGAGCTGGGACTGCGCCACCGTCGGATCGAGCACGATCAGGGCCTGGCCTCTTAAGACCCTGTCACCCTCGCGAACTCTAATGCTGCCGACAACACCTCCTTCGAGGTGCTGGATCATCACATTCTGCCCTGCTGCTGCGACCACACCTGGCGCGATCGTTGCTCCGGCAATCGGTGCCGTGGCTGCCCAGAACCCGAAGCCGAGCACGAAAACGGCCACGCTTGCATATCCCGCCAGCGTAATCCGATCCGTGCGGGTATCGATGTTGCGCTGCCAGCGATACACCTTGGCACCCGTCTCGATGGTTTGGCTAGGAACCGTCATTAGCGGCTTTTACCTCCACGCGAGCAGGTGACGGGAAAGGCACCACTCCTTCGTTGTCATGCGAATGAGCGGCCGCGGCCGCCGCCGCTTGGCCCCGTCGCTCGGCAAGTCGGTCGAGCACGTCCTTGGTCAATCCGTAGATCTCGACCTGGCCATTGCGCAGCATGAGGATGCGATCGCATTTGGCTGCGAGCGAAGGCCGATGGGTTATGACGAGCACGGTCGTTTTTCGTGAACGCGCCTGGATGATCGCCCGCTCGAGTGCGGCTTCACCGTCGGAATCAAGATTTGCATTGGGCTCGTCGAGAACCAGTACCTTGGGGTCGCCGTAAAAGGCGCGCGCGAGCCCAATGCGCTGACGCTCGCCACCCGAGAGGCGAACGCCGGTGGGGCCGATCACCGTCGAATATCCGTCCCTCTGACCCAGGATAAGGTCATGCACCTGCGCTTGCTGGGCTGCTCGAACCAATTTCTCATCAGGCGCATTTGGCTCAAAACGTGCGATGTTCTGGCCGATGGTCCCTGGGAAAAGTTCCACATCCTGCGGAAGATAGCCAATATGACGGCCGAGTTCCTCCGGATCCCAGTTTCGAATATCGCCGCCATCGATGCGGATCGCTCCGGAACGCGGCTCAATGGCACCAACGATGAGCCGCGCCAGCGTCGATTTTCCAGCCTGGCTTGGCCCGACGATCGCTACTGTTTCGCCGGCGCCTACTTCAAAGGTCAAGCGTTTTATCAGCGGCAGCGACCCGTCGGCCGAACCCGGAAGATGATAGACTATTTGATCTGCGCTCAACGCCCCTTCAGGCGTTGGCAAGGCAACTTTTTCCTCTGGTCCGGACCTTGATTGGGCAGCTGAAAGCCGCTTCCATGCAAGGTTGGCGTCGATGACCTGCCGCCAACTTCCAATGATCTGATCAAGGGGTTGCAAGGCGCGCGCCGAAATCATCGACGACGCAAATATCATACCGGCGGTCATCTCGTTGTGCAGAACCAGATAAGCACCGACGCCCAATATCGCGATTTGCAGTACCGATCGTGTGGTGCGGGACACACCGCCATAAAATGCGTTGGTGCGAGCGAGCCCATCGGAGGCGTGCAGAGATCCCGAAAAACGGGTGCCCCAGAACTCTATGGCATTGGACACCATGCCGAGCGCGCGAACCGTTTCGAAGTTTCGCGCGAAGGCCTGCGCTGAATTCATTGCCGCGCTAAGATTCTCCGCCGCCTCCTTGCCAGGCCGCGAACTCGCGACCTGGTTCAGCACGGCGATGGAAACCATGAGAACCGCTCCAGCGACCGTCACAAGGAAGAGCAACGGGTGGATGAAATAAAGCAGGCCCACGAAGATGGGCCCAAAAGGGAGGTCGAATAGAAAGAAGATGGTTCGCGAGGCGATGAACCCACGCAAGGTGGCCAAGTCGCGCAAGGCCTGGACATCGCCGAGCCCGGCGCGTGGGCCGCTCATTGCTGCGAGAAAAGACGATGCACCCAACGCAAAATCGAGCCGCACGGCGAGTCGGCTTGCATATACGCCCCGCACGACTTCGAGCACTCCGAAAAGCAAAAGCGACGAAAGCGCAAGCAAGGTAAGGTAGGTGAGAGTATCCAGGTTTGCGGCGGGCAAAACTCGATCGTATACCTGCAGCATATAGAGAGGCAGAATTAGCACTAGGGTGTTCATCACCGCGGAGAAGAGGCCCATTTCGACCACGCTCCTCGACAGCACCTTTCTGCCTGTAGAAATGGACATCCCCAAAATTGCCTCCCCCCCGGGATAAGCGGTCAAATTAGACAATCATTATATATCATACGGGGTTGCCACGCTATCGGTTGGGATTCTTTTGATAGCCATAGTAAACACCGCCGGTGCTAGCCCGATGCGTCGCGTTGGTAGACCTCGGTCGGCATGAGTCTGGCTGTATCCCCGGGCCAAAGCATGCCTGCGCTATGTGCCCGTCGAACGCCCTCCATCACTTAAACGCCAAGCCCCGCTCCTAGAAAAAATCTCGTGCCGCCGGCGCACCTATGTCGTGCGCATCTTCCCCAACACCGAAAGCTGCCTGCGCCTGGTCAGGGCCTTGGCCGTCGAGACCAACGAAAACTGGATGGAGGCCAACCGATACATCAACATGGACGACCTGCGCGAGCACAAGAAGCTCGCTCTGCCCCATGCCGCATGACCAGCATCATGGCCAGCATCATGGCTGCCCCATTTTGCAGAACTTGACGCACACAACCGGGCGTTTGCATACACCGAGTGTACAAACGCCGCCCACGCGGGAACTTGCGTGACCTTGCTACCCTCTCGCGCGTAGAGCTGCCTATCGGAAAAGCGCCTGATTGCAGCCGTCAAGGTCGCCTCCGTCGCTTTTCAAAAGTAGACATCACAAGTGAACGCTATGATCGTGGTCGGGCCCGAGCCAATCCGACGGGCAAGCCAAATCCCAAGGTTATGCGCCACGCCGTCCGGACCCAGATTGATCCACTCGGTCATAACGTTTCGGGCCGGACGGGTGGCGGTTCAGAAGACCACAAAGTCTGACCGTTGTCGCCTCAGCCCGGACAGGTGCCGTTTGCAGGGACTTCAGGAAGGAAGAAGCTTCGCCGCTCGCAAGGGGTCAGTTCGCGAGGGACGGTACGCCGGGCGAATTCAATAAGCTCGTCGGGTGTCTGGAAGACGCGAACGATGCTGACTCTTTGTTCGCCGGAAACAATCGCGACATGGGTGCCGTCGGAACTGAAAGCTGCGTGTGTAAAGCCCCGTTGAAAGGTTGCTTCGTCCTGGCTCCCAAGGACGGCAATCTGGCGCCCCGATTGCGCCGCCCACAACCGCACCGTTCGATCTTCGGTCGACGCGGTCACGACATACAAGCCATTGGGGCTGAACTCGGCGCTGTCCAGCGCGCCGCTGTGGCCCCTGAGAACCCTTTCCGGACCGCCTGCGACGCTCCAGATCCGGGCGGTTCCATCGCGTGAAGCAGTCAGCAGCGACTGGCTGTCGGGACTGAAGGCGACTACCGTCACAGCGCCGGTATGTCCCTCCAGCGTTCTAACGCTTGTCCCCTCGGTGGTCGACCAAATTCGGGCCGTGTGGTCGAGTGAGCCCGTGGCGACGAGTTGACCGTCAGGGCTGAAGGCCCCCGCCGTGATGCGATCCTGATGCCCCACAAGAGCACGTAGTTCGGCTCCGCTCGTCGTTAGGAGGTGTCCCACATTGTCTTCCCTGGCCGAGAGGATCCGACGTCCGTCAGGGCTAAGAATGGCTTGCGGCAGATTGATGCTTGTATGGATGACAGCCAGTTCGGCGCCGGTCGTCGCGTCCCACAGTTGCGCGGTGCCGTTGATCCATGCGCAAACAAGCGATTTGCCATCGCGACCAAACTGGATCTTGATCAGTCCGGCATCTGATCGGAACTGGGCGGTCTCGTGTCCCGTGGCCACGTCAAAAATCCGGACCACGCCCTCAAGAGACGCCGTGGCGACGCGCCTCCCATCTGGGCTGAACGAGGCGCTTTGAATGATCTCGTGCGTGTCGAGGCGGATTATCTCGCGCCGGCTCACGACATTCCACAGGTGCGCTGCGCTGTCGCCGCCGCCGGTCAGCAGGTGGAGGTTGTCGGGACTGAAGACCGCGAAAGTCGGGCGATATTCATGTGAGAGCGCCGTCGTCAGGGCACCGTCGACATCCCACAGCCGAGCGGTGCCATCGTGTGAAGCAGTGAGAAGAATGTTGCTGTCAACCGGGCTGAATTCCAGATGCTCAACCAAAGATTCATGACCGGCGATGGTCGTGACCAACGAGGCGCGTTCAACGTCCCAGACGCGGATCGGCCCATTCATCGAGGCGGTCGCAAGGAAGCGGTCGTCCGGGGTGAAAGCACCGTTCATCTCCACATCGCGTTCATCTGTGTCGATGTCAGGTTTCAACCCTGAAACCTCCTGGCCGAGCACATCATCCGGCGTTCCTAACGATCCATCCCAAATCCGGGCAGTGCCATCCAGTGATATGGTGGCGATCCGCTGACCCCCGTGGCTGAAAATCACGCCGTTCAATTGCGTGTCGCTCTTGCTGCCGGCCAACTTTGCGATCTCCGTTCCTTTCGACAAATCGAAAAGGCTGGAAGTGTCGCGGTGTGAATGCCAACCCCACGGGCCGGCCACCATCCGGCTTCCGTCCGGGCTGAACGCCAGGGTGTAGGGCCAGGAGGTCACTCGGATCGACCGTGTCAGCGCGCCGTCTGCGGTATTCCAGATCGAAACAAAATGCTTGCCTGCCGTCGCGAAGCTGCGGCCGTCTGAACTGAAAGCAGCACGCGTATATGCGTCGCTGCTTACACCTAGGACTTTCTTTCCGGTCCGAGCATCCCAGAGCGTTGCATCGCTGTTCTCTCCCGCCGTCAGCACCCGGGTGCCATCCGGGCTGAAGATTGCCGTCGGGTAATTGCCTACCGGCCGCAGGATGTAGAGCTGCTCTCCCGAGACGGCGTCCCAGAGACGTGCCGTGCCGTCCCTCGCGGCCGTCAGGATACGGCTCCCGTCGGGGCTGAATTCGGCCCTCTCCACGGCCCCTTCATGACCTTTTAGAATGGCAGTTTCGGCACCGCTGGAGATGTCCCAGACTGCTGCAGTCCTGTCATAGGATGTGGTGACGATGCGATCACCTGTAGGATTGAATGCCGCATCCGCCACACCGGCGCCAGGGCGGAGGATTTTGATCTGCCGGTGCGCCAGCAGCGCCTTGAAGAGAGCTGCCTCCGCCTCAAAGAGATATGGCCGCTCGGGTTGCTCTTTCGAGGGTAGCGCCTCAAGCGCCAACCGGATCGCAGCCTCGGTGTTGCCCGCCGCGGCGGACCGCTCCGAGAGGAACGAGAGCGAAAGGAACTGATTGCGCAGCGCCTGATCGCGTTGGCCTCTTGCTTCCTCCCGCGCTTTGAACGCGACCAGTGCGCCTGCACCCGCCATAAGAGCGAGCATTATTGCCACGATAGCGGCGTTCCGTGTCCGTCGGGCAAGCCGGTTTGCTGCGGCAGCCGCGAGGCTCCGGCGCTCGGCCTCGCGCTCCAGGCGCTCGCGTTTTGCCTCTTGGGCGGCCTCGATCAGCGCCAGCTCTGCGCGACGGTCCTTCTCCTCCTCCTGCCGATGGGCACGCAAGGACTCCTCGATGTATTCAAGGACGGCATCGTCGACCTCCTCCCGCCTTGACAGCATCAACTCTTCTCCCTCCGCCAGACGTTTGCCGGACGGAAGGAGAAGCTCTCGATTCCTGCTTTCCAGGTGCCATCGGTGGGCGTCAGCCCTCAGGCGTTCGCGCGTCGCGAGGAAGTTGCGGTTTGCATTCACAATGTCACCGGCGCGCGGCCAACGGCTCAACAGTGCCTCATGCGCAAGACGAACGAAGACATGCCCTGCGGCGTCCTCGTCGCTGACGAGGAGCCGGGCGTCGATTAATGCCCTGATGAGGGCCGATCGCGCGGGAGTGCCCGCGACTTCTGTATACAGGGCCGCACGTGCCGTGACCGTTTCATCGCCTAGGTTCGCCGTGGTGAGGGCGCGCAGCACCGCGGGCAAGGCCTCCTGGATCCCGGGCGACAGCAAGTCCAGGACTTCGTCGGCGCGGCGCGCGATTGCGCCTTCGAGCCCGCCAAGCGCACGATAGTGCGCAAAGGTGAGAACGCGTCGGTCGCCACTGGCTTGGTACAACGCGTCGAGGACAAACTCGAGAAGCGGCAATGATCCTGGGTCGGCAGTTGCTGCCGCCTGCAGCACGTCATCGAGCCGCCCCAACTCGGCACTCTCCTCGAAGCGGAGCCCGGCCACGACCGCAGGTTCACGGATCATCTGCGCGATCTCTGGGCCGGTTGGTGGCAGAAGTTCGTAGCTGGCGAGGCCGTCCTTGAGCGCCGAGAAACCTTGGACCTCACCGCAGCGGTGAAAGAAATCCGAACGGATGGCCGCTATCACCCACACCAGTCCGCTCGCGGCCAGCACCGCCATGAACCGCACAAGGGCCTCGCGCATCGCCGGCTGCTTCTCCGTCGTGAACAGCTCCTCTAGTTGATCGATGACCACAAGCAGTCTGATCTGCGAGCGGGCCGGCCCGGCGGCCTTGCGAAGTGCCTGTCGGACCATCGCCAGGGCTCGATCCGGCGTGCTCATGCAGAGACGAGCAAACTCCGCGGCTGTTGCTTCTGAGGACAGCTCCGGCACAGCGGCGTCGTGAAGCAGCGCCGCAGCCAACACAGCGAATGCATCCGGTCCTTCGGAGAGGCGGATCAGGCAGCGGCGCCACAAGGATATGCCTGCCACGGCTCCAGGTCGCGTCAATGACGGCAGCAGGCCAGCGCACAGGAGGGAAGACTTGCCACAACCGCTCATTCCGTAGATGAGCAGGAATGCCGTGCCGCTTGCTGCCTGCTGCTCCAGTCTGGCAGTGCAGGCGGCAATCGCGCGCGCTCGGCCGAAGAATAGATAGGCATCTTCGAATTCGAAGGCATCGAGACCGCGAAATGGCGACCTGACCGGTTCCTCGGACGCAAGACATACGCGGTAGATGCGCAAGGCACGGGCGACATCCTTCAGTTTGTGCTCGCCGAGATCGATGAATTCCAGCGAGAGGTGGTCCTGAGCCTGGGAGCGGACTGCTTCCGTGATGCAAATCCCGCCGGGGCGTGACAAGGTTTGAAGATAACCTGCGACCTCGACGGCCTCGCCCCTGAGGTGCTCGCCCTCGGCGACGACGTAACCGAGGTCAACGCCGATGCGGAAGCGCAGCCGCTTTGTCTCGGGAATCTCGCAGTTCCGTCTATCGACCTCATACTGGATCTCGTTCGCACACCGCAACGCCTCGACAGGGCCAGCAAACTCCGCAAGGACTGTTTCATCGACGCTCGCGAAGACATGACCGGCATGTTCTATCAGCAGCCGATCAAGGACCTTCCTGTAGGCCGGGGTAGGTGCAGCAATGCTCCGCTCATCCTGGCCTGCCGGCCGGACCCCGGCGGCCAATTCTGCCGCCAGAATTGTAATCATTCTTGGTCGGGCATTTGAGGGAAGGACCAACCTGTAACCGCGCCTCGGCACTGTCTGCACGACGGCTTGGCGACTGTCGTTGAGCGCCGCACGGATCTCGTGAATGCATTGGACCAGGCTGTCATCGGTGACGGCTAGCCCGTTCCAGACCGCCTTCATCAGCTCATCCTTGGTGATGACTCGATCAGCGTTCTCCAGAAGGTGGCGAAGTACCGCGAAGGTCTGGTGGCGAACTGCGATTGTCCTGTTGAACTGGTCGCGCAAGGTCTCCCTGCTCACGTCGGCGGTCACGCCGTTGAGTACGAACGTTGTAGGCGGCGAGCTATTCAAGCCGGTTCCCCTAAAGCACGAAGCCGCAGTCCCATACTAGCACGGTTTCGCGCTGCGAAGACTGATCATCATCCAGCCCGTGCGGGGAGCTCGGATTTCGGCGAATGATCGTAAGCCGTTCGTGACTTGGCAAATGCCCCGGACCGACAATTCCACACTCCATTGTCGGTGAGAGAGGTTCGCTATGGACTGCTTAGTGCGGATTGGAAACATGGGTGCAAGACCAGCGCTGCGGCTAGCGGGCGCCTTCCTGCTCACCCTGTTCTTCGCGACAGCGCCACAGGCTCACTCGACGGACCGTCCCGCGGGCGGCCTGGCCGAAGTCGATTTGCAATTGATCCTTGCCGTGGACGTCTCGCCGTCGATGAGCAGAATTGAGCAAAAAGTGCAGCGCGACGGCTATGTTGATGCTTTCCGCCACGCGGATGTCGCGATGGCAATCAAGGCGGGAGACCTGGGAAGAATCGCAGTGCTCTATCTGGAGTGGGCGGGGCCAAGTCAGCAAACCGTCATCGTGCCGTGGACAATTGTCGAAAGCCGCGAGGATGCTCTGACTTTGGCGGACAGGCTCGCTGCTCTGTCGTTGACTGAAGGCCGGGGAACGTCGATTTCCGGCGCGTTGCAGGCCGCGAATGGGCTGTTCGCGAAGAGCGGCTTGCGCAGCCCGCGCCGTGTTATTGACGTATCCGGCGACGGACCGAACAATGCCGGAGCACTCATTGACCCCATTCGGCAGTTTCTTCTCGCGGAAGGTGTGACGATCAACGGGCTGCCTATCACACTACCCCGCATTGGCGAGGCCGACGGGTTTGCGCGGTACGACCCCTCCAGATTGCAATCCTATTTCGAGCGCTGCGTCATCGGCGGACCGGACGCATTTGCGATCGGCGTCACCGACGCCGCAATGTTCGTCACCGCAGTCCGTCGAAAGCTGGTTCGCGAAATCTCCATGAACATGGATCAGGTAATCTACGCCGCGTACACCGAGCGTTCCGGCCCCACGGTCGATTGCAACCTGATCGGTCAGTTGCCAGGCCGATGAGGCTCGGCAATGTGGTGCCAGCAACGGCTAGCTTCGCGCGTCGCTGCCGACAATCAAACAGAGCAGGTAGCATCAACAGCGACGAACGCCGTCAAAGGCCGAAGGGCTGCTTGTCGACAACTTCGTTCCGAAACCGGAAGGGCAAGTTTCGGCCCAAAAGCTGCCGGACCGCAATGCGCCTCATTTCGGCCATTGCGACGCTCCCGTCCATTCACCAAAAGCGGACGGTTGATATTTTCGGAGGGCACAATTAGCTTTGATCAGCTTTTGCATTTCCTGAAGGCAGACTGGTTAAGAAACGGCACAGATTGTTGCGAGGCTGCGTCCGATTGATGTGCTGTGACGTGCTCCCCAGTTTGGCCCCGTTTATGAGTTAGCCCTGTTCACGTTGTGATCCTGACCACTAGCTGGTCGGGCGGATGTTCTGATTGATGTGGAAAAGGTTGGTAGGGTCGAACTTGCCCTTTAGCGCGGCGAGTCGCGGGTAATTGTCGCCGAAGCTCGCCTGGACGCGCTCTTCGCCTTCGTCATCCATCATGAAGTTGGGATACGCGCCGCCGACGTCGAACGGATGCACAGCTTTCCAATAGTCGGTGGCCCATTCCTTGAGGACCGGCGCCATTCCCGGATCTGGATCTATCCCGGCGATCACCATGGACCAAGTCACATCACGAGCGTTCCAGGCGCTGTCGCCCTTGCCTAGGCGATGCACCGCCCCGTCGATTGGGTAAAGATGCATGCACGACGCCGGGCCGGCCCTGCTTGCATGCAGGAGATGCGCGTGGATGGCGGCATCTGGCAGCGCTCGGACAAAGTCGCCCTTCCAATACCATTGCTGCCCGGCCGGATAGAGCGCGTCGAATAAGGTCTGCAACCCTGTGTAAGGAATCGGGCCCGCCCAGTCGATGAGTGGCTTGGGGAGAGCCGCCCGGATGGCATTGACAGCCGCTTCTCCACCCTCGCCGTTATGCGCGACAAGGAGGACGCACATCTTCTTGTTCCAGTGCTCCTGCGGAAATGGATCGCCGCCGGGCACGGATTGCAGTCCGAGGAAGATGTAGAAATCCTCCGGAGCATTCGCCTGGAAATCACGATACCAGCGCATCACCTCAGCGGCATCGCCAACATCGAAGATGATCGGCCCGCCATAGAGCATTTTCGCCGGGTGCGTGCGAAACAAGAAACTGGTCACGACGCCGAAGTTTCCTCCGCCGCCGCGAAGCGCCCACAAGAGATCCGCATTCTCGGTTTCGCTGGCGGTCATGAAACTCCCGTTCGCCAACACCACGTCGGCTTCGATGAGATTGTCGACGGCAAGCCCATATTGCCGGCTGAGGTAGCCGTGGCCGCCGCTCAGCGTCAGACCGGCGACCCCGGTGGTCGAGATGATGCCGAACGGCACTGCCTGGCCAAAGGCGTGGGTAGCATGATCCACGTCGCCTGTAGTGCAACCAGGCCCGACCCGCACCGTGCGGTTCTGTGGATCGACGCGAACGCCCTTCATAGTCGAGAGGTCGATGACGAGGCCATCGTCGACACCGCCGAACCCCGGTCCGTTGTGCCCGCCGCCGCGGATTGCTATGGGGATTTGGCTGTCGCGGCCGAAGTTCACCGCAGCAATCACATCGGCGACGTCCATGCAGCGCGCAATTAGAAGAGGCCGCTTGTCGATCATGCCATTATAAAGTTTGCGAGCTTCATCATAGTCAGCGTGATCGCGACCGATTAGCGTGCCTCGGAGATCCTGCGCGAATTTGGCAATGGCGCCGCTGTTCATTCCACCCCCCGAGAAATCGCAATGCCGAGTTTCCGAGTTCGGATCGAAGGTTGATCAGATAGTTTCTGGCGCGCCGCCTCCCGGCACGGGCCGCCGAGCTGACAATGTTGACCGGCAGCCATCACTTAAGAACAACGCCTACTTTGCCCGAAAATGAGCCCTTGGTCCAAGGGAATCGTGAAATGAGGCCTCATCGCAACTAAGCTGACCCTCAGTGCGGCATGGTGCTATGGCTAACTTCGCGCTAGTTTAGCATGGTGACATGGGCAAAAACGCTCGATGCAGACGATCGAACACTGGCTGAGCCAGCTCGGCCTCGGCAAATACCTGGAGGCGTTCGTCCAAAACGACGTGGACCTGCGAGCGCTCCCTCATGTCACTGAACGCGACCTCCAGGAGCTAGGTGTCTCACTTGGGCATCGCAAAATTATCATGGCTGCTGTCGCCGGACTTGCTCAGCCAAATCTCGCCGGGTCCCTGGTCCCTTCACCTTCTCCTGCGGGTTCGGAACTTCAGGCCAGCGACCTCGCTCAAGAACCGACTGCAGACCGACGGCTGCTTAGTGTGCTCTTTTGTGACTTGGTCGGGTCGACTGCGATATCTGCCCAACTCGACCCCGAAGACATGCACGAGCTTACGCGACGCTATCAGGACAGTGTTGCAGGCGCGATCACGCGCTTTGGAGGCTACGTCGCGAAATATCTAGGTGACGGCGTGCTTGCATATTTTGGATGGCCCATGGCTTACGAGGACCATGCCGAGCGTGCGATTCGTGCAGGCCTTGAGGCCCTCGCTGCAGTCGAGGCCTTTCAGTCCCCCAGCGGCGAGCAATTGAAGGCGCGGATCGGCATTGCATCGGGTCACGTGGTCGTCGGTGATATCGCCGGCAGCAGTGCAAACGAGCGGGCCTCAATCGCAGGAGATACTCCGAATCTCGCGGCTCGCCTGCAAGCTGCTGCTGCGCCTGGCCAGATCGTGGTGGCAGACGCCACGCGGCGGCTCGCGGGGCAATCCTTCGAGATCGAGAGCCTCGGCGCGCAGGAATTGAAAGGCTTTCGACTGCCTATTGCGCTGTTTGCGGTCCACGGGGAACGAGAAGTGGAAAGCCGTTTCGATGCCGCGCAAACTAGTGCACTCTCAAAATTCGTTGGCCGCAGCAGTGAAATTGGAATGCTGCTGGATCGCTGGGAATTGGCTAAAAACGGTCAAGGCCAAGCAGTCTTTGTATCGGGAGAGGCGGGAATCGGGAAATCGCGTCTCGTCGACGCGCTTGAGGAACGGTTGCATGAGAACCAGCCCGAGTTAATACGACTGCAATGTTCGCCCTATCACTCCACTTCGGCCTTTTATCCCATCATTCAGCGCCTGAGCCGACTGGCAGGTCTTACAGCCGCCGACGAACCTCTGATGCGAGCAGACAAGCTGCGCGCAATTGTTCAGCGTTACGGCGAAGATCCCTCAGAAGTCGGCTCCACATATGCCGAGCTGCTCTCGCTGGATCTGGCCAGTGAATTCACGCCGCCCGATCTCTCCGCCCAACAGCGCAAAGAACTGATCGTCCGCACACTGGCGAACCGGGTGCTGCTCGCGGCAAAGATGGCGCCCGTTTTGTTTGTTGTTGAGGATGCTCACTGGATCGATCCGTCGACCAATGAATTTCTCACAGAGGTTGTCCGTCGCATGCATGGCGCGGCCGTCCTTGTGGTCGTAACACACCGGCCCGAATGGACGCCGACCTGGCCCACGGGGCTGGTCCACGTGACGACGCTGGCCATTGGTCGGCTGACGAAGCAACAGATGCGCGAGCTGATCGACTCGATGCTCGCAGACGTTCCGGATCAGCTTGCCGACAGGATCGTGGAGCGAACTGACGGTGTGCCGCTGTTTGTGGAAGAATTGACACGTTCGATTCTGGAAAGCGGAAAGGCGGCGTCTCTCAATGTTGAGATTCCCGACAGTCTGCAGGGATCTCTCATGGCTCGACTTGACCGTTTGACAGCGGCAGCCAAGGAGGTGGCGCAAATCGCCTCTGTCATAGGCCGGGAATTTGACCGCGGCTTACTTTCCAAGGTTGCCGGTCTCGATGACCCAACTCTCGGCGAAGCGCTCCATGAGCTCATGTCTACCCAGCTCGTTGTCGTCGGCGGTGTGGTGCGAGACGCGCTGGTATTCCGACATGCGCTCATTCAGGATACGGCATACCAATCGCTGCTCAGCAAAAGGCGCCGTCAATATCATGAAGCCATCGCTAATGCGCTCATTGACGCATATCCGGATCTCGTCGTGACCCAACCCGAGCTCATTGCCCAGCATTATGTCAAGGCACAGCAAGGTGCGCTCGCGCTGCCATACTGGATGAAGGCCGGCGAACGGGCGCTAGGGCAATCAGCCAACTATGAGGCGGTTGATCACTTTCAGAACGCTGTCGCCATCGCGGAGCACCTGCCGGGAGGACCGGCCCGGCAAAAGGAAGTGCTCGAGGCGACCCTAAAGCTCGGGGAGGCACTGAGTGCCGCAGGTCGCTTGTCGGACTCAGTTGCAAAATACAAGCTGACCGCGCACTTGGCTCGCGAGACCCATGACACGAAGGCCTTCGTTCGTTCTGCTCTTGGTTTTGACGGCGCCCAGTTCCTGTCTTCGAAGCTGCTAGACGAATCGCTTCAGCTGCTCACTGAAGCAATGGGTATGCTCGATCCCGAGGATCAGAGGTCGCGGAGCCAACTCCTCAGCCGCCTCACGCGTGCATATTTTTACCTTAGCGACAGTAAGAACAGCGCCAAATGTCACGCAGAAGGGGTTAAATTGGCTCGGCAACTAGGCGACCAAGCTTCGCTTTTTGAACTTTCTGTCCTGCCTTTCTTAACGCCCCGGACCGTGAAGTCCGCGGCAGAGGCAACTCAACTGATGGCGCGGGTAGATGAGATAAAGCGCCTCGCGGCCGGCATCAACGACGATGACCTGCGCGGCCGCGCTCTCGCGCTTGACGTCTACGTCTCGACTGAGCTTGGCGACCGCGCGCGCGCCGATCAAGCCGTGGACGGGCTGGAAGAGTTGGGAACGTTGCGACAACGGCTCAACATTCTATGGCTTGCGTGGAACGCAAGGGCAATGATGGCCATCCTCGATGGAAGGTTCACCACCGCCGAGAAGCTGGCTGGAGAAGCGTTGGGTCTGGGCAGACAGACGCATGGCGCGGAAGTCGAAGGCGTCTATGGCATGCAGATGTTCACGATCCGACGCGAACAGAATCGCCTGTCGGAGGTGGCTCCGGTGATGAAGAATCTTATCGATGAAAATCCGGACGAGACCACATGGTTGCCAGGGTTTGCGCTGGTTGCGGCCGATTTGGGATACCGGGACGCAGCGCAACGCAGGTTGAGTGAACTAGCGCGTGCTAATTTCGCAATGCCGCCGGATGGAAAGCGAAGCGCATCGCTCTCATTCGTGGCTGAGGTTGCTGTTAGTCTGGGCGACACGGAGGCGGCTCGGACAATCTACAACCTTATGCTCGCCTACAAGGATATGACGATCACGGCAGGAGTCGCAACGGTCTGCTTTGGAGCGGCAAGTCGCTATCTGGGAATGTTGTCGGCATCGCTGGGCGATTTTGGGAAGGCCGCCGAGCACTTCGAGCATGCGATGGATATGAACGCAGCCAGCGAATCACGACCTTGGCTGGCGCATTCCCAGGCTGAATATGCGAACTTGCTTATGAAAAAAGGTAGCAAGAAAGCGATTGAGAGGGCAATGTCACTTTCGGAGCAAGCCTCGGTGACCGCGGCTGAACTGGGTATGGTCCGTTTGCAGAAGAGGCTGGAGAGAACGCTTCACTAGGTAGGCTCTCATGCCTCACTGCATCACCACGTTGAGAAGGAGCATGCTTATGCCACGCTACGTAATCGAAAGGGAGTTCGCGGAACAGCTCAACCTCACAAAGGAGGGCGTTGAGAGTGTAACTTTGATCAATGACCAGGAAGGCGTGCAGTGGATTTTCTCGTTCCTCAGCGCCGACAAGAAAAAGAGCTATTGCCTTTACGAGGCGCCTAACCCAGAGGCTATTCGGGCTGCGGCACGAAGGAACAACATCCCCGCAGATGCGATCATTGAAATTGGTGGAGAGATCGGTCCGAATATGTTCTCGTAGCACAATCCTGACCGGCAAAACCGTCGCGAGTACGCCAAAAAGCCGGAGGCCGCTTTGGTAATGCACCTAAGCATCCGCTTCCCGCCGATTGACCGTAAGGAATATGCCCGATGTGACATCTCAGCGGAATGTCCGCTTCTTTTAGACCGTTGACCTAAAACCAGTCGGTCATCTTCCGGCCCCAAGGCTGCCGGTCAGCAATGCGCCTCTTGTCAGCCGTTGAGGGCACCTTTGCCACCCTGTGAAAGCAGACATTGCCGGCGACGAGGCTTACGGTCGCAGTCGCGACAGGCGCAAAGATCAGTCGAGGCTGATCCGTGTTCCCTTGGCGCCGTTGAGCAGCCGCTTGAGATGGAAGCTGGCGAGTTGGTCGTCCGGACATTTCCCGATCTGCGCGGCGAAAGCGGTAAGCGCGTTTGCATCTCCGGCCTCCAATCTGCCGAACGCTTCAAGATAGCTCGCCGTCGAAGGATCATCATACTGCTTTGACGACAAAGGCTCGAACGCGCGTAGCGCCTCGGCCCTGCCGCGCAGCATCAGATCGCCGACCGGCCGTCCCCGGAAGCCGTCGACCCTTGCAGCCGCGCTCCCGCTGACGCAGATACGCGTGCCCAACTGCTTGTTGGCGCTTTCCAGCCGCGCCGCGATATTGATGGTGTCGCCATAAGCCGTGTAGTCGAAAAAGCGGCCTCCGCCGAAATTTCCGACCAGCGCCGGACCTGCATGGACGCCGATGCGGGTCGTACCGACCGCGACGCCCTTGTCGCGCCAGCTATTGCGGAACGATTGCGACAGCGCGTCGAGCTCGAGCGCGCAGGTAACCGCGCGCGCCGCATGGTCCTGCTGCTCGCCAGGCGCGCCGAACAAGACATGCAGCGCATCACCGACGATCTTGGCGACGGTGCCTTCATGCGCGAACACGACGTCTGTCATGCCGGCCAAATAGTCGTTGAGGAGCGCGCCTAGCGTGGCAGGGTCGATCGTTTCCACCAGCGTGGTGAAGCTGGTAATGTCGGTGAACAGCGAGGCGACCTCGCGCCACTGTCCGGCTAGCGCCAACCCGTCGGCGTCGCCGGCCAGCCGCTCGGCCAGATTGGGCGAGAAGTAGCGCGACAGCGATGCATGCGCGCGCTCCGCGACCGCTTGCCGCCGATGCGCCTCGTGCAGCACCTCGCGATGCTTCAAGGTCTTGGCGATCGTGGTCTCGAGGTCGGCAAAGTCGATCGGCTTAGTGATGAAGTCGAAGGCGCCTCGGTTCATCGCGGTGCGGATGTTGGCCATGTCACCGTAAGCGGAGACGATGACGGTCGAAAGCTGCTGCCCCTCGGCCTGCTGCAGCTTCTCCAGCAGCGACAGGCCGTCCATACGGGGCATGTTGATGTCGCACAGCACCATGTCAATGTCGCTGTTGCCGTCGATGACGGACAGGGCGTCCACACCATCGCTGGCGAAGAGAAAAATGACCGCACCGTCGCGGATCTGACGCCGGAACTTCTGGACGATCAAGACCTCGAGATCGGGCTCGTCGTCGACCACGAGGATGCGCGCCGTCACGCCACCATTCCCAGCCGCGTTTCGATCTGTTGCCTGAGCGTCGCAAAGTCGATCGGCTTGGTCAGCAGCGCTTCGGCGCCGTTCTCCAACGCCTTGCGCTTGGTTTCGGCGTCGCCATAGGCGGTGATCATGATAACCGGGACGTCGGGCCGCAGCACCTTGATCTTCGGCAGCAGTTCGAGCCCGCTCATGCCGGGCATGTTGATGTCAGACAGCACCAGGATCAATGTCACCCCTTCGGCGTGGTCGATCTGCTCCAACGCATCGACCGCCGATTGCGCGAACTCCATGGTGAAGCGGCTGGCTCGGATGTCGCGGCGGAACTGCTGGCGAAATAACGGCTCGACGTCGGGCTCGTCGTCGACGACCAGAATGAGGAGGCTCATGCTTCACCCGATTTTGCGAGCGAGGCCGCAGCGCGCGGCAGCACAATCCGGAACTCGGTGAACTCGCCTGGCTGGCTGTCGACGTCAATCGTGCCGGCGTGCTGTTTGACGACGATGTCGTGGCTGAGCGACAGGCCGAGCCCGGTGCCCTCGCCGGCTGGCTTGGTCGTGAAGAATGGATTGAACATCTTCTCCTTCACCTCCGGCGGAATGCCGATGCCGTTGTCGCGGATACTGATTTCGACACGGTCGCCGAGACTTCTGGTCATAGCGGAGAGCGTCGGCTCATACCCCGTGCCATTCGTCGCCGCGCTCTGCTTGGCCGTTGCATAAAAGCCGTTGGAGATGAGGTTGAGAAGCACCCGCGTGATCTCCTGCGGGTAGAGATCGACATCCCCCGCCTGCGGGTCGAAATTCCGCGTCAGCGTGATGTTGAATCCTGGCTTTTCGGCGCGCGCCCCGTGATAGGCAAGGTTCAGGCTCTCCTCCACGACGGCATTGATATCGATCGGACGATGATCTCCTGAACCCGCGCGCGAATGCAACAGCATGTTCCTGACGATGGAATCGGCCCGCTTGCCGTGCTGGACCACCTTGTCGAGATTGCTCTTGAGCATGCCTGTCAGCTCGGCAACCTCTTCGCGCACGGATGCCTCCAAAGGCGCGCCGGCCAGCACACTGCTCAAATCATCGATGAGTTCGCCGGAGAGCGCTGAGAAGTTGTTGACGAAGTTGAGCGGATTCTTGATCTCGTGGGCGATACCGGCGGTCAACTGGCCGAGTGAGGCGAGCTTCTCCGTTTGCACAAGGCGGTCCTGCGCGGTCCTCAGATCTTCGAGCGAGCGTGACAATTCGCGGGTACGCGCCTGCACCTCGTCGAACAGCCGGACGTTCTCGATCGCTATGCCGGACTGGTCGGCAAACGTCTCGACGAGCTCGATCTGCCTCGGCGTGAAGTCCCGTACCTGTGACCGCGTCAGCGCGAATACGCCGACCGGCGCGCCTTCGCGCAAGATCGGAACGCATAAAATGGTCCGGTAGCCGCCGAGCTTCTGAAGCTGCGTTGCCCCGTAGTCCGGGTCGGCGAGCACGTCCGACACGTGGACGGCACGGGCTTCGAGGGCCACCCTTCCAGTGATGCTGTCGCGACTAGGGGCAAAGGGATTGGCTTTGGCGAAAACCGCGGCTTCAGGCAAATTGCCGTACTCGGCCGACCACCGGTAGAGATCGCCGTCGCGTTTGAAGATGACGCTCGTGTCCGCGTCGCACAGCTTGGCCGCTGATTCCACCAGCGTGTCGAGAACCGGCTGCAGGTCGAACGTAGAGCGGCTGATCGCCTTCAGCACGTCGGCCGTCGCCGTCTGCTGCTGCAGCGACTCGCTCAATTCCGCCGTGCGCGTCTGCACCTCCTCGAACAGCCGCGCGTTCTCGATGGCGATGACAGCCTGATCGGCGAAAGTCTCGACTAGCTCAATCTGCTTTGGCGAGAACGGCCCGGGCGCCTTGCGCATGACCAGAAGCAACCCCATCAGCTCCGTGCCGCGCAGGAGCGGAACGCCGAGAATGCAGCGAACGCCGCGCTGCCGCGCCACGTCGGTGAAGGTGAACTCGGGATCGGCTTCGAAATCCGGTACGTGAACGGTTTTCTGTTCCAGCAGAACGCGCCCTGACACCGATTCGCGCCCCGGCCGGCGCATGATCTTGGTATGGGCAGGGGCCGCTTCCGGATCTCGGCTGAAGGTCGTGGTCCACTGAAATCCGTCGTCGACCAGACGATAGAAATCGGCAATGTCCGCGTCGCAGAGGTGCGCGGCGGACTCTGCCAGGGTGTCAAGGACGTTCTGCAGATCGAAGGCCGACCGGCTGATGACCTTGAGCACGTCTGCTGTCGCTGTCTGCTGCTGAAGCGACTCGCTTAGCTCCGCGGTCCGCGCCTTGACCTCATCAAACAGGCGGACATTTTCGATGGCGATCACGGCCTGGTCGGCGAAGGTCTTCAGAAGTTCGACTTGCTTAGAGGCAAGAAAGCCCGTCTCAGCACGCCCGACTGCTATGCAACCGATGGCCAGGCCGTCACGCAGCATCGGCACGGCGACAGCACTGCGCAGGCCCGAAAAAGCCGCCGCGGCGCGATGCGTGAATTCACTATCCAAGGTGAGGTCCGGGATCTGCGCCACGTCAAGATATAAAATTGCCCGTTCGGCAGCGCTGCCGCGAGTAGGTGCCACGGGAAAGGTGTTGCGCACGATCTCAACGCTTTCTTCGGTGATGCCGTGATGCGCGACGAAATGCAGAAGCTCGCCGTCAAATCTGTAGACAAAGCAGAACTGCGCTTCGCATAGACGGGCGGCGCTTTGCGCGATCATATTAAACACTGGCTGCCCATCGGTGGGCGAGCGGCTGATAACGCTAAGCACATCGCTAGTCGCCGTCTGGTACTCCAGCGCCTCTGTGGCCTCCCGTGTCCGCTGCTGCACCTCCTCGAAAAGGCGGACGTTCTCGATCGCAATTACGGCCTGGTCGGCGAACGTTTGCACGAGTTCGACCTGCTTTTCGCTGAACGCGCCTGGCGTGCGACGGGGCATGGCGAAGACGCCGATCACTTCGCCCTGCCGCAACAACGGCACGGCAAGCATAGCACGATAGCCGGCGCGGTCGCGGGCTTCGGAAAACGTGAATTCCTTATCATTAAGCGCGTCGTCGACGTTCACCACTGCCTTGGTCAGCGCCGCCCGTCCCGTGAACGTCTCGCGTCCCGGTTTGATCGGATGGGTTCGCATGAACTCCAAGTATCCGGGGGGTGTGCCGTGGCTCGCCTCGGGAGAGAAGGACCCATCGCGTGACAGAAATATGAGGCCCATTTCGGCATTGCAGAGTCGGCAGGCGGAAGCGATCAACGTGTCGAGAACGGCCCCTAGATTGAAGGCTGAGCGGCTGATGACCTTGAGCACATCGGCCGTCGCCGTCTGCTGCTGCAATGACTCGCTCAATTCCGCTGTGCGCGCCTCCACTTCTTCGAACAGGCGAGCATTTTCGATGGCGATTACGGCCTGGTCGGCGAAGGTCTGGATCAGATCGATTTGTTTCTCGGTGAAAGGTTGGACTTCCTGACGAGCCAGCACGAGCACGCCGATCGGATTTCCCTCGCGCATCAACGGCACACCCAGCACCGTCCGGAACCAAACCTTGCTGGTCGATTCCAGGAACGTGTATTCCGGATCGGCCAGGACATCGGCCACATGCACGATCTTGCGGTCGAGCAATGCCCGCCCGACCACGGTGCCGCGTCCGGGCGCCAGGCGCTTGTCCTTCACGTACTCCTGCCAATCCGACGAGAGATTGTAGTTGGTGGCGTAGTAAAAGCCTTCCGCCCCCTGCCGGGTGATCCCCGCCATATCCGCCTCGCAAAGCTGTGCGGCCGATTGCGTCAGCGTATCGAGCACCGCCTGCAGGTCGAACGTCGAGCGGCTGATCGCCTTCAGCACATCCGCAGTCGCCGTTTGCTGCTGCAGTGACTCGCTCAGTTCCGCCGTGCGTGCCTGTACCTCTTGAAACAGGCGCACATTCTCGATGGCGATCACCGCCTGGTCGGCAAAGGTCTGGACAAGTTCGATCTGACTATCGGTGAAGGGACCGGGTTCAGGTCGCGTCATTGCGAAGACGCCAATTACCGATCCTTCGCGCATGAGCGGTACACAGAGCACAGCCGAATAACCTCCGAGTCGCGGAGCTTCGGGAAGGCCATGTTCGGTGTCCTTGGTAACATCCGGAATATGGACCACTGCCTTGTCGAGTGCTGTTCGGCCGACCCAGGATTGTCGGTTGATCGGACTCGGATTCGCCTCTTCATACGCGCGATACTCCGGGGTTTGGTCGTAGCCAGCCGCAAGCCGGAAGACATCGCCTTCGCGCATAAAGATGCCAGACGTTTTCGCACCGCAGAGCCTCACCGCAGAATCGATAAGTGTCTGCAGGACGCTCTGCAGGTCGAATGCGGAGCGGCTTATTACCTTTAGCACATCCGCGGTCGCGGTCTGCTGCTGTAATGCTTCGCCAAGTTCGGCGGTGCGAGCTTGCAACTCTTCGAAGAGCCGCACATTGCCGATTGCGATGACGGCCTGGTTGGCGAAAGTTTTGAGCAGGCCAATTTGGCTGTCGCTAAAGGGTCGCGCCTCGATGCGCCGGATCATAAGCGCTCCGATTGCTTTTCCTTCCTGCAACAGCGGAGTGGCGAGAATCGCGCGAAAACCAAGACGTTGAGCCATCATTCGGCCAGTTGCAAACTCCTCTCCAGAGATGGTCAAGTCGTGAACGTGGACCGCAACCCGATCCAATACGGCGCGGCCGGTAACGACGTCGCGCGCGACTGGCAAGCCAGCACTGTCAATCGGAATCGGTCCGTGATGCGCTCCCACAGCCAGCCTGTCGGAGCGCAGCAGATAGATCGTTGCGTCATAGGCGTCGCACAGCCGAGCGGCACTTTCAGCGACGGCGTCAAGCACAGGCTGAATGTCCGTAGGAGACCCGGCGATCACTTGCAATATTGCGCCGGTCGCTGTCTGCTTCTCTAGCGCGTCGGCCAGTTCGCGGCCACGCGACCCGACCTCTTCGAACAGCCGCACGTTCTCGATGGCGATGACCGCCTGATCCGAAAATGTCTGCACCAGTTCGATTTCGCGCGTACTGAACGGCGAGACCGACGAGCGGGCGAGGACGAAGACCCCGGTCACTGCGCCGTCCCGCATCAGCGGAACGCCCAGCAGGGTACGGAAGCCGCCGAGCCGCTGGCCTTCGATGTTGGTATACTCCGGATCGTCGAGAACGTCGGCAATCTGCTCTACTGACCCGCTCTGGGCAACGCGGGCGGCGATGCTGCCCCGGCCCGGCGTGACCGGGAGCTTGTTCATGTGGTCCTGGAATTCTTGGCTCCATCCGATCTGTACCGTCGGCTGCAACACGTCGCCCTGGCGCAGATAGATGTAGCCCATCCCGGAATGACAGAGGTCGGACGCGGACTTCACAAGCGTATGCAGCACGGAATTGAGATCGAACACCGAACTGCTGATCGTCTTCAACACTTCGGCCGTCGCCGTCTGCTGGTCCAGCGACTCAGCCAGTTCACGATTGTGCCCCTCGACTTTCTCGATCAGCCGGGCATTTTCGATCGCGATTACAGCCTGGTCGGCGAAGCTCTCGACCAGCTCGACTTGACGCGGTGAAAATAGCCCGATCGTCCGCCGCGCCAAGCCGAATACGCCGATGGTCTCCTGACCCCGCTTCAGCGGGACTGAAAGTACTCCGCGGAAACTGCCGATGATTGCGGCTTCAGGCCTTTCGTATTCCGGGTCTTCAAGCGCGTCCGCCACATGGATCGTCAATCCCTCCAGCGCGGCGCGGCCCTGGAACGTCGCTCGTCCCACGACATGTGGGTTGGCCCGTTCGTATGCATGCAGCTCAGCAGCCTGCCCGCCGCCTGCCATGAACTGCAGCGTATCGCCAACGCGCAACGTGATTGCGCCCATGTCCGCCCCGGCCAGGCGTATAGCCGAGTCGACTAGCGTCTGCAGTACCGGTTGGATGTTGGTCGGCGACGCGGCGATCACCCTGAGGATAGCACTCGTCGCATTCTGCTGTTCAAGGAGATTGGCGACCTCCGCGGTGCGTACCTGATTTTCTTCGCGCGCCGCTGTCAACTCGGATCGGAGCGAGCTGATCGTGATCTCAGAGTCGGAGTCGGGCCCTCCCACTGAGGTGCTCCTGTTTTTTCTCTGCTCAGTGTCGGCTTTGGCCAGCCCAGCGTCAAGTTTGTGACCTGCAACGCCCGTTTGCGACGCAGCGCGGCACCTTGGCAATGCACCTGAGCGCAGGCTTTCGGAGCTATTGCAGATAGGGGATGCGTCCGAGATGGGGTCGTAGGCGGAGTGCCAGCTTCTCTGCACCTTGTTCTACAACCAGTCGATCAGCTTTCGGCTCAAAAAATCTACCGGTCAGCAATGCGCCTCATCTCGGCCGTTGCGGACAGATTTGCCACTGATTGAAAGCGGACATCGCGGCGACCAGGCTGGGCGCGATCATAGCCACCACGGCCGAAACAAGAGTCGCCACCGTACGCCCGATTTGGATTGTGCGTCAGCGCATTGGCAGGATGTTCTGGTTGAGGCGGAACAGATTGTCCGGATCGTATCTGTGCTTGATCTTGGCGAGCCGCGCGTAAGCCTCAGCGCCGAAGGCGTCGCGCACGAGATCCGATCCTTCGCCATGGCCGGGGAAGTTCAGATAGAGGCGGCCGGTCGAGTAGCGCTGCATGTCCTGCCAGAAGCTGCGAACCCAGCCGATGTTCGCATCGTCCTCGTCAGCGCCTGGCCAGATGGCGTCGAGGCTGAGCATGAAGGGCATGGAGCGGTCGCCGAAGGCAGTCTCATCGGCTGCAACGCGCTGGACGAACCCGCCGAACTTCCAGATCGAGGCGAAGGTCATTTCGGAGGGGCGCTTCGCCATCCAAGCAGTGGTCTCCCCGACGACCTCGTCGTCGAGGCGCGAGAGGTAAGTGGATTTCCAGTAGCAGCGGTCGCGGCCTTTCGGGAACAGCCCGTCATAGAGCGACTGGATGGTGCGATATGGCATGCGGCCGCTGAAATCGAGAAGCGGTTCCCCAAAACTCCGCAGCGGCGCCACGACCCGCTCACCCTCGTCGGCCGGTCCGTCATAGACATGCGCGAGCGCCAGGACGCGCCGGCCCCTTGCATGCTCGGGAATCGAGGGGTCGTCGGGCAGGGTGGAGAACTCGGCCAGGCCGCTCAGGCGGTCGGGTGCGGTCTGCATGAAGTCGCGCCAGAGCGGAATGATCTCGTTGGCGCGCTCCTCGGGATAGGCCGGACCGCATAACATCAGCTCCGGTTCGATCGGGTGCAGCTTGAACTCGAAGCTCGTCACCACGCCGAAATTGCCGCCGCCGCCGCGTAGCGCCCAGAAGAGATCCGGGTTCTGCGTCGCGTCGGCATGGATGAGCCGGCCATCGGCGGTCACCAGATCGGCGGCGAGCAGATTATCGACGCTGAGGCCGTGGCTGCCGCGCAGCCAGCCGATGCCACCGGAGAGCGTCAGGCCGGCAACGCCCGTCGCCGAGATGAGACCGCCCGGCGTGGCGCGGCCAAGCGGGGTGGTGGCCGCATCGACATCGGCCCAGGGCGCGCCGCCCGCGACGAGGGCACGGGCGAGGCCGGACGCGACCCGCACGCCCTTCATCAGCGACATGTCGATCATCAGGCCGCCTTCGCAGACGGCGTAGCCTGCAACATTGTGGCCACCCGAGCGGATCGCGATCGCTAACCGATGCTCGCGCCCGAAATTCACCGACGCCACGACATCGGCAGCACTCCGGCAGCGCGCGATGAGGGCGGGACGGCGGTCAATCATGCCGTTCCAAACGACCCGCGTCGCGTCGTAGGACAGGTTCGACGGCTCCAGCACCTCGCCGCACAAGATGGAACGGAAGCTATCGATGCTCGATTGTGCAAGGGTAGCGGTGGCGGCCATGTGGCGGTCTCCTCGTTTCATGCACCCTAGCGCGGCGTGGGCACGGCCGCTAAAGTCGAAAATGCTGGAAGGCGGTCATTTCTGCCATGGTTGAACAGGCAAGACCATTGAATGTGGCGATCCTTGCCGCTCCGGAGGCTACCGCCTCCACGATCTACGGCATGTTCGACTTGTTTTCCTCGCCCGGCAGGGATTTCCTGTTCATCACCAGCGGAGCCGCGGGCACGCCACGCATGCGGCCCTATGTGGTTGCCGGGGACGGCAGCCCGTTTCGCGCGGCAAACGGCATCTGGGTGCGCCCAGATCACAGCCTTGCCGATTGCCCGCCACCCGACATCGTCTGTATTCCAGATTTCTTCGTCAATCCGGGCGAAAGCGTTGCCGGGCAGTATGACGCCGAAGCCGCGTGGCTGAAGCGAGCGCATGACGACGGCGCCATGCTGGCCAGCGCATGTTCGGGCGCGGTGCTGCTCGGTGAGGCCGGGCTGCTCGACAATCGCGAGGCCACCATTCACTGGGGCTATGTCGAGACTCTCACGAACAACTATCCCGGCGTGAAGGTGAAGCCGGGCCAGTCGCTCGTGCTGAGCGGCGAGGCCCAGCGCATCGTCATGGCCGGGGGCGGCTCAAGCTGGCAGGATCTCGCCCTCTATCTGATCGCGCGCTTCGTCAGCCTCAGGGAGGCGATGGAGGTCGCCAAGGTCTACATGCTGCAGTGGCACGACATGGGCCAGCAGCCCTTCGCCGCGCTGATGCGCTTTCGCCAGACCGACGACGCGGTGATCAACCGCTGCCAGAAATGGGCCGAACGCAACTACCGGACCCCTTCGCCCGTCGCCGCCATGACCAAGCTGTCAGGCCTGTCCGAGCGCTCCTTCGTGCGCCGCTTCGCCAGGGCCACGGACATGAAGACAATCGACTACATCCACGCGCTCCGGCTCGAAGCGGCCAAGGAACTGCTGGAGACCGGCGACCTGGCGGTCGAGGGCGTGGCCAATGAAGTCGGCTACGAGGATGCGAGTTTTTTCGGGCGTCTCTTCCGCCGCAAGGTCGGGCTGACGCCGGCGCAATATCGCATTCGTTTCAGTGCTCTCCGGCGAACGCTGAGCCGCGGTTGAATCTCGGCCGCCGCGGCGCGATACCCATATTCCGCTTTGCGCCGCATCTCGGCCTAACAGGCAAAGTTCGTCATTGCCCTAAAGCGGACACCATCAAGCTGAGGGTCCTGATTGCGACTCTCCCCGATCCGGGAAACATTCCTTTATCCGACGTCCGTGGAAGGCACGAGACGCGACCATGAGTGGGAACGGCTCAGCCCATACCAAGATGCAATAATTTAGGTTACCTTTCTCGGACTGAGCTGTCGCGACCTATGGTCGGGTCGCATCACGTGGGAGACCTTCCTCCAATCTCAAAGGCGCATGCATGCGTCGATCGCTATTTCAGAAGTATTTCTTAGTCTTGTTCGCGGCGGCCATTTTTCCGATGGCCGCCGGTGGCATCAGCAACACTTGGTTCAGCTATGTCGACGAGCATGCGATCCTCAGTGCCCTGCTGCAGTCCGAGGCAACATCGGCGGCCGACGAAATTGAGAGCTTTCTTGGCAGCATGCAGCTTGCGCTCGGCTCGACGATCCCCCCGGAAGGGTCGAATATGGCCAGCGTGCAACAGCTCCGGCTTCTTGCTGTACGTGCGATGCACCAGGCCCCGGGAATCCTCAGCATCAGTATTGTCGACGGTACTGGCGCGGAGCGACTGCACATCTCCCGCACTGGCAAAAACAGGACAGAAAGCGGGGCGGATCGCTCAGGCGATCCCGCTGTCGTGGGCGTCAGGACGGCGAAGGTCTGGTACGGCCCAGTCATTTATCACCCGGGTTCCGAACCCTCCATAACCATGGCGATGGCCAGTTACGACAATTTAGTCGTTGCCAACTCGGTCATCGCCGAAATCAGTCTGAAGCCTATCTGGCTCGTCGTTTCCGAAATCCGCGTGGGCCGCAGCGGCCAGGGATTTGTCATCGACCAGTCCGGCCGCCTCATAGCTCACCCCGCGATCAGCAAAGTGATGCAGGGTGCCGACGAGAAAGCAGCGTTGGCCCTGCGCGAATTGCAGGATGCTATCGCTGCCGCAGGCGGCACTGCGATTGCAAGCCGCAACGCCGAGAATGAACGCGTTGTGACCGCTGGCGCGCCGGTTGCCGCGGCCGGCTGGACGGTAATTGTCGAGCAGTCGCAGGCAGAGGCTTTTGCACCTCTATACGCTTCATTGTGGCGGACCGGCGGGTTGTTGTTCCTCGCCACAGTCCTTGCGGCGGTGCTCGCATATTGGCTTGCCAGACGGATGAGCGGCCCTATCCTCCTGTTGGAGGAGGGCGCTCTCAAGATCGGTGCTGGACAGTTCGATCACCGGATCAACATCTCCACCGGAGACGAGCTTGAGCGGTTGGCTGCTCGGTTCAACCAAATGGCGCAGGAACTTGCCACATCGCGCGACCGCGCGGAGCGACTGATGCGGTTGAAGCGCTTCCTTGCACCACAGGTTGCGGAACTCGTAGAAAAGGCCGGTGACGAGCGAATGCTCGCTGGACAGCGCGCAGAAGTAGTCGCTGTTTTTAGCGACTTGCGTGGCTTTACTGCATTTTCAGCGCACGCTGAGCCTGAGAACCTCATGCAGGTCCTGCGTGAGTACTATGAGGCGCTCGGCGCGATCATCACCAAGTATGAAGCAACGCTGACCAGTTTTTCGGCGGATGGATTGATGATTCTCATCAACGCCCCGGTTCCATGTAAAGAGCCGGCGCTTCATGCCGTAAAAATGGCTGTCGACATGCAGGATTCCACACAAGAGCTCATATCTGGGTGGCGGCAGCGTGGTTATGAGATTGGCTTCGGCATGGGGCTCGCTATGGGGTGGGCAACGGTGGGTCGAATTGGCTATGAGGCCCGCGCTGACTACACCGCGATTGGCAATGTCGTGAACTTGGCATCGAGGCTGTGTTCGTCCGCTGAAGATCGACAAATCCTCATCGATTATTCCGTGGCGCGCCATTTGCCTGGCAACACGCCGATCGTTGACCTCGGTACTCGCCAGTTCAAAGGCCTCGAAGGGCACGTTCGCGTCTACAATGTTGAGACGCAAAGGATTGAGCGTCCAAATTTAGATTCTGCTGAGAATGACGCCAGGGAAAAGGGCTAGCTGCTCTGCATCGACGTCCGCAATCGTTCTTCCCTGCACCACAAGCGGACCTAATGCTTCCGGCCCACATGCAGCCATTCCAGAACGGTGGCCTAGCACCGCCGGAACGTGCAGAGCAAATGACGGACACGCGGCCTAGCCATGTGCATCCTTAGTCTGAATTGACAGATACTATGACGCCCACGGGAACTTGAGCTCGACCTCTCCCCCCCAAAGATCGCGCGTCTCCACAAACCCCCACGGTCGCACTTTCTCTAACAACTCCTCGGAGCTTCTCTTCAGGTTTTTTATGACTTTTATGTCGTTTTGAATGTTTCTAATGAGGCGCTTTCGTCGGGTCGGACTGCTTTCGGCTTCAAGCGCTTCCTCAGAGCCCGCAAGTCGGTTCTTGATGAATTGCACCATTTGGCGCGAATCGTCTCGGTATTCTTCATAGGCAGCGATCGATTGGGCTTTTTCCTCCTTGGTCCAAGGGTCAACAAACCAAATCTGGTTGTTGCGGATATCGATCGTGATCTGGTCGGGATGGGGGATGATTTCCGGTAGGTCTTTTAGGCCAAGTCGAGCACGTCGCTCGAGTTCTTGCTCCGCCCAGATTTTGTAGTCTATGAATCCTGAAAAGTTTTCGCGTTCAATTCGGGCCTGCTCCTGCTGGGCAGCATGCAACAGTTCGGTAGCTCGGCGCTGGGCGTGTACGTTGCCCTTGAGAGCATTGATGCCAATCGCGCGCACTACGGCCCGTGCGACCGATAGCTTGATCGAGCGCCCGCCGTCATTGATCTTGATGGAGCGCTGAGCTTCTTCCAAGACGATGGATGTGAGGTCGCTATCCTTGACTTTGTTTTTGGAGCCACGCGGGCGACCGGCGGGATTGCCTGACCGACCGGGCTTGAATTTTCTCTCGGCCGGCGGCTTGGCATAGCCGACCTCGTAGTGTCGTTCTGGCTTCTGCGAAGAAAGCTCTCCACCTTGGTTCTTTGCCTTCCTCATTGTGCTGCCTCCTGGAATTTGGAACTGGTTGACGTGCCTTCAACGATACGGATCGCTTCGTCCTTGGCGTAGACCTCCCAGCGTCGAATGATGCGACCGCAGTAGATCGGGTCGAGTTCGCACAGAAAGCCCCGCCGGCCGGTCTTCTCGGCCGCAATTAGCGTCGAACCTGAGCCGCCGAAAATATCGAGAATGATATCGCCGCGGCCAGAGCAATCCTTGATCGCGTCGGCAATCATCTGAACGGGCTTAACCGTTGGATGAAGCGCAAGCTCGTCCATTCGGCCGGCTTTCAAAGTGTTGACGCCCTTGTACTGCCAAACGTTGGTTCGATAGCGCCCGTGCTGACCAAGCTCGAACGTGTTGATGTGCGGCGCCTCGCCATTCTTGAAGGCAAAGATCAGTTCATGGCGAGAGCGGTAGAATGTTCCCATTCCGCCATTGTCCTTTGCCCAGACGATCAGGTTCTTCAGGTCGGAATAGACACCTTCGCCGGCCTTGAGCATTTCACCCATATGGCGCCAGTCCATGCAGATGAAGTGAATTGAGCCATCGCAGGAGTGACGCACGAGATTGCGAAACGAGGCGCCTAGGAAGTCGGTGAACTCAGTAGAGGTCATCTCGCCCGAAGCCATCGCAAACTCGCGATGCTTCGTCTTTCCCGAACCGCCGACGTGTCCCTGGATCTCCACGTTATAGGGCGGATCGCTAAATACCATTCTTGCGATTTCGCCATCCATCAGGGTGGCGATCACCTCAGCGTCGAGCGCGTTGCCACAGACCAGACGGTGCCGGCCAAGCTGCCAGACGTCGCCTAAATAACATCGCGAGGCTTCTTCGAGCGGAGGTAAGGAGTCGTCTTTGGGGTTGCCTTCTTCCTCTGGGATCAGCCCTTCCACTAGGTTGTCGATCTCAGCGATCGAGAAACCGGTGATCTCGGCGCCGAAGCCAAGGTCCACATCGACATCCAAGAGCGCTTTGAGTTCTTCGGCAAGCAAGTCTTCGTCCCAGCCTGCGTTGAGAGCCAGCTTGTTGTCTGCCAGTACGAAGGCGCGCTTCTGCTGCGGCGTCATCGTGTGCAGCATGACGCAGGGGACCTGGTCCATTTTGAGCAGCTTGGCTGCCTCGACCCGGCCATGACCGGCTAGAATAGTTCCCTCCTCATCCAGCAGGATCGGGTTGGCGAAGCCGAAGGTTGTGATGCTGTCGGCGATCTGTTTGAGCTGTTTGCGGGAGTGCGTCCTTGCATTGCGCGCATAGGGCGTCAGCGATGCAATCTGGCGGTATTCAATCTGCAGTCCCTCGTTGTGCGTTCTAGTGCCAGTGGGTCGTTCTCGCTCTCCATCACGAGGGCTTAACTTACATGTTCTATTCTTGTTCGACATACGTAATCCTTTTGTTCACACATTGTGTAAGGTCCGACCGACACTGGCTGCGCAAAGCGTGGTGGCGGCTCTCGGCGCCGCGAATAAGGACGCGCCCACGCCCGGCAACTAACAAATGTCTTGGGGTGATTCGTTTTATCGCGTCGAGATCGTACTATTTCTGTCCCACGATCTAATCACTCACACACTAAACGGCGCTGAGTTGAAGGCGACCAATTTGCGTCAACGGCTGTCAGAACGGTTCTAGCCGAGATGCGAGATAGCCCGCTTCGCGAAGGTCGAGGGACTTGCAGGGATTTCCGGAGTTCCTCGCAAAGGCAATCAAGGACGCTGTCGTCGCCGTCCGATCCCATGTGCCGAGCGGCCCGATGCTCAAAGAAGAGACAAAGCCATAAGTCCTTAGCGCTTCCACGCCAAGGCGAACGGCCGTCCCGGACATCTGTGGCGATCGTGCGGTGCATACGAGCGAGCTCATCAAACCCGCCGGCTTCCTTGTAGCCATTCAAGAAATGCGCAAAGCGCGCCGACTCACTCCAGAGGAAGGGATGCGGTATTCGGGAGAAATCCCCAGCTAGCGACCGTCGCTCCCAATCTTCCAACTTGTCGTCCAAGTGTGTTGTTACGGCCGTTATCCTGATGAAGACGTTCGCTCTGGTGCGGGACGACCGCAAGTCCTTTTTGCAGGGTTTTGGTGACTAGGTCCACGACCGGAGAGACTCGAACGCCTGGCGATAATCAAATTCCGCAGCTTCGAAAATTTCAGTTTATTGGGTCAGCGATAGGTTTCGGAGGATCTAGTTTCTGTTGTCGGTTCCCTGCTACGAAAAGGGCACGCGTTAATTATATCCACCTGATTTTATTAAACTAAACAGCAAAATGTGGGGCGAGGCAACGTCGCTAAGGGAGAAAATCAATGTAATTTCCCTGTAAACAGGCAGAGACGGGTTCGCCTCAGACTGCGTCCTTCACCAGCAGCCACGATCAGTCCGTGAGGCGCCCACGAAACAACGTGGTGCCGTCGGTCAGCTGCGACCTGGAGATATCCCGGAACCCAGCTTCGGCCATCCACCCGCGATACTGACCTTCCGTGTACGATTCGCCTGCGCGGTAAAGGTTCAGGAAGGTGAGATTGAGAAAGACGCCCTCAGGCGGGCCGAGACGGTCGTCATCGACGACACCCCACCCCGCAATTGCGATCTCGCCTCCTTGGGTGAGGCAACGCGCCGCGTTCAGGATCGAACTGCGCGCCTGGCCCGGCGGCAGGACCTGGACGACAGCCTTCAGGATTGCCAAGTCATGCCGGCCGGTCGATGGCGCGACCGTTATGTCGCCTTCTTCGACAACCACATCGCCGGCACCGTATTCCGACAGGATCGCTGGTGCGACCGCCGCGACCGTCGGGAGTTCCATCAAAGTCGCCGCAATATGCGGCCATCGCTCGCGAAGACCGACCAGAATGGTCCCGGCGCCGCCGCCGATGTCGATCACCGAACTGACCGCCGAGAAGTCCAGTTCACGGGCGAGATTTCGGCCGAAAATCACCCCTCCCGGTGCGAGCATGCGGCTGAAGGCCGCTGCGGATTCTGGCCCCGCTTCGGAAAAGTCGTGCAGCGCGGCCGGCCGGTTCTGCCGCAGCGACTCTGCGGTCAAAAGGTCGGCTCCCCAGAGTTCGCGCAGCAGCACATGATCGCCGCCGCGATAGGTCGGCTTGGACGCGTCAAGAAACTCCGACGCTTCGGCTCCGTTGCGAAACTGACCATCCTCGACGTCGAGGAGACCGATGCTGGCGAGCGCGTAGAGGAGCCGCGACAGACGAGCGGGCTCGACTTTGAGCGCTGCCCCAAGGCTGTCGGCAGTCGCAGCATCGCCGCCGAGCCAGGTGAAGATGCCAAGGTCCAGCCCGGCACGAAGCGCCAAGGCGGGGGGCACCCCTGCGATCAGCTTGTCGATCCGATCGGAATCCACCATGTCATATCCCGTTGTGCGATCCAGGATCGACTTTGAACAGCTCGGCCAACCTCGTCAAATCAGTTCGCCAGCGCGCCGCTCTCCGCGTCGAGCAGGTTCAGCTTGGCGGTATCGGGTTCGACGTAAAGCGTATCTCCGGGGCCAGCGCTGATCCTACCAGCGCCCGCGACCGTTGTGCGCCGGCCCGGCATACCTCAAAAATCCGGCTGTGATAATGGCTGGTCGCGCCTTCGGACGCTACGCAGGCAAGGCCAGCAGCGCCAGTCCGGCCAGCGCCGAGCCGGCCAATGTCGGCAGCATGCCGATCCTCAGTTTCAGCATGGCGACCATAGCGGCTGCCGCCAGCAGCGCGGCACGCCAATCCAGCGACGACAGCACCGGCACCTCCATGCCCAGGCCAACGCGGTGCACCGCGCCGAAGACGACATGCAGTGCGAACCACAGCGCAAGGTTCATCACCACGCCGACGACAGCCGCCGTGATCGCACTCAGCGCCGCCGACAGTGCCTTGTTGCCGCGCAGCGCTTCGATGTAGGGGGCACCGAGAAAGATCCAGAAGAAGCACGGCACGAACGTCACCCAGAGCGTCAGCAATGCGCCGAGCGATCCGGCGACAAGCGGTCCCATCGCACCGGCGTGACGATAGGCGGCGACGAAGCCGACGAATTGCAGCACCAGGATCAATGGTCCCGGCGTCGTCTCGGCCAGGCCAAGCCCATCGACCATTTCACCCGGCGCCAGCCAGCCGAACGAGGTCACGGCTGCCTGCGCGACATAGGAGAGCGCGGCGTAGGCGCCGCCGAATGTGACCACCGCCATCAGGCTGAAGAAGCCGCCAAGCTGTGCCCAAACACTGGCAGGGCCGGTCAGCGCCAGGATCAGTACGACCGGCCCGAGCCAGATCGGCAGCCAGATCGCGATGGTGCGCGGCGCGTGCCATTTCGTCGGCTTGGTGTGAGCGAGTTCGCCGCGTTCGAACATGACGTCGACGGCGCCCCTGACATCGGGCAAATTGTCCTTGCCGCGTGCGGCTCCGGAAAAACGCGCCGGTGCCAGGCGGTTGCCGATCCAGCCGGTCAGCCCTGCAACCAGGATGATCAGCGGAAACGGCAGCCTGATGACATAAATGGCAAGGAACGCGGCCGCCGCGATCGCCATCATCACCCGGTTCTTGAGCGCCCGTTTGCCGATGCGGAGGACCGCCTCGACGACGACGGCCAGCACCGCCGCCTTGATGCCGAAAAACAGCGCCTCGATGACGGGCGCATCATTGTAAAGCACGTAGAAGATGCTGAGGCCCAGCATGACAAACGCACCGGGCAGCACGAACAGGATGCCGGCAACGAGGCCGCCGGCGGTCCGGTGCAGCAGCCAGCCGATATAGATGGCGAGCTGCTGTGCCTCGGGGCCTGGCAGAAGCATGCAGTAGTTGAGCGCATGCAGGAACCGCTGCTCGCCGATCCAGCGGCGATCCTCGACCAATTCCTTGTGCATCAGCGCGATCTGTCCGGCCGGCCCGCCGAAGGAGAGCAGGCCGATCCTTGCCCACAGTTTCGCGGCTTGGCGGAAGGTCGGGACGATCGGAGCCTCGGTAGCCTGTGCATCGTCGTCCGCGGCGAGGGCGCTCATGGCGCTTTGCCCGCGCTGGGCCAATTGTGGGTTTCGTCAGTGGCATCGCGGCACCATCTGAAGAACGCATCGTAGAGCAGCATGCCGGCATCAAGCTGTTCGAGATCGTCGCGGAACATGCGCGACAGCCCGAGCGATGCAGCGAGGAACCCGGCCGCCTGCGGTACGAGATCGAGGCGCGCCGTATCGGCTGCACGCACGATCAGCGCAAGGCGATCGAGCGCTTCGGACCGCAACCCGAACTCTTCGATCATCGTGTCGAAGGTGCAGCGCTCGCCGCGATGGCTCCAGAACACGTCGTCGATGTCGAAGGCAACCGCCCCAAACCGATCGGCGGCCGCCAGCACTTCAGACGGCTCGACAAACAGGAACACCGCCGAGGGATCGACGAAGCGGCGGATCAGCCAAGGACAGGCGATGCGGTCGACCTTGGGGCGGGCACGCGTCACCCAGACCGTGCGGCCCTTGTCGTCGCGGGGCGGTATCTTGTCGGCCTTGACCAGAAGTCCCTTGGCCGCCTGCCACGCCTCGAAGCCGCCTTCAAGGGATTCGGCAGCAATGCCCTCATGGCGCAGCCATGCGGCAACGCCTTGCGAGAGCTTCAGCCCCTTCTGGCAGATGACGACAGCATGAGCCTCCGTGAATTCGGCCGCCCAGCTCGAAACAGACTTGAAGTCGCGCCGGCACGAGGCCGGAAGCAGCCGCGGATCGGCGTCGTAGTCTTCGTCGATGCGGACATCGACAAGAACAGGCGCGTCGGACAGACCGACAAGGCGGGAAAGCTGCGCTACGGTGATTGCGGTTGTTGACGGCATGGCGTCCACCTCCAGAGTGAGAGTTTGGACGCGATCATTGGGCTGACGCCTCACGGGGTCGTCGCGAAGGAACCCCTTGCCACAATGCTGGATTGATCCTTCGTCTTTGTCAAGGAAAGAGCGGCGCCGGGGGACCGCGCCTACTGCGCCGTCCAGCCGCCATCCATCGGCAAAGTCGTGCCGGTAATCTGCCTGGCCGAGTCCGAGCACAGAAACAGCGTTAGCGCGGCGAGCTCCTCCACGGTGACGAATTGCTTCGTCGGCTGTGCCGCCAGGAGCACGTCGCGCTTGACCTGTTCCTCGGTCATGCCGCGCGCCTTCATCGTGTCGGGGATCTGCCTTTCGACCAGTGACGTCCAGACATAGCCGGGCGCGATGGCGTTGACGGTGATGCCGTCCTGCGCGACTTCCAGCGCTACCGCCTTGGTCAGACCCGCTATGCCGTGCTTGGCCGAGACGTAAGCCGACTTGAACGGCGAGGCGACCAGTGCATGCGCCGACGCGGTGTTGATGATGCGGCCCCATTTGCGCGCCTTCATGCCGGGCACCACGGCCTTGATCGCGTAAAAGGCGGCAAGCAGATTGATGCGGATGATGGCTTCCCACTTGTCGTCGGGAAACTCCTCGATTGGCGCGACATGCTGTATCCCGGCATTGTTGACCAGAATGTCGAGGCTGCCTAAGGCCTGCTCGGCTTCGCGCACCATGGCGGTCACCGCTGCGCCGTCCATCATGTTGGCGCCGGAGTAGCGGCACTGGACGCCGAAATCCTTCTCGATGCCGGCGCGCTCCTGTTCGATCGCCGCGGCTTCGCCAAGGCCGTTGATCGTGACGTTGGAGCCCTCGGCGGCAAGGGCGCGGGCAATGGCCAGGCCAATGCCGCTGGTCGATCCGGTGACGAGCGCATTCTTCGAAGAAAGGGAACCCATGGAGATCTCGCGACTGTTAGGAGGACTACAAAGGCACATAGTTTGTGCGCCGCAACATGACAATGCCATAACCATATGCCGGCGCCATCACAGCCCTAAAACGCGCTTTGCCGGCCTCGCCGAGCGCCGTCTCAAGGCTGACACGTCAAGGCTGGCACGGCAGTGTTATGGTGCGGCGCAACATAGTCGGCCGCGCATTCGCGCAGTCATTCCTGAAGCATCGATCCAACGAATCAGGGGGGCTGTAGCTTGAAATCGCCGATGTCGTGATGCGTGCCTATGCCATGCCGCTCACTAACCGTCCTTTCCGCCCGGCCCGTATCGCTTCTTCGACCGCGACGCCCTAAGCTATCCCGCAATCTCCAGTAGGGCCGATACCAGCAAGTGGCGTTCGTCGGCGGACAGCACGTCGGAATCGAAGAGGTTCATGCTGCGCAGCCCTTCGATGGCCAGAAAGCAGACCAGCAGCGTCTTGAGGTCCGGCGTCTCGCTCTTCAGCCGCTGCAGCAGCTGTGACTTGAAGGCTTTTATCGGCGTCAGGAAATCCGGATCCTCGGCGATCGCCGAGAATATCCACGAAGCCGTCGGCTTCGGCTCCTCACAATCATCCGCCGAGAGCCGGATATAGGTGGCGAGCAGGCTCTCGCCGCTGGCGCCGGCGACACGGCCCGATTCCAGCGCCAGCTCGAACGCGCGCAGGTAATTCTCCACCAGGCCCTGCATCAGTTTGGCCTTGGTCGGAAAGTTATATAACAGGCCGCCTTTCGACACGCCGGCGCGGCTGGCGACGGCGTCAAGCGACAGGCTGCCGGGACCGGTCTCGCGTGCGACATCGGCGGCGGCGGCGAGTATCTTGTCGCGCGAATTTGCCCTTTGGGTCTTCATCGATCCCTTCCCCCGCACCAGCCTAGGCGGAATTGACAAGACCGTCCAGACGGTACAGTAAGTTCGCCGTCATTTGTAATCGGGACCTGGCGTCGATAAGTGTCCCGCTATTCGGCTATTTTGCCGGACACCGGCCGAGGGGACAGTTCGTGAAGCGCTTCATCTCTATCACCGCAATTCTGCTTCTGCTCGCTCTGGTGTGCGTCGGCGTTGTCGGCTTCAACCTGTTCCGCGACAACGCTATCAAACAGTATTTCGCCACCATGAAGCCGCCGGCGACGACCGTATCGACGGTTGTCGTCAAGCCTTCCGACTGGACGCCGGGCGTCGAGGCGATCGGCACGGTACGCGCCGTGCGCGGTGTCGACCTTACCGTCGAGACCAGCGGCATCGTCAAGGACATCCTTTTCCATGCCAACCAGAAGGTGCCGGTCGATTCGGTCCTGCTGCAGCTCGACGATGCCGTCGAACGCGCGGATCTGGTCGCGGCCAAGGCGCAGTCCGTGTCCGACAAGACGGCGCTCGAACGCGCGCTGGAGCTGCAGCGGCGCGGCGTCGGAACGGATGCCACGCTCGACACCGCTCAAGCCGCTGCATCGGCCTCCGCCGCGCAGGTCAACAAGCTGCAGGCCGTGCTCGATCAGAAGCAGCTGACGGCGCCGTTCGCCGGCACCGTGGGCATCCCCAAGATCGACCTCGGCCAATATCTCTCGCCCGGCAACGCAGTGGTGACCTTGCAGGATCTGGACACCATGCGGGTCGATTTCTCGGTACCCGAACAGCAGCTGCCGCTGCTCAAGATAGGCCAGGCGGTGCGGCTCGGCCTCGGCGGCACCGGCGGCGGCGCCGACATGCCGTTTGCCGGCTCCATTCGCGGCATCGATCCCAAGATCGACGCTTCAAGCCGCCTGGTGTCCGTCCGCGGCGAGGTCGCCAACCCTGACGGCAAGCTGACGCCCGGCCAGTTCGTCCAGGTTCGCGTCGAGCTGCCGCAGGAGAAAAACATTCTGTCCTTGCCGCAGACGGCATTGACGTCGAGCCTCTATGGCGACTTCGTCTTCGTCGTCGTTCCGGCGAAGCCGGCGGAAGGCGCCCCAGCCGCGAAACCCGAGGAAAAGCCTGCCGCGGGGGCCGACGCAGCAAAGCCGGCGGCAGATGCAAAGCCGGCAGACGCGAAACCGGCTGCCGAAGACGCCGCGGCGAAGCCCGCGGACAAGCCGGCTGTCGACCCCGCGAAGCCCGCGGCAGAACCGGAAAAGCCGGCGCTCGTGCTGTCGCAGGTGTTCGTGAAGCCCGGCCGCCGCAACGACGGCATGGTCGAGATCATCGAGGGCATCAAGGCCGGTGACGAGGTCGTCACCGCCGGTCAGAACCGTCTCTTCAACGGCATGTCCGTCGCTGTCGACAACACCATTGACCCCAGCAAGTCGGCTAACCAGCAGGCTCAGCAATGAACTTTTCCGACATCTTCATTCGCCGGCCGGTCCTCTCCACCGTCCTCGCCTGCATGATCCTGCTCCTGGGTTTCCAGGGCATCTTCAACCTGTCGATCCGGCAGTATCCCAAGGTTGACGAGACGGCGATCACCATCACCACCGCCTATCCCGGCGCCAGCGCCGACCTGATCCAGGGCTTTATCTCCGCCCCGATCGCGCGGGCCGTCGCCTCGACCGAGAACATCGACTACGTCACCTCGTCCAGCCGGCCGTCTTCGAGCACTGTGGTCGTCCAGATGAAGCTCGGCTCCAATCCGGATGTCGCGCTCACCGAGGTCCTGTCGAAGGTGCAGGGCGTACGCGGCACCTTGCCGGATGCATCCAAGGACCCGGTCATCGTCAAGGGCACCGGCCAAGAGTTCGCGATGATGTACATCTCGATGCAGAATCCGAACATGAGCAAGGAGCAGCTCACCGAATATATCGAGCGCGTCGTGCGGCCCCGCATGTCGACGGTCGAAGGTGTCGCCGACGTGCAGATCTTCGGCGCCGAGGAATATTCGATGCGGGTCTGGATCGACCCGGTCAAGCTTGCTGCGCGTGGCGTCACCGCCGCCGAAGTGCTGGCGGCGATCAACAACTCCAACTTCCTGTCGGCGCCCGGCAACACCGAGAACGAATATGTCGTCTCCTCGATCACGGTTCGCTCGACGCTGCAGACGCCTGAGGCCTTTGCCGAGCTTCCGCTGCGCTCGACGGACGGCCAGGTGGTGCGCTTGCGCGACGTGGCGCGAGTCGAGCTTGCCGCCGAGAGCACCGACACGAGGGTGAGCTTCAATGGCAAGCCCGGCACCTTCCTCGCCATCTTCCCGACGCCGGCCGCCAACCCGCTGACAACGGCGGAGGCGGTCCACAAGATCGTGCCTTTGATTCAAGAGACGCTGCCGAAAGGCATGACCATCGAAATCGTCTACGATTCCACCGAACAGATCAGCGCCTCGATCGATGAAGTGTTCAAGACCATCGCCGAAGCCGTCGCCATCGTCGTCGTGGTCATCCTGTTGTTCCTCGGCTCATTCCGCTCGGTGATGATGCCGATCGTGACCATCCCGCTGTCGCTGGTCGGCGTCTGCTTTCTTTTGTTTGCGGTCGGCTATTCGATCAACCTTCTGTCGCTGCTGGCCATGGTGCTGGCCATCGGCCTTGTCGTCGACGACGCTATCGTGGTGGTGGAGAACATTCATCGCCACATGGAGGAGGACCACATGTCGCCGATGCAGGCGGCCTTCAACGGCATGCGCGAGATTTTCTCCGCCATCGTGGCCATGACCATCACGCTCGCCGCCGTGTTCGCGCCGCTGGCCTTCACCGGCGGCCTGACCGGCGCGCTGTTCCGCGAGTTCGCGGTGACGCTCGCCGGTTCGGTGGTGCTGTCCGGCCTCATAGCCGTCACCATCACGCCGATGATGGCGGCGCGTCTGCTCAAGGCGGGATCGCACAGTCGCTTCCAGCGCGTCGTCGACGGAACCTTCAGCCGTGTCGAGCATGTCTATGAGCGGGCGGTCACCGCCTCCTTGAGAAATCGACCGGTGACACTGCTGATGGTCGTGGCGCTGGTTGCGCTCACCGGCTTCATGTTCACCAAGACCTCGAGCGAACTGGCGCCGGAAGAGGACCAGGGCTTCCTGTTGTCGATCGTGACGGCACCGCGCTACGCGACCTCGGACTACACCGAGACCTACGTCAACCAGATCCTCGGCCTGGTGAAGGACATTCCCGAAACCAGGGCGCAATTCTCTGCCGTTGCCTTTGGCGGCGCCACCAACGGCGCCTTTGTCGGCTTCGCCTTCAAGGATTGGGCCGAGCGCCAGCGCAACTCAAAGGAGCTTCAAGCCGATATCCAGGGACGCCTCGGCAAGGTGGCCGGCGTCGAGGCCTTCGTCTTCGCGCCGCCGACGCTGCCGGGCTCCGGCGGCGGCCTGCCGATCTCCATGGTGGTGCGCTCGACCGGTGGTTCCGCCGAGGTCTACGAGGCGGCCGAGCAGATTAAGAACAAGGCGCAGGCCTCCGGCCGCTTCATCGTCGTGCAAAACTCGATGTCCTTTGACGCTCCGCAGGTGACGGTGACCATCGACCGCGACCGCGCGGCGGCTCTCAACCTGCCGATCGCCGACATCGGCCAGACGCTGACGCTGCTGGTCGGCGGCGCCGAAGTGGCTCAGTTCGACCGCGACTCCAACAGCTACGACATCATCCCGCAGGTGCCGAAGGAATTCCGCGACAATCCCGAGAAGCTCGGCGAATATTTCGTGCGTAGCGTGACCGGCGAAATGGTGCCGCTTTCAGCGGTAGTGAAGATTTCGACCAACGCCGCGCCGGCCGCGATCGAGCAGTTCAACCAGCTGAACTCGGCGACGATATCAGCGCTGCCGCTTCCCGGCGTCACCACGGGCGACGGGCTGCAGACCCTGGAGAACCTTGCCAAGGAGAGCCTGCCCGATACCTTCTTCATCGATTATTCCGGCCAGTCCCGGCAGGAGAAGGAGCAGGGCAACACGATCCTTATCGCGTTCGCAGCCGCCGTAATCGTCATCTATCTGGTGCTGGCGGCGCAGTTCGAAAGCTTCCGCGACCCGCTGATCATCATGATGGCGGTGCCACTGTCGATCTTTGGCGCCATCGTGCCGCTCAATCTGGGGCTTGGCACGCTCAATATCTACACGCAGGTCGGCCTGATCACACTGATAGGTCTGATCACCAAGCATGGCATTCTTCTGGTCGAGTTCGCCAACCAGCAGCGCGAGCTGCATGGCATGAGGCGGCGCGATGCGATCGTCGCCTCGGCCAAGGTGCGCTTGCGGCCGATCCTGATGACGACAGCGGCGATGGCGCTCGGCGTCGTGCCGCTGATCGTGTCCAGTGGTGCTGGTGCGGCGGCGCGCTATTCGATGGGCCTCGTGATCTTCACCGGCATCCTGGTCGGAACCATGTTCACCCTGTTCGTGGTGCCGATGTTCTACACCTTCATCGCCAGCAAGGACCTGCCGCACCACGCCGAAAAGCCAGACCCGAAGCTGATGCCGGTGCACGCGGACTGAGCTGCGAACGGCGTTAGCGAACAAACGAAAAGAGGCCGGAAATTTCCGGCCTCTTTTTTGACTGGATTGATTTACCGCGAAGCTCTGATGGAGCTTCAGGCGGGAACTTGCGGTGCGGCATGACCTGGCCGGCTGCGCTGCACCATCGCTCCAAACGCAGTCTGCTACTTGACGATGACGATGCTGGTGTTGGTCGGGCCGAAGGTTTCGACCAACTGGTAGAAGTCGGCGGCATTGTCGGGATGCAGCCGCACGCAGCCATGCGACGCCGGCCGTCCCAGCCGCTTGATGGCGTTGGTCGCATGCACGGCGTAGCCGCCGCTGAAGAAGACCGAATGCGGCATCGGCGCGTTGTCGTATTTCTTCGAATGCCACATCTCGTGCATGCGGGTCGGCTTGAACGAGCCGGTCGGCGTGACATGCGCACTGTCGCCGGTCGAGACCTTCCAGGCGAAAGTCGGCCGGCCATCGACCAGCACTTCCATGGTCTGCTGCGACAGCGAAACACGCGCCACGATCTGGTTTGCCGCGGCATGGGCGGTGCTGTTGGCGGTGCCAAGCAGAAGCGCGGCGCCGCCGGCTGCGGCGGTGACGTTGATGAGTTTGGCGGAAATGGCTTTGTACATGATGGCTCCTCTTTGCCGGTCCTGCCGGCGTCAATTCGGTGGCCGCCTTATCCCCGCGCCATGTTTCAGACTGACTTCGCTGAGGCTCGTTTGTGTTTCGAATCTGTTTCCTCTGGTTAACAAGCAAGGTGGACAAGGGAAGCGTGCTCCGCCTTCGCTGCGCACTCCCGATCACGCACCGCGCCCCCAAACGAAAGTGCTGATGTCCTTATATGAAAGAAGATTGGCTTCGCTCGAAACCGACTTGCAACAAAGCGCGGCCTGGGCGGCATGATCTGGTTACAGGCTCGCGGCACAGTCATCCCAACGAGAACAGCCGGCGCCAACGAAAATGAGCATCAAATCGACCACCCTGTCCTGGCTCTTCAGGATAAGCATCGCCGCATTTGTCGTCGGCGGCATCGGCACAGTAGCCGGCACCCCGATGACGAAACTGGCGGTGATGAATTCGGGTGAGATTTCGACGCTGCATGCCGCGCTGTTCATAGCCTTGGTCTGGATTGTCTCCAGTCTGCGCATCAACCGTCTCAGGGCCCTCTGGCGGGTCGGCCTCGGGTTGAAGTGGATGCGCGGCCCCTCCGGCAACTTGCTGCCGAGAGGACCGAAGGCCCGCGTCGCAACGGGGGGCTCCGTGGGCGACGCGGGCACTTCGGGTTTATCCTGAAGCACCCGCGGTTCTGATTTTTGGGGACAACCGATGAAGACGAAATCTGCAGCCTCCGTGCTTTCGGTACTGCTCTATGCACAAGGCCTGCTCGGCTTTGCCGGTCTCGCCACGGTTCTCCTGAAGGACCGCGCGCATGCCGCCAGCGAAATCGTAGTCGCCAGCGAATTGCCGTCGGGACCATCGCTTCTGGTGGTGCGCTGACGCCTATGCATGGCGCCCGAGATTGCGCAGCTTTTTTGGGCGAGCCGAGGAACAATCCAGCCTCCCGACCCTCAGTCGGCGCGCTGCGTCGGCGGGTCGAACCGGTAGCCTGCGCCGCGTATAGTTGTGATGGTTTCGGTGTCGAGCTTGCGGCGCAGCCGCACGATGCGCGAATCGATCGAGCGGTCGAAGGCATCGGCATTTTCGGCGGGCGCCGCCGCAATGATGTCGTCGCGCGTCAGCACCTTGCGCGGGCTGGCCAGAAACAGCCTGAGCAGCGCCACCTGGCCCGGCGACAGCTGTTCTTCCGTACCCGAACGGTGCATGACGATGGCCGACCGCAAATCGACGGTGGCATTTTCCAGCACGATCAGTTCCTGGGCGGACCTGCCGCGCCGCGTCAGCAGGCCGCCGATGCGCGCGGCAAGCTCCCTGACATTGAGCGGACTTTCGACGACATCTGCGGCGCCAAGCTCGAGCGCCAGCACCTTGTCGACCAGATCGGCCGGCCGGCAGATCAGGATGAAATCCGGCCCCGCCTTCCCGTCCGCGCTCTGGCCGCCGCCATAACGCCTGAGCAGGTCCCGCCCTTCCGCCTGGCTGAGGCTGTCGCCGACGATGACGATATCGATGCCTCCGGCCGAAAGCAGGGATTCAGCTTCCCAGGGCTGCCGCGCCTCGCGCACGTCATGGCCGCGCCGGTCGAGATGATCGGCAAGATCGCCGGCCACCACATCGGCGACGGAAACCAGCGCGATGACGGATCGTGCAGCCATGTTTTTCTTCCCGTTCCCCCGCAACCGGATATGAGTGCTGGACATCATGTTTATACCCAATCTACTTTCCGCTGAAAGCGGGAGCGAGGCCATAGTGCGGGCACGGATTGTCATCGTCGAGGACGAGCCCGATCTCCGGGACGCGGTCGCCGAGTATCTCGGCGCCAACGGCTACGATGTGACCCAGGCCGGAAGCGCGGCCGAGGCGCGCGCCTTGCTGGAGACGGAATCGTTTCATTTGGCCATTCTCGACATCGCCATGCCGGGCGAGGACGGACTGTCGCTCGGCCGCTGGCTGCGCTCGAAAATACCGGTCGGCATCATCTATGCCACGGCTGCCGGCACCGCACTCGACCGCATTGTCGGGCTGGAGCTTGGCGCCGACGACTACATCGTCAAGCCCTACGAGTTGCGTGAGGTGCTGGCTCGTGTGCGCAGCGTGCTGCGCCGCGTTCCGCAGCCGAGCCCGCCCCAGGCGGCGAAGACACAAGCCGATGGCGGCCGCCGCCTGACCTTCGGCCCGTTCCAGGCCGACCTCGACGGCAGGCTTGTCACCGGCGCCAACGGCGCCGTCATCGACATGGCCAAGAGCGAGTTCGATGTGCTGGAGGTTTTCCTGACCCGCGCCAACCGGCTGTTGACGCGATCGGCGATCTCCGAGGCGATTGGTTTTGTTGAGGATCCTGAATCGTCGCGCGCCGTCGACATTCGCATCATGCGGCTGCGCAAGAAGATCGAAACCGATCCGGCCAATCCGAAATTTTTGCGCACAGTGCGCGGCGAAGGCTATATCTTCTCGCTGCCGACCGGTGACGGGCACTAGAGCAATTACAGGAAAAGTGTACGCGGTTTTCCGCCCGGAATTGCGTAAAAACAAAGAGATAGAGGCTTCTCCGTTTCCGTGAAACGGTGAAACGCTCTAGCAATTCCAGGAACAGTGCGTAGCGATTTCCGTTCGGGATTGCATTGAAACATGGAGCGTTTCACCTTTTTCGTGAAATGCTCCATAGCTGCCTAATTCGACGGCCCTTTACTGATGGCTGACATGACCGCTGAACCAGCACCACGTATGGACCCGCAAGGCGCTCGCCAGAGCGCCGCGATGGCGGCTGTGCGCGTCGTCCGCCGGTTGCGCGATGCCGGCGACTGGCAGCGCGAGATGGAAACCATCCTCGAAACGCTCTGCAGCGCCATGAATTGCCAGCGCGGCATCCTGTTCAGGCTGCGCGAATTGCCCGGCCAGGGCTTCGCCCAATCGGTCGCCGCCTACTGGATCGATCCTCGCTTCGGCGGCGAACTGGCTTCGCCGACGGTGATCATGCAGTCGATCGTCGATACCGATCCGCTGCTGGAGCGGATTGGAGAGGACGAGCGGCAAGGCAAGATCTTCGCCGGCCATACGCGCGATCTCGACGGGTTCCTCAGGGCCGATTTCGAAAAGCAGCACATCAAGTCGTTCCTGTCGGTATCGGTGTTCGCGCACGGTCATCTGTGGGGCACGTTCGCGGTCAATGACTGCCTAAACGAGCGCGAATGGACCGAAGAGGAAGAGGCGACGATGCACATCATCGCGCTCGCCATCGGCGACGCCATCGAGCACTCGCCGTCCGACGCCCATGCCAGCGAAGTCATCCGCCGCACCATGCTGCAGGCGTCGCTCGACGCCATCATCGTCATCGACGAGACCGGCTCGATCATCGAATTCAATCCGGCCGCCGAAAAGATGTTCGGCTATCAGCGCAGCGACATCCTCGGCAAGGACCTGCTCGATACCGTGGTGCCGGAATATTACCGCAAGGGCTATGTCTCGGGCGCCGAATACATGTCTGGCCGCGGCGCGCCGATGGTTGGCCAACGGCTTGAGACCGTGACACAGAATGCGGCCGGCGAGGTGTTTCCCATCGAATTGACGGCGACCGAGATGCGGGTGGCTGACCGTCAGCTCATCTTCGGTTCGATCCGCGATCTGCGCGATAAGCTGCGCGCCGAAGAAGAGATCAACCGCCAGCGCGAAAAACTGCACCAGAACGAGAAGATGGCGGCGATGGGTTCACTGCTGGCCGGTGTTTCGCACGAGCTCAACAACCCGCTCGCCGTGGTCGTTGCGCAGTCGACGCTGCTGCATGAATTCGCCACCGACCCGCAGACCAAGGTTCGCGCCGAGAAAGTGCGCGCCGCTGCCGAGCGCTGCGGCCGCATCGTCAAAAGCTTCCTGTCGATGGTGCGCCTGCATCCGGCGGCGCAGGCCGAGACCGATCTCAACCAGGTGATCCGCGCCGCACTCGAAGTAACCGCCTATGGCGCACGCTCGAGCGGCATCATCATCGACACCGATTTCGCGCCCGGCCCGCTGCTGGCGATGGCCGATGCCGACCACGTCACGCAGGTGGCCGCCAATTTCCTGATCAACAGCCAACACGCTCTGGCCGGTATCGGCGGCGACCGCCTGATCAAGGTGCGGACATTCCGCAGCGATCGCGGCAACCCCGGGTTTTCGGTCGAGGACAACGGACCGGGCATTCCCGAGGCGATCCGCAGCCGCATCTTCGAATCCTATTTCACCACCAAGCCGGTCGGCGTCGGCACCGGCATCGGCCTGTCGATCTCGAAATCGATCGTCGAGCGCCACAACGGCAATATCTGGTTCGAGGAGGTGCTGCCGCGTGGCGCGCGCTTCGTCGTCCAGCTGCCGGTAATCACCGGCGGCGCGGCAGCAGCCGGCGACAGCCCGGCTCGTTCCAGCGGCTTGCGCCATGCGCTGATCATCGACGACGAACCCGACGTCGCCGGCTCCCTCTCCGACATCCTGGAACTGATGGGTATCAAGTCGCGGGTCGTGCCGGCCTGGACGTCGGCGGCGGCGACCTTGACCGGCCACATGCCGCCAGACATCGTCTTTTCCGACTTGCGCATGCCCGGCACCAGCGGCATTGCCATCTACCGCGAATTGCTCGCCGACAACCTGGCGCTGGCCAAAAGCTTCGTGCTGGTGACCGGCGACCTGATCGGCGCCAAGGCCGAGATCGAAGCCTTGCCGGCGCCGCAGCGCCCGCAAATCCTGGAAAAGCCGTTCTCGACGCTGGACGTCCGCGGCGTACTCTCGGCAATAGCCGACCAGGTCGCCGCCGCCGGCTAAGTTTTCGGAAGCACCCATGTAGGGTCTATCGAGATTCGGGTCAGGCCGAGTCGAGAATGGTGGTTCCCGAGAACCGGAGCGGAGCGTACTTGAAGTACGCGAGCACCGGAAGCGCAGGGAACCTCCATGCGCAGGCCGGCCTCACCCGAATATCGATAGGCCCTAAAAAAGAGGCTCCCGACCGAGGGAAGCGGCGGGAGCCAAGAACGAGCGCGGGAGGAAGCGCTCGGGAGGTTCAGAAAACGTTGGGTGTCGTGGTCAGCGGCGCTGCGTTGGCGATCATGCGGACGGAACGCGCCTTGTGCACGCCGGACTGGGCGGCGATGACGCGCAGGCACTCCGCGCTCTCGGCGCCCCAGGCCTGACCCTGGCAGGCAAAATCGATTTCCGGCTCCGGCAGCCGGGCGGTCTTGATGGTGGTCGGCGCGCCCTGGACAACATTGGCCGGCGGGTTGAGCGAAGCAAAAGCCGGACCGGAAGCCGGTGTCAGGAACATGACGGCCAGAGCGCAGGCGCCCAGCATGGAGAACATCGCAACCGGATGGTCGCTGGCGCGCTGACGCAGTGCCAGTTTGGCGCGTCGTTCGTTGCTAGTGATCTCGACTTTCGTATGCATTGCTGCTCCCCTTCGTTTTCTTATGAAACGAACCTAAGCGCGCCTGGTAACGGGCGAATGATGCGCTTGGCTTGCCCGCGTAACAGGTTTGAAACAAGAAATTCGGGCATATCCGGACAGATCCGGTCATGTGCCGACGGCAAGATGCGTTTGCGAAGCTGTTTCATCCGGGCAATCAAATGTTGACGACAGGCGGGCCGCGAACGCACCAAGCCCGCTTCCTGTCGGCCGCACTATGAACAAGCTCACACTGCGGATCGAATTTGCGGACGCCAGGTATTTTCGTCTCGGAGCGGGCCGTGTTTGCAAGCTCGGCACGGCCAAATCCGCATGCCGGACAGCTATTTCACGCCCCCGGTTAACGCCCGGATATTCCGGGATTTTCTGGCTTTCAGCTGGTCCTGTTGTGCCGACTTGAAAAGTTGTGATTCCTACAAGCCATTGCATTTCAATGTAAAATATGGTTTTATTGAATGAGTATTCAATAAAAGAAGAGCTTTTTTATGAACCCGCATCTCCGTGACGTGGCGATCCCCAATGATTGGGACCGGCGGGGTCTGCCGGGCTGGAGTTATCACTCCGACGCGCTTCTCGAACTTGAGAAGGAATACGTCTTCCGCAACCATTGGCAGATCGCCGGCCATGTCTGCGACGTGCCGAATGCCGGCGACTATCTGACTATGGACGTGGTCGGCGAGCGGGCGCTCATCGTGCGCGGCAAGGACGGCGTCGTGCGCGCCTTCAACAACATGTGCCGGCATCGCGGCAGCCGCGTCGTCGCCGACAGCCAGGGCACCTGCAAGAACGCGCTGGTCTGCCCGTTCCATGGCTGGGTCTACAATCTCGACGGCACGCTGCGCGGCGCCGCCCGGCCGCGCTCCTTCCCCGAGCTCGACAAGACCGAATTCGGCCTGATGCCGCTCGACCTTGAGATATGGATGGGCTTCATCTTTGTCCGCTTTCGCAAGGGCGGCCCGCAGCCTTCGGTGGCCGAACTGTTGAAGCCGATCGAGGCCGAGATGGCACACTACAACGTGGCCGAGATGGTGCCGTCCTGGGGCATCTGGACACAGAAAACGCCGGTCAACTGGAAGTCGGTGCGCGACGTCGACAATGAAGGCTACCACGTCGCCATGGCGCATCCGGCGCTGCAGGATCTCTACGGCTCGACCTATTTCGACGAGCCGTTCATCAACGGCGTGTCGCGCTCGTTTGCCACCTACAATCCGCATGCCGGCCGGCGCTGGAGCGTGCGCGAATACATCAAGCTCACGCCCGATGCCTCACACCTGCCGGAGCATCTGCGCAGGGCCTGGATCTATTACGGCATCTTCCCCAACAACGCGCTGTCGATCATGCCGGAATCGGTGCAGTTCTATCAGGAGTTCCCGCTGTCGACCGGCGAGACGCTGCTGCGCGGCGCCATCTACCGCTACCCCGACGAGACCCGGGAACAGGCGGCCGCCCGCTATCTCGCCTACCGCATCGACCGCGATACCATGAACGAGGACGTGCAGCTTTCCGTCTGGTCAAACGAGTCCATGATCTCGGAGGCCTTCGAGGGTTTTTATCTCTCCGACCTCGAATACGGTGTGCGCACCCACCACGACCATCTGCGCAAGCAGATCCCGGTGCTGGGCCTGGAGACGGCGCCGGAGGAGAAGGACATGTGGAACCTCAATGAGGCTATGCGCTCGCAGGTGTAGGGGCGGAACTGCCAGTCACCCCTGCCACACGCCCTCTTTGCGCAGATCGTCCATGGTCCGCGAAATGCCTTCGCGCAGGATCGCCACCATGTCGTCGATCTGCTCTCGCGTGATGATCAGCGGCGGCGACATCACGCACATGTTGATCAGCGGCCGGACCAGGAGGCCGAGTTCGTGGCAATGCGCGTCGATGCGCTTGCCGACATCCTTGTCGAGCTGCAGCGGATCCTTGCTTTCGCGGTCGGCTACGCACTCGACGCAGCCCATCAGGCCCATGCCGCGGACTTCGCCAACCAGCGGCAGTTCCTCCAGCGTCTTCAACTGCGCCTGGAAATAGGGCGCGACATCGCGCGTGTGGGCCAGCACGCTGTCTTCCAGGATATCGAGGTTCTTCAGCGCCACCGCGCAGCCGATGGGATGACTGGTATAGGTCAGGCCATGGCCGAACATCGCATCGGGATGGTTGGAACGGCGCATTTCCTGAAGCAGCCGCTCCGAGATGATGACGCCGCCAAGCGGGAAATAGCCTGATGTAACGCCCTTGGCGAAGGTGATCATGTCGGGGTCGATGCCGAAGCCATCGCCGGAGGCAAAGACATGGCCGAGCCGCCCGAAGCCGGTCACCACCTCATCGGAGATATAGAGGATATCGTTGTCCCTGCAGATTTCGCGAATGCGCTTGAGATAGCCATCCGGCGGCACGACGACGCCGCCGGATGCCTGCACCGGTTCGCCGACGAAAGCACCGATCTTCTCTGCGCCGACGCGGGCGACCGCATCGCGAAACTGATCGACCAGGAAATCGCAGAAGGCGGCGATGTCAATGCCTTTCGGCCGCCGGAACGGGTCTGGCGAGGACAGTTTGACGACCAGATCGTCGGCGCCGTCCATCCAGTCGCGGTCGCGCGGCCGGCCGTTGAGCGAGGCCGACAGATAGGTCGAGCCGTGATAGGCGCCGCCGCGGCTGAGGATCAGCTTCTTTTCCGGCCGCCCGCGCACATTGTTGTAGAACTGCATGAAGCGCAGTGCCGTCTCGACAGCCGACGATCCGCCGGTGGTGAAGAAGGTATGGCTGAGATCGCCCGGCGCATGATCGGCGAGGCGCTTGGCGAGCTCGGCCGACGGCGCATTCATCGTATACCAGGGCGTGTTGTAGGACAGCATCATCGCCTGGTCGTACATCACCCTGGCCAGCTCCTCGCGGCGGTGGCCGACATTGATGCACCACATGCCGGCCGGCCCGTCGATCAGTCGCTTGCCTGTTACATCGGTGATGTAGATGCCATCGCCCTCGCCGATCAGCGCACGCGCTTCATTGCCGACCGAGCCGGCATAAGGCCAGGGCTGGATGAGATGGCGCTTGGCCAGCTCGACCGCATCGCCACCGTCAGCCATTTCCATCGCTCTTAGGTCTCTTGCAGCCGCCATCATTGCCTCGCATCGTCTGAGCGTAATTTCACCGGACAGAAAGCGAAGCGCCAAGGGCAGGAAAGCCGGCTTTCTTCACTTCATTTTGAATGTCCGTTCAATCAATATTACAGAAATAGCGCTTGATTTCAATGCACGGATGCGCTCATGATGAAAGAAAGCCGGCAAGCTTGGAGCGCAACCAGCAAAGCGCGCTCCGCAAAAATTGGGAACAGGCAGCCGGCCCGGTCAATGGGAGCATCATGGCGGAACAGTTCGAGCCAGCAACCGAGATCACGCCCGGGTCGCTGCAATGACGGTAGCTGCCGAAGGGGTGCCCACGCGACGCATGACGCGAGCAAGGCGAAACGCCCTTCTGCAGTCCGAATCCGTCCAGGGCCTTGCCCTGATCAGCCCGACCTTGGTCTACGCTTTGATCCTGCTGCTGGTGCCGATCCTGGTGGTCTTCGCCCACTCCTTCTGGACGCAGAACTACCTCACCATCGACCATACATTCACGCTGGAGAATTATCGCATCGCGCTGACCGAGCCGATCTACCGCGATCTTCTGTGGCGCTCGCTCTACATTTCCCTGACGGTGAGCTTTTTCACCGTCATCCTCGCCTATCCGATCGCCTATTTCATCTCGTTCCATGGCGGTCGCCACAAGAGCCTGTGGCTGTTCCTGATTACCATCCCGTTCTGGACCAGCTATCTCCTGCGCGTGATGTCATGGAAAGTCATCCTCGGCTATAATGGCGTGCTGAATTCCGGCCTGATGGGCCTCGGCATCATCGACGAACCATCGACCGCGCTACTCTACAATTCCAGCGCCGTCATCATCACGCTCACACACGCCTGGGCGGCCTTCGCCATCCTGCCGATCTTCGTTTCGCTCGAGAAGGTCGACCGCACCTTGGTCGAGGCTGCCACCGATCTTGGCGACGGCCCGCTGCGCTCCTTCCTGCGCGTGACGCTGCCGCTGTCGGCGCCGGGCGTCATCTCGGCCGCTCTCATCGTCATGATCCCCACCGTCGGCGACTACGTCACCCCAAGGCTGGTCGGCGGCAAGGATGGCGTGATGATCGCCAATGCCATCGAGTCGCAGTTCCATAAGGCCTCCAACTGGCCACTCGGCGCGGCATTGTCCGTGACCACCATGCTGGTCGTGACGCTGATGGCGGGCGCCACCGTGCTCATCATCCGCGCGCTGCAGAGGCTGGCGCGATGACGGCGAGGCGGCGCCTTTTTCCCGGCGGCTGGCTGTCCGCCTACGCCTTCCTCTACGTCGTCTTTCTCTATCTGCCGGTGATCTTCCTGCCGATCTTCTCGATCAACACCACGCCGACGCCAAAATTTCCTCTCACCGGCTATACGCTGAAATGGTACCAAGACCTGCCGAAGACGCCGGCGCTGCTTGACGCCGCCTGGAACAGCCTGATCGTCGGTATCTCGGCATCGGTGCTGGCGACGCTGCTCGGCATCCTCGCCGCCCGCTCGATCACCCGCTACCGCTATCCCGGCCGCCGCACAATCAATGGCCTGATCATGGCGCCGCTGGTGCTGCCGGAAATCATCCTCGCCATCTCCATGCTGCTGGTCATGCTGCAGTTAGGCCTGAGCCTGTCGCTGTTCACCGTCGTGCTCGGCCATGTCCTGATCTGCATTCCCTATTCGATGACGGTGCTGACCGCCGGTTTCGAGGGCTTTGACCGCAGCCTCGAAGAAGCCTCCGCCGATCTCGGCGAGAGTGCCTTCGGCACCTTCCGGCGGGTGACGCTACCGATGGTGGCGCCGGCGATCATTTCCAGCCTCCTGGTCTGCTTCACCATCTCGCTCGACGAGTTCGTCATCGCTTTCTTCCTGACCGGCACCGAGACGACGCTGCCGATCTATATCTGGGGCCAGTTGCGCTTTGCCGCCAAGCTGCCGGGTGTGTTGGCGCTGGGCACGCTGCTGCTGGTTGCCTCTTTCGTTTTGATGACCGTTGCCGAGATCCTGCGCCGCCATGCGGCCAGACGCACCCAGAGCGAGGGAGGCCTCTATGCCTGAGCAGTCCCGGGCCGAACGGCCTCAGGATGAGCCATCCAAGCAAGATAATTCCGAGCGGGCCCAATCTGATCGACCCCAAACCGACCGGGCAATGATCGAAATCCGCAGCGTTACCCGCAGCTATGGGGCGTTCAAGGCGCTCGACGACGCCTCGCTGACCATCAAGGAGGGCGAGTTCTTTTCGCTGCTCGGCCCTTCCGGCTGCGGCAAGACCACGCTGCTGCGCATGATTGCCGGTTTCGACAACCCGACCAGCGGCTCGATCTCGGTCGGCGGCCAGTCGATGGAAGGCATCCCGGCCAACCGCCGGCCGACCAACATGGTATTCCAGAGTTATGCCATCTTCCCGCATCTCAATGTCGAGCAGAATGTCGCCTATGGGCTGAAACGGCTCAGGCTGGGAGGAACGGAAGAAAAGCGCCGCGTCGAGGAAGCGCTGGCGCAGGTGTCGCTCACCGGCCTCGGCAAACGCCTCGCCACCGAGCTTTCCGGCGGCCAGCGCCAGCGCGTGGCGCTCGCCCGCGCCTTGGTGATGCGGCCCAAGGTGCTGCTGCTCGACGAGCCGCTGTCGGCTCTCGACAAGAAATTGCGCGAGCAGATGCAGCTCGAACTGCGCCGCCTGCAGCAGGCGGTCGGCATCACCTTCGTGCTGGTCACCCATGACCAGTATGAGGCGCTCGCTATGTCCGACCGCATCGCCGTAATGTTCGGCGGCAAGATCGCCCAGGTCGCCTCGCCCAAGGAAATCTACCAGCGGCCGGTCAACCGCCAGGTCGCCGATTTCCTCGGCGGCATGAATTTCGTAAAAGCGCAGATCGTCGAGGAGAGCAGCGCCTCGCTGGTCGTCGACACGCTGGGCTTCGGCCGGGTCAGGACCGACAAGCCGAAGGCCTTCGTGCGCAATGGCGGCGGCGCCACTCTGGGCATCAGGCCGGAGCGATTGCGCGTGCTGTGGGACAATGCGACGGCGAAATTCGAAGTGGCCGGCAAGGTGGTCGAACGCCACTATTTTGGCGAGATCACCCACCTGATCGTCGAGATACCCGGATTGGAAAAGCCACTGTCGGTCACCGAGACCAACGACTTCGGCGCCGACGATATCCCCGTCGGCACTTCGATCCGCCTCGGCTACGATCCGGAGGCCTTGGTGGCGATGGCGGACTGAGCATGATCCCGAAAAGTGGAAACCGGATTCGGAATAAGATCATGCTCCACTAAGAATTTTAAGTTCCGTCGCGATCTGTTTGGCTGCGATCCGCCCCATCACGATGGCGCCTTCGACATAGCCCGGGAATGACGGCGACAGTTCCGACGATGCGAAATGAACAGGATCTGCGCCGGCACGGATCGTGCGCTCGGCATCCCGTGCCGTCACATCGACAATAAGGTCGCTGTAGGCGCCGCCGCTCCAGCGGTCATCGATCCAGTCCCGCTGGCTGAAATCGATAATATCGGCCGCCTCCGGGCCAAGGGCATCAACGAGCCTTGCCGTGACCTCCGCACGCAACGCCGCGTCCGCGAGCGGACGCCAATGCAAGGCCAGCGGTCCGCCGACGAAGACGACCAGCGCAGCATGTTGCGCATCCTTGCTGGCGTCACAGGCGAACAGGCCCGGCAGGTCGCGCCACATCACCATGCCGCACAGGTCGCGCTTGCGCCAGAACGGCGTGGGATAGCGCACCAGGATCTTGATCACCGCACCGCTTTCCCAGACGCCGAGCGCCTTTGCGAGAGCGGGCGGCAGAGCGGGCGCGAAATCCAGCTTCGCGGCCCTCGCCGGCGGCAGCGCGACCAGCACTCTTCGCGCTTCGATGGCGCTGCCTGCCGAGACGGCACGAACCCCTTGCGGCCCGTGCTCGATGCGCGTAACCGGCTCGTTCAGCCGAACGCTATCGCCGAGATCTCCCGCCATGTCCTCGGCCAGCGACTGCATGGTTTCGAGCAGCGAATATTGCAGCTCGGGCACCTCGTTGGTGATGCGGCGGTCATTGTCGATGAGGTACCACAGCGGCACCTTGTCCATCGCCAGGCACCACAGGCCTTCGATCATCGAGCGGAAAGCCGTCTTGGCGTCAGTGGGATCATGCTGGCATTCGAGCCAGGCGGCAGCGCTCATGCCGGCGATCGAGGGATCGTCCGGCTCGATCGCATTCATCCGCTCGCGGATTGCCATCGCGCCATGATAGGTCCGTTCGGCCTCTTCGACCGACAGCGATGGATGGGTGATGAAATCGCCATTCACATAGGTTTCGACGAAGGCCTTGCCACGGGACGCGGCCAGCGCCGTCACCTCCGGCATGTCTTCGCAGAAAAACTGGCCGCCGCTGTCGATGCGCTCGCCAAGCCCGTTGCGAATAGCCTCGACCCTGCCGCCGACGCGGTCGCGTGCTTCGAGCAGCACGACATCGATGCCGGCCTTTCTCAGCTCAAGCGCAGCCGACAGGCCCGTGAAACCGGCGCCGACGATGACGACATCGGTTCTTTCAGTCCTGTCGCTCAATAGCCGGCCTTGATCTTCTCGAATTCCGTGACCATGCGCTGCTTGAGCTCAGGCGGCACCGGCTGCTGGAACAGCGTCTTGTCCAAAAACTTGTCGAGATTGTCGAAGCCACGGTCGCTCAGCACCTGATGGTCTACCGCGGCCATCCCGGCGCTGTTGCCGTGGCCGTAGCCGAAGGTCTTGACCAAGTAATCGGAAACGGCATGCGCGTTGACCGCACTGAGGAAATCATAGGCCTGATCGAGCTTGCCCGGCGCATCCTTCATCAGCACATAGCCGCACACCCAGGTGGATATGCCTTCCCTGGTGTCGCGGTTCATGGCGATCGGCATGCCTTGGCCCTTGAGCGTCACGAAGGTCTCATTCCAGCCCCAGACGAGGTCGACCTCATTGCCGGTAAAGGCCTGGTTGAGGTCGGTGTCGTCGGTCCAGTAAAAGCGGATGTTCTTGTGGACGTCACGCAGGAACGCGGACGCCTCCTGGAACTGCGCGTCGGTCATCTTGGTCCAGTCCTTGAGGCCGATGACCAGGCTGGCCAGCGCATAGGCGTCATCGACATTGTCGCCGATGGTGACGCGGCCCTTGAATTTGGGATCGGCGAAAATCTTCAGCGACTGCGCTTCCTCCGCCGTGACCTTGTCGGTGCGGTAGAGCAGCGAAGTGTTGCCCCAGTCGAACGGCATGAACCAGGCCTTGCCGTCGGCGGTGACGGCGAGATCCTTCATCGCCATGATGCCGGGATTGAGATCCTGCCAGCCGGCGATCCGGGAGGTGTCGAGCGGCTGCAGAATGCCGGCCGCGCGCCACTTGGTCACGCTTTGCGAGCAGGGGTGGGCGATGTCGGCCTTGAAGCCGGCGCGCATCTTCTGGAACGCTTCCTCCTCGTCGCCGAAGAAAGCAAAGGTCGGCTCGGCGCCGTATTTGGCGGTGTAGTCGGGGTGCAGCAACGGATCCTCATAACCCGACCAGTCGAACACGACGAGGTCTCCGCCGCCTTCGGCATAAGCAAGCACGGCGCCTGCGCCGACCGTAAGGGCGGCAGCAAGAGCAAGGCGGCGAAGCATGGAATTCATGGCGCGAAACTCCTCATCGCGAAAAGCGGCCGGGCGACGTTACGGAATTTCAGCGGCCTTGGCGAGACCGTCTGCCCGGCGCACTGACAGGCAGACGGAGGAAGCCGGACAGAGCTTTAGTACCCCGCCTTGATCTTCTCGAATTCGGCGATCATCTTGAGCTTGAGCGACGACGGCACGGGCGATTGGAACAGGGTCTTGTCGACGAATCTCTGCACATCGTCATAGCCCTTTTCTTTCAGGATCGCCGGGTCGACGCCGGCCATGCCCTTGGCGTTGGCCTGGCCATAACCCCAGTCCTTGACCAGCACCTTGGCGGTCTCGGGATCGTTGATCGCGTTGAGGTAGTCATAGGCCTTGTCGACATTGCCGGGTGCGTCCTTGAACAGCACGTAGCCGCAGACCCAGGTCGAGATGCCTTCGTCCGTATCCTTCTTGGACTTGATCGGCACACCGGCAGCGACGGATTGTACCGTGGCATCGTTCCATGCCCAGGCGAGATCGACCTCGCCGCCGCTCAGCAACTGGACGACGTCCGTGGTATCGGTCCAGTAGGAGCGGACATTCTTGTGCACCTGGCGCAGGAAGTCGGACGCCTGCTTGAACTGGTCGTCCGTCATCTTGGTCCAGTCCTTGAGCCCCATGGCAAGGCTGGCCAGCGCATAGGCGTCGTCGACATTGTCGCCGATCGAGACCCGCCCCTTGAACTTGGGATCGGCGAAGGCCTTCAGCGACTGCACATCCTTCGCGTCGATCTTGTCGGAGTTGTAGGTGAGCTGGGTGTTGCCCCAGTCCCACGGCATGAACCAGGCCTTGCCGTCCGAAGTGGTGGCCAGATCCTTCATCGCCATGATGCCGGGATTGAGATCCTTCCAGCCGGTGATCTTCGAGGTGTCGAGCGGCTGCAGCAGCCCCGCCTCGCGCCACTTTGTCACGCTCTGCGAGCAGGGATGACCAAGATCGGCCTTGAAGCCGGAGCGCACTTTTTCGAAGGCTTCGTCCTCGTCGCCGAAGAAGGCGAAGGTCGGCGAGTCGCCGTTCTTCTCGACATATTTGGGGTGGAAGCTCGGGTCCTCATAGCCGGACCAGTCGAACACGATCAGGTCCTTGTCGGCGGCGACCGCAATCGCCGCGGCCGAACCAGCCAGCGTCGCCGTCAGCGCCAATGTCAGTGTCAGGCGTCGGGCTATTCTTTTCATGCTGTTCCATCCTCTTTGTTTCTGATTGTTCGCTCCGGCTTGGATCCGCCGGTTGTTGTCAACGTCCGCTGTCCGGCGGGTAGTGCTTCGGAAAGGCGGCCGACAGGAATTCGTTTGCCGCCTGTAGCGCGCTTTCACGGGTGACGTCCTCGGTCCCCATCATCAGCCGCAGCCACAAGCCCTCCAGCATGGCGCTGAGCGCCAGCGCCATGCCCTGCGGCTCATAGGCGTAACCACCGCCCTGCTTGAGCGTGGCACAGAGGTCGATGAAGATCTTCTGGTAGGCCGCGTCGCGCGCGCCGCACAGCGCCTGGTAGGTCGGCCGCGACTTGGCCTCGCCCCAGAACGCGCACCACGCCGCGAGCTTGCGCTTGTTGCAGATCGAACGGTCGAAATCGGCGGCGACCAGCGCCCGCAGCTGCCGGGCTGGATCCTCGCCGGCCTTGGTCAGCGCGACGCGCCAATGCGCCGCATATTCGTCGGCCATATAGGCCAGCGTGGCGACGAGCAGCTTCTCCTTGCTCTCGAAATGGAAGTTGACGATGCCGCGCGACAGGCCGGCGCCGTCAGCGACATCGGCCATCGTCGTTTCCGAATAACCGCGCTTGGCCAGCGAATCGATGGTCGCTTCGATCAGCTGCTGTTGCCTGACCTCCTTCGACGCCTTGCGGCCGCGTTTTTCCGGCTCGGTTTTTCCAGACGTGTCGGAGGATCGCTCTTCGCGCGCTGCAGCTTTCATCGGTGCCGTCATGCTCCACATTGCCGGCTATCCCACCACAGCCGGCTTCCACCCGCGAAGATGAGTGGGACGGTGCTCGCCACTGTCAAGCACCTTCTGCATGGCTTCCCAGGTCTTGATGTTCTTGTCGACATAGGCCGCTCCGACCGCGACTGCCGCCGTCTCGTAGAGCGGGCCTTTCAGCCTTTCCAGCTCGCCGCGTGCGACCTCGCGGTACCAAGAATTGCGGTCCTTCACAGTGACATCGGCAAAGCCGGCGCTGCGCATCGCTTGCGCATAGCGTGCCGGCGAGGCCATGGCGAAGGACAGGCCTTCGGCCGCGACATAGGCCTTCATCTCAGATGACGGCTCGCCGTCATGGCCGATCAGCCAGTCGGAGGCGGCAAGGACGCCGCCCGGCTTCAGCACGCGGAAGATTTCCACAAACAGCGCGTCCTTGTCGGACACGTGCACCAGCGCATCCTTGGAGAAGACGACATCGAACGAAGCGTCGGCAAAAGGCAGCGGCCCCGGCGGCGCCTGGACGAAGCTGGCGCGGTCTGAAAGCCCTCGTGCAGCGGCATGCTTTCTGGCCGCCTCGATCACCGGCCGCTCGATGTCGAAGCCGGTGGCATGAGCAGCACCGTGGCGCTCCACCAGATGCAGCGCGATGCCGCCGGAGCCGCAGCCGATGTCGAGGATCGTCTTGCCCCTGAGCGACAGCCCTTCGACCACCCGGTCGACCTCGTCGGGTCCGCCCGGCGACAGATAACCCTCGCCCCACAGCGCCTCGAGGAAGCGGATCGCGGCAGCGTCATATTCCGGCTCGCCATCTGCCGTTTCGATCATCAGACCTTAAGTCCCATCAGCCGAATTGCGCAGGTTCGAATGCCGGCAAAGCGTAGCGTATTAACAGGAAAACGCAATATCATTTGTTGAACATTCATTCAGAATGGCTGGACAGAATAGCCGCTGCCGTGCCAAATTCCGCGCATTCGGCGACAAATCACGCGAAAATGAAGGGTCGAGCACCATGAAGGCTGGGCGCGAATGAAAGCTTGGGATGCGATCGTCATCGGCGGCGGACACAACGGCCTGGTCAACGCCAGCTATTTGCAACGCGCCGGGCTCGACGTGCTGGTGGTGGAAAAGAACGACTGGGTCGGCGGCGCCGCTACCAGCCGCGAGCTAACGCCGGGCTTCCTGTACTCCAACTGCTCCTATGTCTGCTCGCTGTTTCGCCCCGAAATCATGCGCGACCTCGAACTGCCGCGCTTCGGCTTGCAGGTGATTTCCTATGAGGGCGGCGCCGTGTTCACGCGCGATGGCGACTACCTCGCCAACTACCGTGACCACGATGCGCACCGGCGCGAATTTGCCCGCTTCTCCAGGCGCGACGCCGAGGCCTATGACCGTTATTCGCGCGACGTGACGCGGCAGTGCCGCTTCATCCAGCCGCTGCTGATGCGCACCGCACCGGACCCGACCAGTCTCAAGCCGCGTGACCTCGGAGAGCTTCTCTACCTCGGCAAGAAATTCGCCGGCCTGTCATCAGAAGAAATGGCGCTGACGCTGCGCTTCTGGACCATGTCGATCTCGGAATTCCTCGACGAATATTTTGAGACCGATGTCATCAAGGCGAACTTCGCTTTGTCCGGCATCATCGGTACCGCGCTCGGGCCGATGTCGCCCGGCACAGCCTACGTGCTGCTGCACCATTATATGGGTGAGGTCGACGGCTCGGTCGGCGCCTGGGGCTATGCGCGCGGCGGCATGGGCGCCGTCGCCAAGGCGCTCGCCGGTTCCTTCAAGGCGTCCGGCGGCACCATCCGTACCGGCGCCGAGGTCGACCATGTGCTGGTGAGCCGAGGCAAGGCCAAGGGCGTGGTGCTGGCTGGCGGCGAGGAGATTTACGGCAAGCTCGTCGTCTCCAACGCCGACGTCAAACGCACATTCCTGAAACTGGTCGAGGAGAAGGAACTGCCCGACATTTTCCTGCGGCGGGTCAGGAACTTCAAGATCCGCGGCTCCTCCGGCAAGGTCAACATCGCGTTGGATTCTCTGCCGGAATTCCCGGCACTGCCGAAGGATTCACCCGTTTATCGCGGCGACATGCATTTCACCGATTCCATGGAGCGCATGGAGCGCGCCTATGACGACTGGAAGGCCGGTCGCTGGTCGGCCGACCCATTCCTCGACATGGTCATCCCAACGACGCTCGACCCGACCATGGCGCCGCCGGGCAAGCATTTTATGAGCTGCTTCGTGCAGTACGCGCCGCCCAAGGTGAATGGCCAGGACTGGACCGATGCCGACCGCGACGGTTTCGCTGAAAGCGTGGTCGCGCAGATCGCGGAATACTCGCCGGGCTTCCGCGACCGCATCGTCCACATGGAGGTTCGCACGCCGCGCGAGATCGAAGCCGAGGTCGGCCTCACCGAAGGCAACATCTTTCAGGGCGAGCTGACCTTCGACCAGTTGCTGTTCAACCGGCCGGTGCCGGGCTACGCACAATACCGCTCGCCGGTCGGCGGGCTCTATATGTGCGGCTCCTCGACCCATCCCGGCGGCGGCGTCATGGGCGCACCCGGCCGCAATGCAGCAGCCGAGATCCTGCGCGACCTCGCCAAATCGACCTCCCATATGAGCGCGGCCCATGACGTCATTTGATGCCATCATCATAGGCGGCGGCCATAACGGCCTTGTCGCTGCCGCCACTCTGGCCAAGGCCGGCCGCAAGGTGCTGGTGTTGGAAGCCGGGACCGAAGTCGGCGGGGCCGCGCGCACCGAAGAGTTCGCCCCTGGCTTTCGCGTCTCCTCGATCGCCCATGTGCTGAACCGTCTGCATCCCGACGTGGTAAAGACATTGGAGCTGGAGAAACACGGGCTGCAGGTCACCCGCGCAGACTTCATGCCGTCGGTCGCCTTGGCGAAGGACGGCCCGCCGCTTGTCCTGCATGGCGCCTATGGCGAAGTGCTGACCGGCTCCACTCCGTCCGAGCAGTCCGACTGGAAGGAATTGCGCGCGCAACTCATGCGCTACGCCGGCATCCTGAAACCGTTCCTGTCGCGGCGCCCGCCCGATCTCGGTGGCATGTCCCTGCTTGAAACCGCAGCGCTCGGCCAGACGGCCGTGGCGCTGAAAAAGCTCGGCAAGGAAGACATGCGCGACTTCCTGCGCGTTCTCCTGATGAACGTCGCCGACCTGCTCGACGAGCAGCTTGCCGATATCAGGCTGAAGGGCCTGCTTGCCTTCGACGCCACGCTTGGTAGCCACCTCGGCCCGCGTTCGCCGACCTCCCTGCTCGGCCTCTACTATCGGCTGGCCGGCGAGACCGGCGGCAAAACCGGCGCGCAGATGCTGCCGAAAGGTGGGATGGGTGCAGTCGTCGCCGCGATCGGCGCGGCGGCGGAGAAAGCCGGCGTCACCATCCGCACGGCAGCGCCCGTGGCCAGAATAGTCGTCGAAAAAGGGCGCGCCCTCGGCGTGACCCTCGACGGCGGCGAGGTGCTGCACGCCAGAACGATCGTCTCCGCCATCAACCCGGCGACGACCATGCTCGATCTCGTCGGCCCGCGCGAGATCGACACGGGTTTCGTGCGCAAGGTAAAGAACATCCGCATGAGGGGCGACGCGGCGAAGCTCCATCTGGCGCTCGAACGGCAACCGCAATTTTCCGGCGTCGGCGCCGATAATCACAAGGGCCGTCTGGTCATCGCGCCCTCGGCCGACCATGTCGAGCGCGCCTTCAACCCGTCGAAATATGGCGAGTTCTCAGCCGAACCGGTGATGGAGATCACACTGCCGTCGCTCTCCGACCCGTCGCTCGCGCCAAGCGGCGCCTGTGTACTGTCGGCTGTCGTGCAATACGCGCCTTATGCGCTGAAAGAGGGTTGGGACGCCGGCAAGCCGAAATTCCTCAGCGCTGTCATGGCGCAGCTCGAAGCCTACGCCCCCGGTATCGGCAAGTCCGTGCTGCATGCCGAGCTTTTGACGCCAGCCGATATCGAAGCCAACTACCGCATGCCGGGGGGCCATTGGCACCACGGCGAATTGCAGGCCGACCAGATGTTGATGTCGCGGCCGGTCTCCGGCTGGTCGGGCTACGACACGCCGATCGAGGGGCTGTTCCTGGCCGGCGCCGGTTCGCATCCAGGCGGCGGCGTTTCGGGTGCTCCCGGTTTTAATGCGGCGCGGCGCATCATAGCGACGAAGGGATGACCGGATGTTTCAGCCAGTCAACGCCGCACTCTACGGCGAAGGAATGCCGTGATGACGAGTCAGATCAACAACGCCGCCCGCACCCCAGCGCAGGGCCATTTCCGCACCTTGCGTCTCGGCACGCCGTTCCAGCCGCGCATCGATGCGCTGGCCAAAACTCAGGACTGGTACAATTGGGCCGGCTATCGCGCGCCGCATTCGCTGTGGGACGAGGAACTCGAATATTTCGCCATCCGCAGCCAGGCGGCTTTGTTCGACATCTCGCCGATGACCAAATACCGCATCGAGGGGCCGGATGCCGAAGCCTTCCTCGATCGCGTCACGCTGCGCGATGTCACCAAGCTGAAACCGGGCCGCGTCCACTACACCGCATGGTGCGACGACGAAGGTTTTGTCCTCGATGACGGCACGCTGTTCCGGCTGTCGCCGACCCGCTTCCGCCTGTGTTCGCAGGAGCGGCACCTGCCCTGGCTGCTGGACAGCGCGACCGGTTTCGAGGTGACAGTCGAGGAAGAGACTGAAAGCGTCGCTGGTCTCGCTCTGCAAGGCCCAACCTCCTTCGCCGTGCTGCGCGAGGCGGGTTTCGCCGGCGTTGAAAAACTCAAAGTGTTCGATCTCGCCGAATTCCCGCACGATGGCGGCACTATCACCATCTCGCGCACCGGCTTCACCGGCGATCTCGGCTACGAACTGTTCGTGCCGGCCGAAAAAGCGCTCAGCCTCTGGGACCGCCTGATGACGGCAGGCGAACTGCGCGGCATCCGCGCCATCGGCTACGCCGCCCTCAACCGCGCCCGGCTGGAAGCCGGCCTCATCGTCGCCAATGCCGACTTCACCACCGCAGACCATGCCATTCGCGCCGACCGTCTGCGCATGCCGGACGAGATCGGTCTCGGCTTCATGATCGATTTGGAAAAAGGCCATTTCAACGGCCGACGCGCCATCCTCGAAGCCCGTGCCAAACGCAAGCTGCGCCACGTGCTGGTCGGGCTGGAGATCGAAGGCAACATCCCGGCCGAGCACGCCATCGTCTACCACAAGAAGCATCAGGAGGTCGGGCTGGTCAGCGCCGCCATCTGGTCGCCGATGGCCAAGCGCAATATCGCCATCGCCTCGCTGACGCGTCCCTATGGTGATACGATGGTGGAAGACCTCTGGGTCGAGATCTACGCCATGCGCGAGTTGCAGTACCAGAAGCTGATGAAGCGGGCCAAGGTGGTGGCCCGTCCCTTCATCAAGCTCGACCGCCGCACCGCCAATCCACCGGCGGATTTCTGACTGTGGCCGACCAACAAGATGATGCGGCGGAAGCCGCCGAACAATGGCAGCTGGTCAACACGCCGCTCGGCGAAAAATGGTCGGGTCGCACCCGCTATGCCGCCGCCATGTACTTCTACAAGCGCGGCGAAATGAGCGCCGAGACGCTCGAAGTCTACCGCATCTGCGCGCGGCTGGACTGGGAGAACCCGCTGCCGATCATCCGGGATCGCGGCGGCGGCCAGGACTGGCTGAAGCGCATGGGCGCTTAAGCCTCAGCCTATAGTTCTTTCGAGAACGTTCAGCCAGTTGCGATAGGCGATCTTCTCGATCAGCGCGCGTCCGAAGCCGCGCGCGGCCAGCGCATCTACCAGCTTCGGCAAGCCGGCAACGTCGCCGATGACCGCCGGGATCATGGCCCCGTCGAAATCCGAACCCAGCCCGACGCCATCTTCGCCCAGCGCCTGCAGCAGTGAATCGACATGGCGCACCATGATGTCGAGGCTGGTGTCCGAATTCATCCGTCCGTCTTCACGCAGGAAGCCGGTGGCGAAGTTGAGCCCGACCATGCCGCCGGTCTCGCGGATGGCGCCGAGCTGCCAGTCCGTCAGGTTGCGCGAATGGGTGCACAGCGCATGCACGTTCGAATGAGTGGCGACCAGCGGCGCATCGCTGAGCGCGGCGACATCGCGAAAGCCTTTTTCGTTGAGATGCGACAGGTCGATCATGATCTTGAGCTGATTGCAGGCCTTGACCAGCGCCTTGCCGGCATCGGTCAGCCCCGGTCCAGTATCGGGCGACGACGGAAAGCGGAACGGGACGCCATGGCCGAAGGCGTTGGGTCGGCTCCAGACAATGCCGAGCGAGCGCAGGCCGGCTTCGTAGAGCACGTCGAGCAAGGCAAGTTCGGGATCGATCGCCTCGACGCCTTCAATATGAAACACCGCCGCGATCGAACCTTTCGCCATCGCCTCGCGAATGTCACCGGCACTGCGGCAGACGGTCAGCGCCCCCGCGCGCTCCAGCCGAAACAGGATCGAGGCCATGCCGATGGTGGAATTGAGCGCATCAGCGCGTGGCAGTTCCGGCGGCAATGGCTCATTGTCGCTCGGCGCCGGCGGCACCGCAGAGCGTTTGCTCTTCTCGACCGGCGGTGGAAAGATCGCGAACATGCCGCCGGCAAAGCCGCCCTTCTTGGCGCGCGGCAGATCTATATGACCGCCCTGCGTCCCCTCGATGAACAGCTTTTCGACGTCTGTGTCTTTCGACTGGTACAGTCGCAGCAGCGTGTCGTTGTGGCCGTCGAAGACGGGGACGAGATCGGATTCGGTCATCAGGAAGCCATTCGGTCAGTTGGCAGGAGCGGACGAGCCGCGGCGAACTGTGTACTTAGGCAAGAAGGCCGAACTGCGCAAATACCAGAGAGGTGTTCGCTCTTGTGGCTGAGCGACTCCGACCACCTGCCGGGTCCCCGCTGCTTCGCAGCGTCCCGGCGTTCGCTGGCCTTTCATCGTGCCACCGGCACGATGAATTCGCCTTCGGCGACCGGCAACTCACCCCACAAGGGAAGAAGGGAAAAAGGTCTATTGCTTCAGCACATCCGCCCATTCCGGATGGCGGCGGAACTGGGCGTTGGCGAAGGGGCAGAGCGGGATGATCTTCTTGCCCACTGCCCGCGCATCCTCGACGGCGCGGGTGACGAGCCGAAGGCCGGCGCCCTGGCCGCGAAACACGTCCGGCACTTCGGTGTGATCGATGATGATCTGGTGCTCGCCGACCTTGGTAAAGGTCATCTCCGCCTCGGCGCCGCCGGGTCCGCGCAGCACATAACGTCCCTTCGAGCCGCGGTCCTCGAGTTCGATCTCAGGCAATTCGTCAGGCATCGCTTGCTCCTTCAACCGGCGCATCGGCAAAAAGCCGCCTCGCCGCTTCGATCTCGTTTGGTCGAATTTCGTGGCCGCCATCGTGCCACTCCACTGTGACATCGGCGCCATCGGCGCGCAAATAGGCCTTCAGCCGGGACGTCAGGTTGGGCGGGCAGATCGGGTCGCGCTTGCCGGCGGTGACCAGGATGCGGCGTCCGGCAAGGCTGCCCTGCACCTGCGGTTCGAACGGGATCAGCGGGTGCATCAGCACCGCCGCATCGAACAGCTCGGGCGCGGCGAACATTACGGACGCCAGGATGTTGGCGCCGTTGGAATAGCCGAGACCCAAGACCGAAGATGGCCTTGCCGCTATCACCTGCGCCTTGATGAAACCGGCCATCTTGGCGGTCGCCCGCGCGAGGTCGTCCATATCGTAGACGCCCTCGCCGGTGCGGCGGAAGAAACGCGCCGCACCATGCTCGGAAACATCGCCGCGCGGCGATACGATCGTCGCCTGTGGCGCGAGGTCGCGCCCGAGCGACAGCAGCTGGCTCTCGTCCGCGCCGGTGCCGTGAAAGACGAAGAGCAGCGGGCCGCCGGGCGAACCCGGCAGCGCCTTATGGATGTAAGCTTCCTTGCTCATCGTCTCAGCCTTCCAGCTTCTGCAGATGCTCTTCAAGATAGGGCCGCAGATGCTGGTGCTGCGTCGGCAGTTTCAGGGCTTCGCCGAGATGGGCGGTGTCCTCGTCGCGGTCGAAGCCCGGCTCATTGGTAGCGACTTCGAACAGCACGCCGCCCGGCGTTCGGAAGTAGATCGCCCAGAAATAATCGCGGTCGATTACCGGCGTTACGCCATAACCCGTATCGATCAGCGCCTTGCGCACTTCGAGTTGCTGGGCGCGGTTCTCCACCGCGAAGGCGACATGGTGGACCGAGCCGGCGCCGAGATTGGCAAAACCCGCGGTAGGCAGCGATTCGATATCTACGACATCAGCGCCGTTGCCGTTCTTGATGGCGAGCCGGCTGACACTGCCGGACTTGTCCACTTGCTCATAGCCCATGAACTTCAACAGCTCTTCCGTGGCGCCACCATCCTTCAATCTGAGCGAGACCGAGTGGAAGCCGCGTATCGCCTCATCAACGGGAATGCCGCCTTTCAACCATGGCGCGCGGCTGTCCGCCTTGTCTTCGACCAGCGCGAAACCGTCGCCGTCGGGACCGGCGAAGGCCAGCCGCTTCTCGCCGAACGTCTCTTCGCGGGAGACACCCGCAACGCCTTCATCGGCGAAGCGCTTTTCCCAATAGCCGAGCGTGCCGGCCGGCACCGAATAGGCCGTGGTACCGACCTCGCCGACGCCGTGGCGGCCCCTGGCAATGTCCGGGAACGGAAAATAGGTCATCACCGAGCCGGGCGTACCGTGCTCGTCACCATAATAGAGGTGATAGACATCTGGCGCGTCGAAGTTGACGGTCTTCTTGACCCGGCGCAGGCCGAGCTTGTGCGTGAAGAAATCATTGTTCTGGCGCGCATCGCCGGCCATCGACGTCACGTGATGCAGGCCCTTGATCTGGTCGAGCATTGGTCTTGCTCCTTCCCTTGGGTTTGCGGCCCTTGCCGCTGTCCACGCCTATATGAGGGGCCGCCCAACAATGGCAAAGGCGGCAAACTCAGAATGGACTGTATCCCAATAGTGAACAGCAGGAAATTTTCGTTCACCATTTAAGCAAGACCGACAGGCTTGCGCCGCAGCCAAATTCCGGTTCATTGAACGTCTTCCCGACGTGACAGGATAGAGCATTGGCCGCGAAAAGCAGACGCCCGAACATCCTATTGATCTCCTGCGACCAATGGCGGGGCGATTGCCTGTCGGCTGCCGGCCATCCCGTGGTGAAGACGCCGAATGCCGATGCGCTCGCCGCCGAAGGCGTCCGTTTCAAGCGGCATTACGGCGGCGCGGCTCCCTGCTCGCCGGCCCGCGCGTGCCTCTACACCGGCCTCTACCAGATGAACAATCGCGTCTGCCGCAACGGCACGCCGCTCGACGCCCGCCATGGCAACATGGCGCTTTCGGCACGCGCCCTCGGCTATGATCCGACTTTGTTCGGCTACACCGACGTCTCGCCCGATCCGCGCACGATGGCGCCGGGCGATCCCCGGCTGAAAAGCTATGAGGGCGTGCTGCCCGGCTTCAGCGTGCGCCAGCTCCTGCCTGAGCATCAGAAGCCATGGCTGTCATGGCTGAAGGCACGTGGCGTCGACACCAGCGCCGGCTCTCCCGGCATCCATCGTCCCGTGTGCGGGGAAGCGGCCAACGCCGTGACCAACGCGCCACCTGTCTATTCCAGGGACGAGACGCCGACCGCTTTTCTTGCCGGCGAATTCATTCGCTGGCTCGACGAACAGGATGCGCCATGGTTCGCGCATGTCTCCTTCATCAGCCCGCATCCGCCCTTTGTCGTAACGCAGCCCTACAACACGCTGTATGATCCGGCGGACGGACCGCCCTTCCGCCGTGCCGAGACTTGGCAGGCTGAGGCGCAAAGGCATCCCTATCTGGCTTACGACCTTGGCCGCCAGAAGCGGAAAAGCTTCCGCCCGGGCTCCGACCGCCACGTGCGCGACTGGGGCGAGGACAACATCCGGGCCATCCGCGCGATCTATTACGGCATGATCTCGGAGGTCGACGCGCAGCTTGGCCGCATCTGGCAAGCGATCAAGGCGGCGAATGCATGGGATGACACCATCATCGTGCTGACTTCGGACCACGCCGAGATGATGGGAGACCATTTCATGCTGGGCAAAGGCGGCTTCTTCGACGGCAGCTATCACATCCCATTGATCGTGCGCGACCCGCGTCACGGCAATGCAGCCGGCTCGACCGTCAACCACTTCACCGAGGCCGTCGACATCTTCCCGACCTTGCTCGATCTGCTGGACGCCGACGCCCAGCTGCATCTCGACGGCCGCTCGCTAAAACCGTTCCTGCAAGATGAACCGCCTAAGGATTGGCGCGACGCGGCGCATTGGGAGTTCGACTTCCGCTCGATTGCCAGCGGTGAGGCCGAACGGCATTTCGGCATCGGCTCGCGCCAGTGCAACCTCGCCGTCATCCGTACGGAAAAATTCAAATACGTGCATTTCGGCGGCGGCCTGCCGCCGCTGCTCTTCGACATGCAGAAGGATCCGGGCGAACTGGCCAACGTTGCCGCCGACCCGGCCTATCTCAGCGTGCGGCTTGAATTTGCCGAGCGACTGCTTGCCTGGCGCGCCGAGCATCTTGACCAATCGTTGGCGCTTGCAGAGCTGACGGACGAAGGGGTGGTGGGTATGTGGTAGGCAGTAGGCAGTAGGCAGTAGGCAGTAGGCAGTAGAATGTTCTGGCGGCCTGATGCCTCGTCACTCGGTTTCGCCTACTGCCCAATCCCTACTGCCTATTCCCTTACTGTACCATCATCCGCTGCTGGTCGCGCTTCTCGGCATAGCTGCCCTTGTCATAGGCGGCCTGCGCCTGCAGCTGCTCCTTGGTGAAGTTGGTGTAGAGATATTTGTTGCCGTCCTTGTCGGTCATGAATTTGAGCTTGTCCATGCCGACCGCGACCTCCTTGGCGCCGATGCCCAGAAAGCCGCCGACATCGATGATGACGGCATCTGGCTTGCTGTCGGGCGTGAGCACGACGTCGCCGATCTCGCCGACCTTGGCGTCGTTGGCGCCATAGACGGTGGTGCCCTTCAGGTCGTCGCCTCTGATGTTACCGACCGGCATTTCGGTCAATGTGGACTTGTCGATCGCTGCCGTTTGCGTCGGATCGGTAGCCTTTGTCCCGGCCGGAGCTTCCGCGGTCTTGTCCGCTGGCTGAGCATTGTCAGCCGGTGCAACGGCCGTCGGGGCAGCCGGAGCAGTCGGCTGCGTCGCGTCGGAGGTTGTCGTCACGGGCGCCGGATCATAGGGCTTCCGGTCGAAATCAGGCTGCGCCTGCAGTTCCTCCTTGGTCGTCTGCGCCACCAGCCAGCGATCGCCGTTCTTTTCGGCCCACCGCGCCTTGGCGAAATCATAGGTGACGTTCTTTTCACCCATGCCGAGGAAGCCGCCGACGCCGATCACCAGCGACTGCGCCTTGCCATCCTTGGTCAGCACGATGTCGTTGACGTCGCCGATATTCTGGGCATCGTCGCCAGTGCCATTGTAGACATTCTCGCCGATGATGTTGGTTGCGAGATTGCCGTCAGCGCGTTTCACCGCCGGTTCTGACGGCGCGGCGTTGAGATCAACGGGCTTCTGCGGGTCGTTCTGCGCCGTGGAAGCAGGCACCGAGGCCGGATCGTAGGGCTTACGGTCGAAGTCGGGCAGCGCCGTCAACGCTTCTTTCGTCGTCTCGGCGACGAGCCAGCGGTCACCATTCCTCTCGACCCATTGCAACTTGCCGTAGTCGAAGGCGACGTTCTTGCTGCCTATGCCGAGGAAGCCGCCAACGCCGATAATGGCGGATTTCGCCTGGCCGTTTTCATCGAGGACGACGTCGCTGACGTCACCGATCTTCTGCGCATCGTCGCCAGTGCCATTGTACACGGACTCGCCGATGATATTGGTCATCAGCGCGCCGTCGGCCTGTTGCGGCGCCGGCGCGATGGTAGCAGGGGCTTCAGCCGGCGCTGGGGTCGTCGCCGGGGCCGTCGTTGACTGCGCAAACGCACCGGTAGCGATCAGCGTTGCGAGTGCAGTCGTCGCGAACAGTGTGCGGATCATGATTAAGTCTCCTCTTGCGTGATCTCATGCGCGCCGCAATCGGCAAACCACTTGCCGGGAGACCGAAGGCGGCGCATCCAATGGGATCACAACGTTGTGACAAGGCGCTTGTTCCAAAAAAACGGGAGCATCGAAATACCCTGGGCAAGTCCGCGGAATCGCCCGACATTCCCGCCCGGCCGATGGAACCTTTGCCAAGCTTGCCCGTTTCAGCCTGCGGCTGGCATTCCGGCCGCTAAAAAGAATACGGAGTGGGGCATGCGATTTGCAGCGGTGCTGAACCGGGACGGCGGCACCTTGCGGACCACCGATCTTTCAGCGCTAACCGACCGGATGCGCCAGACGCTCGAGGCGGCTGGTCACTCCATCGAGATCGACATCGTCGCCGGCAAGGAGATTGTCGCGGCGCTCGACAAGGTCGCCGCGCGGCGCGACATCGACGTCGTGCTGGCCGGTGGCGGCGACGGCACCATTTCGGCCGCCGCGGGGCGGCTGATGAATGGCAAGAAGGCGCTGGCCGTCCTGCCTGCAGGAACAATGAACCTGTTCGCCCGCGGCCTTGGAATTCCGCAGACCATCGATGGCGCGCTGAAGTCCTTTGCCGACGGCGAGATCATGGCGGTCGATATCGCGAGCGCGAATGGCCGGCCGTTCGTGCATCAGTTCTCGATCGGCCTGCACGCCAGGATGGTGAAGCTGCGCGACAATATGGAATTCGCCTCGCGCTTGGGAAAGATTCGCGCTTCGGCCAAGGCCGCTTGGACGACGATCAACAATCCTCCCGCCATGAAGGTGACATTGACGGTCGGCGAAGCCGAGATCGTGACCCGCATCAGCGGCATCGGCATTTCCAACAATCTGTTTGGCGAAGGCCATCTGCCTTATGCCGACAATCCTGCCGGCGGCGTGCTCGGCATCTATGTCACCGTGGCGCGGCAGCGTGGCGAGCTGGTCAGGGCGCTCTTCGACATGGCTCGAGGCAGGTGGCGCGACAGCGATCATGTCGAAACTCATCAGGCCGACAAGGCAATCGTGAAGATCCATACCGGGAGCAAGAAATTCGGCGCCGTCATCGACGGCGAACTGGTCAAGCTGGAGCGCGAAACGACAATCCAGATCCACCCTGGAGCACTGAACGTCCTGGTTCCGGCGCAAGCCGCCCAGGCGAAGGCCGCCTGATGCGATTACGAATGACGCGGAAAACCCTAGCCGCCCGACTGCCCCTCGCCGGCTGGCGAGCTCTGGTTGGCCGGCGCGGTCTGGCCGGTGGGCTGCCCTTGGCTTTCAGGGGTATCTGGATCTATCTTTTGGCCATAAATCTCGGCCGCTCCCCAAGCAATAAAAGCCAGGAGCAACGCGGCGACCAATATGCGCAGGCCGTGCCAACCCCAGCGCCCCTGACGGGCTTTGTTTTCAGGGGCGATCTTGGTCATTGGCGGCGTTCCTATCGTGCAACCGGCATGGTCGATGAAACCATCGCCGGCGAAACATGGTGGGGTAACGATTGCTTGCTACAAAAGTTCCGGCGCGCGACGGCCGCGCAAGATGCGCGCCACCGCGGGTGGGGCCTGCAAGCGAGGGGGCTTGGTGGATAGCAACGTGGCGAAGCAGGCTGGTTTGCCGGTTGAGGTCCGCCGCGCCGTGGCGGCGCCGGAGCGGCTTGCCGTACTGCACGGGCTTGACGCGATCGACACCGACTCCGATCCCGACTTCGATCACATCACCGACCTTGCCGCAGCCGTGATGCAGGCGCCGATCGCGCTCGTCACGCTGCTCGACACCGAACGACAGTGGTTCAAATCCTGTGTCGGCTTTAACGAGACCGAAACCGCGACCGACATATCGTTCTGCGCCCATACCATTGCCGCCGGCGACGAGCCGATGGTGGTGCCGGATGCCAGCATGGACCCTCGCTTCTCCCGCAACCCGCTGGTCACCGGCGAACACCATGTCCGCTTTTATGTCGGCGCGCCGATGGTGGTCGCCGGCGCGCGCGTCGGCACGGTGTGCGTACTCGACCGGGAGCCGCATGAATTTCCGTCCGCTGCCGCGCTCGATCATTTGAAATCGCTGGCCAGCCTCGCCGCCAGCCTGTTTACCCTCAAGGACGCCACCCGCAGCGGCGCCATTGCCACGGCTGCTTTGGCGCAGGAGGAAAAGCGCCGAGCCATAGCGCTCGACGCCGCCTCGCTCGCCAGTTGGGCCTGGGATATCCGCACCGACATGATCGAATGCGACGTGCGTTTGTCGGAGCTGTTCAACCTGCCGCGTTCGAACCGGCTGCGGGCGCGCGACATTCTGGCCGCCATCGACCCGCGCGACGTCTACCAGACCGAGACGCGCTTTCGCGATGCCCTGACCGGCAGCGACGACTATTTCGGCGAATACCGTGTCAAAGGCTTCGATCCGCCGCGCTGGATAGTCACCCGCGGCCGCGTCATCGAGCGCGACGGCGAAGGCAAGCCGACGCTTATCTTTGGCGTCAACTACGACATCTCGGAACGCAAGCTCGGCGAGGACCGGCAAAGGCTGCTGCTGCGCGAACTCAACCATCGGGTCAAGAACACGCTGGCGACGGTGCAGGCGCTGGCGACGCAGACCGTTCGCCACGCTCGCCGCCCAAGCGAATTCCTGGAAGCCTTCGGCGCCAGGCTGCAGGCGCTGGGCGCTGCCCATAACCTGCTGTCGGATCGCGAATGGCGCGGCATCGGTATTCGCGAACTGATGCAGATCGAGGTCAAGCCGTTCGATTCGGCAGAACGGCCGCGCATCGTGATCTCCGGTCCGGAGCTGCTGCTTTCGCCCGACCAGGCGGTGGGGCTCGGCCTGATCATGCACGAACTGGCCAGCAACGCGCTGCAATACGGATCGCTGTCGGTTGGCTCGGGGAAGGTCGATGTCGACTGGAAGGCGGCGGGCAAGAAAGGCGCGCGCCGCCTTGTGCTGACCTGGAGCGAAAGCGGCGGGCCGAAAGTCGACCCGCCGGAACGCCAGGGCTTCGGCTCTATCCTGATCCGCCGCAGCCTCGCCAAGGTTTTATCGAGCGAAGTGACCCACGAATTCCGCAGCGAAGGCGTGTTCGCCGAAATATCGATGCCGCTTGAAGATCTGCCGGCCTAAAGCGATTCCAGAAGTGCGAAGCGATTTTCCGGGAAAAGCGCATCAGCGCCACGCGCTTTAGTCGGCTTCGCTGTCCGGATCGCCCCGGTCCGGTTTGACGTTCTCGCGGTAGATGGCATAGGCCGCGAGCGCGATCATCGGGCCGAGAATGACGCCCTTGCCGCCTTTCCCCTTGAGCAAAGCCGGCAGCACGGCAAGCGCCGCGGTGATACCGAGCGCCTTCAGGTCGGCATTGCGCCTTCGCGCACGTCGGCGCGCACGCGTTCCGGCCGCAAGTTGATGAATGAGCACGATAAGCCCGGCCGTTACCAGGAAACCGGCCGCGAAGCCGAGACAGGCGGCCATTGAGCCATAACGGTCAGCCGCCCAGATGTAGGCCGCCCCCAGGAGAAATCCGAGGCCGCACAGGGCAGCCACGGCGGCGAGCCCATAGACGATTGCCGCCGTGCGCGCGCGGCGCATGGCGGCAATGGCTTCACCCGAGGCCAAGGCCGAGATAAGCGGTGCCAGCATGCCCATCTCTGTCGAAACTAGCGCCGGGCAAGAAGCGCAAACAGGAAGCCGACGCCGGCCGCGATCGCCAGTGAAGTTACCGGCTTCTCGCGCACATTGGCCGTGATCTGGGCCTCAAGATCCTTGGCGTTGCCACGCAGGCTGTCGAAGACGGCTTCGCCCTGCGCGCGCAACTGGTCGACGCCTTCGGCAGCAGCGCGCCGCGCCGTGCCGTAACCATGTTCGCCGGTCTTGGCCAATTGCTTGGTCAATTTTTCGATATCCGCCTTCAACTGCCGAATGTCGGCCTCGAGGTCGGCGTTCGTCTGACTTTCGTTGGCGGTTTTTCCTGCGGCAGTTGCCATTCTAAACTCCTTGCGTTTGCTTGGCTTCAAACGCCCGACACACATCATGGTTCCGAAATCGGAGACCGTATCCATGAAAGGGTGTTTGCAAGTGCGAGTCCAGCCCCAGATGGAGGCCTGCCTGTCAGATCAGCGGCCGACGGCCTTCGCTTAGGCCCTCCCAGCGCGCGAGATCCTTCAGCCCCTCCCCGTCGATCACTTCGCAACCGCCGTCGCGCCAAGCGATCAGCTTGCGATCGATGAGCTTGCGGATCGTCTTGTTGGTGTGGACCAGCGACAGGCCGAGCGTATCGGCGACATGCTGCTGGGTAATCGGGATTTGCACCGGCGCCTTGCCGTTGAGCCCGACTGCCGCCGCGCGGCTGGCGATGAAGGCAATGAGATAGGCGGTGCGCTCGACCGCCGTGCGCCGACCGACGCTGAGCAGGTTCTCGTCCAGCATGCGCTCCTCGCGCGACGCCAGCCAGGTAATGTCGTAAGCAAGGCCCGGATGGTTGCGGTAGAGCTCGTGCAGGTTTTCACGCTCGAAGACGCACAACAGCATGGGCGACAGCGCCTCGACCGAGTGCTGCATTTCGCCCATCAGGCTGCCCTGCAGCCCGATAAGATCGCCGGGCATGGAGTAGTTCAGGATCTGGCGCCTGCCGTCCGACAATAGTTTGTAGCGGAAGGCCCAGCCCGAAAGCACGGTGTAGAGATGAGCACTTTGGCTGCCTTCGACCAGCACTGTGGCGCCCTTGTCGACGGCCAGTTCGCCCTTCTTGAACATGCTGACATAGGCAAGCTCCTGCTTCTCGAATTCCCGGAACACCGGCAATGGCCGAAGCGGGCAGATCTCGCATGGGTACTGACGGCTGGAAAACGAACGACCATTCTGGCCAGACATTTCGATCCCTCTTTCGAAAGTCTCTTGCCAGAGACTGAGTGCTACGCCTTTGCAAGGCCGCGGTTCCGCTGCCGATGGCATGTCTTTTTTAAATGACAGGATGGCAAATAGCGATCATGACTCGCTACACTCCACTGAGGCGAATTCGAAGCTCGCTTGTGGAGTAGAGCCGGTGGGCGAACTTTTCGGATTAAGGCCTGACCGATCCCCCAAGGTCCACGATGCGGTTGACTGGAGTCACGGTACCCGATGCTGCAAGAATTGAGGAGAGATTGCCAAGTGCCGCCATTGCTTGAGGGATTGCGAATTCTTGTCTTGGAGGATGAATTCCTGATCGCCATGGATGTCGAGCAGCTTTGCCGCGACCATGGCGCGAACGACGTAGTGATTGCCCGCGCTCTGGCCGAGATCGATGAGCAGAAGGTCGTTGGCGAGTTCGACGCCGCTATCGTGGACCTCATGCTGGGCGGAACGTCCACACTCGATTTCGCCGCGCGGCTGCGCCAATCGGGCCTGCCGTTTGTCTTTGCCTCCGGCTATTCGGACCCCGATGAGATCAAAGGGTCTTTTCCCGGCATCCGCCTGGTCACCAAGCCCTATTCGGGGACCGATCTCGTCGAGGCTCTGGCGGCGGCCTGCGGCCGCGCGCCAGTCTGAGATATCTTCGATGCGTATGTGTAGAGAGCCCAGGCCCGCAAACGGGGCCTCCGCCGTCAGGCAGCGTTTGAACCCGTCACCTGGGACGAGATCGCGTCCGGCCCGTATTCGTCTTCGCCGGAGATTTTGAGGATCTCCTGCAACCGCGTGCGGGCCCGGCTGACCCGGCTCTTGATCGTTCCGACCGCACAGCCGCAGATTTCGGCGGCCTCTTCATAGGAAAAGCCTGAAGCGCCGATGAGGATGATGGCTTCGCGCTGGTCCTCGGGGAGTTGCTCGAGCGCGCCGCGGAAATCCTTGAGGTCAAGCTGGCCGTGCTGAGCCGGATGAACGGCAAGCCTGGCCGTCATGATGCCGTCGCTGTCCTGCACCTCGCGGCCGCGCTTGCGCATCTGGGAATAGAACTCGTTGCGCAGGATGGTGAACAGCCATGCCTTGAGATTGGTGCCGGGCTGAAAGCTCTCATGCTTGTCCCAAGCCTTGACCAGCGTCTCCTGCACCAGATCGTCGGCCTTGTCGGCATTCTGCGTCAGCGACACGGCAAAAGCCCGCAGGCTCGGGATCGAGCCGAGCAGGTCGGTCTTGAACCCTTGTGAGACAGCTGCCATGCCTCAGTCCTTCTTCTGTGCGGGTTCGGCCTTTTCCAGTTGGCTGAGCAACTGGGCAAAGCGATCCGGCACATTGTCCGAGACCAGCTCGTCATAATACTGTTTGAGTTTACGGCCAATTTCCGAATTCGCCCCGAGCGGGTCGCCGGAATTGGCCCGGCGCCTGTCAGCGGCGCCAGCCAGCGTTTCTTTATTCATGTCCTTCATTTCGCCCTTAAATCCAGCGCCCCGAGCCGCCCCATTACACAACGCAAAGCGGCCCCCTCGTCTGGTTGCCCATCGCACCACAAACGTCGCCCGTGCAGTTTCGTTCCACAAGTGTCGGAACTTTTTCGCAAAACCCGCGTTTGGGTGTTGGGGCTTGCAATCAGCTTGACCTGCAATCTATGCAATCACGTCATCTGAGGGAGACGTCTACCATGAGCCTTTCCGCAACCATCGCTCCGCACCTGCCGTTCCTGCGCCGCTTTTCACGCGCCGTATCCGGATCGCAGGAGAGTGGCGATGCGCTGGTAGCCGCGATGCTCGAAGCCATCATCGCCGACGTCGACATCTTCCCGCAAGCGTCAAGCGACCGCATCGCGCTCTACAAGGTATTCGCCAAACTGTTCACCTCCATTGCCATCCGCGTTCCGCAGGAGCAGGCGCAATCGGCATGGGAGCAGCGCGCCGCCGCCAATCTGAACGCCATTGCGCCACGGCCACGCCAGGCTTTCCTGCTGGTCGCGGTCGAAGGCTTCGGTGAAGACGAGGCAGCTGAAATTCTCGATGTCGACGCCAAGGAATTCTCCGAACTGCTTGCCCAGGCGAGCAACGAGATCTCTCGCCAGGTGGCGACCGATGTGCTGATCATCGAGGACGAGCCGCTGATCGCCATGGACATCGAGGAAATGGTCGAGAGCCTCGGCCACCACGTGGTCGGAACCGCGCGCACCCATACCGAGGCGGTGGCGATGTTCGGCAAGACAAGGCCGAAGATGGTGCTGGCCGACATTCAGCTTGCCGATGGCAGCTCGGGTATCGATGCGGTCAACGAAATCCTGTCGTCGACTTCGGTGCCGGTAATCTTCATCACCGCCTTCCCCGAACGTCTGCTGACCGGCGAGCGGCCTGAACCGGCCTTCCTCGTCACCAAGCCGTTCAATCCCGACATGGTCAAGGCGCTGATCAGCCAAGCGCTGTTCTTCGACCGGCAGGCCAAGGCCGCCGCGTGAAGTAGGGCCTTCAATCTCCAACTTTTCGCCGCCTCGCAGCGTTGGCGGCACTGGCGATCGCCTAACCCGGCGATCGGCGGCTGCCCGTCGCGCCGTATGGCGCTCACGCGCGCGAATCAATTCGCGTCCGGGCCTCTTCCAAAGACCTTCTTTTTCGGCAAATGGTGGAACAAACAGCAATCACTCACGTTCTTGATCCAGTATCGGAAGGAGACAGATCATGCTCTACTGGGCGCTCGTATTTCTCGTCGTGGCGATCATCGCCGGCGCGCTTGGTTTCGGCGGCATCGCCGGTACCTCGGCCGGTATCGCGCAAATATTGTTCTTCATCTTTCTCGCCTTCCTCGTCATCTCGCTTCTGGCCGGCCTGTTCAGACGGGCGTCGTAGGAGCGGGCGAACACTGGAAGCCGCACCCCTCAAACGGTTTCCAGCCACCGCCGGGCGATGTCCTCCAACGGGACATCGTCCGGCGGACCTTTTCTGGGGACCTACTCAGGAACTGAGTCCAAGTGAATCGTTCGGTCCTGATCAGGTGGACAGGTGATTGATGCGTTCCATTGGCGGAGGCGAGAGCGGACAGGGCGACGAGGTGATCGCACTGCACCCGGCTGAAAGCGGAATGCAGCTTGGCCGGGCCTTGCTTCACGCTCTGCACAATGCCGGCATTTCCGTCCTCTATCAGGATCGTGAATTGAAGACTGTATGGGCCCGCAACATGCGTGCGCCGTGGGTTTCCGACACAGCCGACAGCAACGGCGCGTTGCCACCGGCGCAAGCTGAGCAAATCGCCGCCGCCAAAAGCAATGTGATCGCTTCCGGCAATCCGGAACGCCTTGAACTGAGTGTTCCCACCGGTGATGGCATGCGCTGGTTCCAGGTATGGGTCGATGCCGATCGGGGCCATCGCGGCGACGTGCAGGGCGTCGTCACCACGATGGTGGAAACCACCGAGCAGAAGCGCCGCGAACAGACGCTGAAGACGCTGTTGCGCGAAGTAAGCCACCGCTCCAAGAACCTGTTGGCCATCATCCAGAGTATTGCCACCCAGACCGGCCGCTATTCCGAGACACCCGACGATTTCCTGAAGCGCTTTCGCGGCCGCCTGCAGTCACTGGCTTCCTCGCAGGACCTGGTGACGTCGTCGAACTGGCGGGGTGCAGCACTTCGCGAGCTTATCCGCGGCCAGGTCGTTCGCTACGGCGCCGATCCCGCGCAGAGCCTGCGCTTCAATGGCGTCAACCCCTACCTCAATCCCAACGCAGCCATTCATATCGGCCTGGCTATGCACGAACTCGCCGTCAATTCATTCAGCTACGGCGCCCTGGCGCGGCCGGACGGCTTTGTCGAGGTAACCGCGGATCTGTCGAACGTCGCAGAGGCCGCAGACAAGCCGGCTTTGTCGCTGACCTGGGTCGAGGCCATTGTCGCCAATGATAACAGGCGCACCGAGAAACGCTTCGGCAGCGTTGCCCTCGAACGTGTCGTGCCGGCATCGCTGAACGGCACGGCGACGCTGGAGATCACCAGTGACCGCCTCGAATATCGCCTCGTCGTTCCGCACGGCAATTTCGAAACCGAATGAGCGGCGGGATTCCTTAACCGGCTGTTCACCATAAAATCCGATGCTGTGGTTCCCAGAGATTGCTGGATCTTGACCGATTCAACCGATGTTTCGGCCGCAGCCTGCAACGCGAGTATGGGAGGAATGATCATGACAGTTGCCGATATGAACAGGCTGGAGCAGGCCGCCCGGGTCTCGATGAGCGGCTTTCAGGATCCTGATGCTTCAGCCTCGCCTTTGCAGCACGCCTGGCATCCCTTGCTTCGCTTCGCCGCTGTCGCGCTCGTCGCCGCTGTTGTGCTGATCGTGGCGTCGCAATTGGTCTGAGCCAGATGCTCAGGTTCACGCTGCTCCCAAGCAGCCTGGCTCAGAAACTGTCCAGCTCGTAGCCGACCAATTATTAACGCCCCTTTCGGCACAGGAACTTTGACGGCTGTGGACCGTTCTTATGGCGAGAGGACGTGTCGCCGTGGAACACATCGCCGCTTTGCTTCTGGTAATTGGCTGTTCGAACAACATGACCGAATGCCGTGAACTGCCGGTGCCGGTCAGTGTTTTCGAAACCGCCGAAGCATGCACGGCAGAACGTCCATTCGCTGCCGGCGACGTGCAGGGTCAGGCCGAGCACGTCGTTGCCAAATGTCTTACGGTCGACCCCGCGCTGGAGGATGATTACGACCAGATCGTCTGGAACGTGCGCCCGGACGGCACCCTCGACGCGTCTTTGCAGATTTCCAGTGTCGTGGTCGCGTCGAACGCCACGCGCCGCGAAAAAGACTCTCTTAGCCAACAATAAGATCGAGCGGGCAAAGGCTGCTGTTTCGTGCTAAATAGCGGCTGGAGCTTACTAAAGTGAGGACAAAAGTGAGGAGAGATTCCATGCGGAAATTGATTATTGCCATGGTTGCGGTGGTCGCCGTCAGCGGCTGCAGCACGACCGAGCAGGATGTCGGTGTCGGCGCCGGTGTCGGTGCTTTGGCCGGCGGACTGATCGGCGGCGGCAAGGGTGCGCTGATCGGCGCAGCCGTTGGCGCCGGTTCCGGCCTGCTGGTGCGCAACCTGCGCAACGGCTATTGCCAGTATCGCGACAATCGCGGCCGGCTCTACACCGCTCGCTGCTGATCCGCTTCAAAAGCGTCAGACAATCGCGACGGAGACCGGTCAGCCGGTCTCCGTTTGTTTGACTGCATCAGGCTGCGGGATCCTGATTTCCACCGTAAGCCCATCGATGCGAAAATCTCGGGCAATCGTGCCGCGCAATTCGCGCGTGACATTGAGGTCGATCAGCTTGGTGCCGAAGCCGGTCTTCGCCGGCGCTTCGAGTTCCTTCTGCCCGGCCTCGCGCCAGTTCAGAACCAGCATCCGCTCGGACCCGCGCCCCTCGAACGACCAGTCGACCTTGAGCGCACCCACGGAATTGCCGGCCTCGCCATATTTCAGCGCATTCGTCGCCAGCTCGTGAAAGGTCAGGCCAAGCGCCTGCGTCGTCCTCTCGTCGAGCAGCACCTGAGGCCCTGACAATATCCCTTCCGGAAGCTCCTTGCCGAATACCTGGCCGAGCTCGATGCGCAGCAGGTCGCCAAGATCGGCCTTCTGCCAGCGCGAACGCGTCAGCATGTCCTGGGAAGCCGCCATTGCCTGCAGGCGGGCCGAGAAGGAAGTTGAGAACTCCTGCACGTCGGTTGCTTGCGCCGCCGTCTGGCGCGCAATCGCCAGCACCCGCGTGATCGAATTCTTGATTCGATGCTTCATCTCCTGCAGCATCAAATCCTTTTCGAGCAGGCTTTTTTCCGTCGTTTCATGCAGCAGCGACTTGGCGTCGTAGGCGCGCTCCTGGTAGCGGGCCACCAACGCTATGGCGCCGGCCAGAAGCAGGCCGAACAGCCCGAGCATGACCGGAATGGCGCGCGAGGACGGTTGCGAAAATGCACTTGTCGGCCGAAACAGCACCGTCCACGGCCGACCGGCGACGATGATCTTGCGCGTCACCAACAGCCTGTCGCCAAAGCTCGCAACCGGCGGCGTTTCCGACTGGAACAGAAGATTGTCGGCGTCGGCCCTGCCGTCATAGACAGCGGTGTTGACCGGCAGCAAAGGCGTGCGGCTGAGCGCGGTCTGGAACAGGTCGCGGGCGCGGAAGGCCGCGTAGAGAAGGCCTGATGTCGATGATCTGGACGCGTTGATACCATCCGGCGCGGTTTCGACATTGAGCCTGACGAAGACCAGGAAACCGGTAAAGGTCTGCGCCGCGCCCGTGTCCTGGCCGAGTTGGACCAGACCGCTTGCGTGCTGTGCGTCATCGGCCAGCGCTTTTTCGATCGCCTCGCGCCGCACCGGCTCGGTGAACATGTCGTAGCCGATGGTGGATTCGTTGGCAGGGTCGAGCGGCTCGAACAGCACCACGGGGGTGCGCCACGGCTGTGTCGTGTCCGGATAGACCGTGTGGGCGGCGCCGCGGTCGCGCAACATGTCGCGCTCGACCGCCGCTTCGTCACCGGTCTTGGCCAGCCTGAGATAGCCGATGCCGCGCAGGCCAGCGAAATTGTTATCGACATTGAGGGCGCTGAAGAAGGCCTTGAATTCGCTACCTGAAATCTCGCCATTGCGGGCGTCGAACAGCGCCTGCGTCGAGCGCAGCAGTGACAGATGCAGATCGATACGGCTTTCGATGCGGTTGAGCGCGTCGTCGGCCGTCGCCTCGAACTTGATGCGCGCCGCTTCCTGGGTGGCGAAATAGGCGAAGCCCGCCATCGTAAGGCTGATCAGTGCAACGGCAATGAAGGCAAGGAGCGGGAAAAACTTCTTCAACGCAGGCCCATGGACGGTTCGGGAACCTTTATGGGCAACTCGCCGCGGCAAGACAATGGCGCGGCCAAGCCATAATGACGGCTGGCATATTACGTATATTTAGCCGGCTTATCGGTCGAACATCAGTGAACATGACAGCTGACGATAGCGTGGTCTCAGGCCGCGATCTTCAGCGCACCCGGACCGGGAATGGCGCCGGGCGGGCACTTTCCCAGGATGATCATGCCGAGCACTTCGTCCTGGGTCACATCGGTGGTGCGCGCGGTGCCGACGACCTGGCCGTTCTTCATTACGCAGACTCGGTCGGCAAGCTCGAACACGTCGTGAATGTCGTGGCTGATCAGGAAAATGCCGATGCCGTCGGCCTTGAGCTGCTTGACCAGTTCGCCGACCTGCGCCGTCTCCTGCGGCCCAAGCGCGGCCGTCGGTTCGTCCATGATCAGGATGCGGGCGTTGAACAGGATGGCGCGTGCGATCGCCACCGACTGGCGCTGGCCGCCCGATAGCTTGATCACGGGCTCCTTGAAGCGCTGGAAGCGCGGATTGAGCCGGCCCATCACCTTGCGCGCCTCGGCCTCCATGGCGACATCGTCGAGTGTCCCCCACGCGGTCATCAGTTCGCGGCCGAGGAAGAGGTTGGCGGCAGCGTCGACATTGTCGGCCAGCGCAAGCGTCTGGTAGATCGTTTCGATGCCGTATTTCTTGGCGTCGCGCGGATTGGAGATCGAGGCCTCCTGGCCGTTGACCAGGATCTGGCCGGCATCGCGCTTGTAGGCTCCCGACAGGATCTTGATCAGCGTCGACTTACCGGCGCCGTTGTGGCCAAGCAGCGCCACCACTTCGCCCGGGAAAAGATCGATGGACGCATCGTCGACGGCGCGAATGCCACCGAACGCGATCGAGATGTTGCGCATGTCGATCAGTGGCGTACCGGTGGGAGCAGTTTTTTCCATAATCGTTCCTCCCTAGACGCGCTTGCGGTAGACGGTGTCGAGCCAGACGGCGATGACCAGGACAGCGCCAACGACAATGCTCTGCAGCGGCGAGTCGATGCCGAGCAGCACCATGCCGGATTGCAGCGACTGCATCAGAAGCGCGCCGAGCATGGCGCCCATCACCGTTCCGGCGCCGCCCGCGAGCGACGTGCCGCCGATGACAGCGGCCGCGATCACCAAAAGCTCGTCCAGTGTGCCCAGCGCATTGGTTGACGCATTGAGACGGGCCGACGAGATCGCCGCGCTGATTGCAGCCAGCACACCCATGATCATGAACACCTTCATGGTCACCCAGCGCGTGTTGATGCCGGCGAGTTCCGCTGCCTCCGGATTGCCGCCGATGCCGAAGACATAGCGGCCGAAACGCGTGCGCTTGGTGATGAACGTCATGATGATGCCGACAATCACCGCCATCAGCACCGGTATGGCGATGCCATGCGCGATGAACAGCCCGCCTTCGGGAACGGTGATGCCGTTCTGCTGTGCGTACTGGCGCACGATGCCGATCGGCCATGGATAGGAATTGGCGATCCACACGGCGCCGAGGATGGCCGCGCAAGCGACCACGCCAAGCAGGGTCTCGGCCCAGACGGGGCGCAGTGGAAAGCTGAAGCGCTTGCGCTGCGAGCGACCGTTGAGCAGCGCGAAGGCGACCGCCGCGCAGGCGACGATGCCGACGATCCAGCTGGCAGCGGCGCCAATCGAGCCGCGTGGTCCGCCGCCCATCAGCTGGAAGGTGGCGTCGAGTGGCGCGACCGTGCGCCCGCTGGTGATGAGCCATGCCATGCCACGCCAGACCAGCAGGCCACCAAGCGTCACGATGAAGGCCGGAACCTGCATATAGGCGATGATGAAGCCCTGGAACGCGCCGATCAGCAGACCAAGCACCACGCCGGCGGCAAGCGCGACGACCCAGAGCCAGGGGTTTCCAAGCTGGAGGCCGATGATGCGAATCAGGAATTCGGCCTGTGCCACGCCCATGATCATGCCGATCACGCCTTCGACGGAGCCCACCGAAAGGTCGATGTTGCGCATGACGATGACCAGTACCATGCCGGTCGCCATGATCGCGACCGAGGACGTCTGCACCGACAGGTTCCAAAGATTGCGCGGCGTCAGGAAAAGCCCACCCGACAGGATATGTATGCCGACCCAGATGACCAGCAGCGCGCCGACCATGCCGAGCATGCGCGTGTCGAGCTCGGTCGCTTTCAGGAACCGGGCGGCCGCGCCGAGTTCAGACGCTCGTGCCGTATCGGCCTGCGGATTTGAGGTCGTGTCGGTCATGATGTCCTCCAGCGGCTTGCCGTCTGGCGCGGATGCCGGACCACAGCCTAGAAGTTTGCCGCCGATGGCGGAAACACACAATTCTCGTAGAGAAAACGCCCCGCGGGGGGCCCCCCCGGGGCCGCAGTTGTTTAAGAGGGTGGGATTTGAAAAAGACAGCCCCCCC
>NZ_JAMYRV010000027.1:0-88580 GCF_040321555.1 Mesorhizobium sp. M0317 | reverse complement strand
GCCAACCAGCACATTGCCGGTGGCCGGGCCGAACAGGCCGGCCCCGATGCTGTCGATGTCGGCAACCGCGGTCGGCACGTCATCGACGATGTTGACGGACAGCGTGCCTGTGGCGTTCTGGCCGTCCTGGTCGGTGAGCGAGACGGCAAGGTTCTCGAACAGGCTGTTGGTGGAGGCGCCGGTAGCATGGGCCTCGTTGTCGAGCAGCGTGTAGGTATAGCTGACGGTGCCGGTTGCGGGATTGTAGCCGGTCACGTTCAGCGTATTGCCGAGCGCGGTGGTGAAGGAGCTGGCGGTGAACACGCCGTTGGTGATGAAGGCATGGCCGTCGATGGTCAGCGAGGCGATGCCGTCGGGCGAGGAGATGGTGAAGGTGCCGCCCTGGGTGGTGCTTTCCTTCGAGGTGTCGGAGCCGGCCGATTCGCCAACGCCGCGGCTGGCCAGGAGGTCATCCTCGTTGACGGTGACGTCGCCGCCGTTGGCGGCCGGCGTCAGGTCGGTGATCACCGGCGGCGAGTTGCCGATCGAGATGGTCAGCGTGGTGTGCGAGGTGTCGCCGTCGCCGTCCTTGATGGTGTAGGTGAAGACGTCGTCATGGCCACCGGCGGAGCCGGCATCGCGGGTATAGGTGTAGGTGCCGTCGGCGGCCAGCGTCAGCTTGCCGTAGAGACCCTGGATCTGCACGCCGAGTGTTGCGGTATTGTCGAGGGCGGCATTGGTGTCGCCGGCGACGACGCCGACCACGGCAGCGCCGTCGGCGCCCTTGGTATCGGCAACCCCGTCGGTCGTGTTGCCGTCGAGGGCATCGGTTCCGCCAACCAGCACATTGCCGGTGGCCGGGCCGAACAGGCCGGCCCCGATGCTGTCGATGTCGGCAACCGCGGTCGGCACGTCATCGGACACCGTCACGTTGACCGTGCCTGTCGCCTGGGTGCCGTCGGTGTCGGTGGCAACCACGCCGAGATGGCCCAGATCGACTAGGTCGTCGGCGTTAATGCCAGGATGGGCATCGTAATTGTTGTTCAGCGTCGCCGTCACCGTTGCCACATTGTTGGCAACCGCCAGATCCAGCGTCACCACAGTCACGGCGCCGTCATTGCCGACGATCTGGGTGTCCGACACCCGGGTCCAGGTCAAGTTGGCGGTGTTCAACCCGCTCAGGTCGGTGCCAAAGGCGATCGAGGCGATCGCATCCGAGCCCGGCGTGAAGGTGATCGAGTTCGAGGCGAAGTCAGCGCCGGCCGGCGTCGAGCCGTCACTCAGGTTCTGGTCGTCAAGCGCCAGCGTGATCGGAGCGCCGGCAACCGGGGCCGCGCCGTCCGTGATTGTGAAGGCGATGTTGGCCATCGACGTGTCGAGATCGCCGTCCGTCACAGTGTAGGTCGCGTTAACAGCTACCGGACCGGAACTGTTATCCACCGAAGCGTCCGGCGTGAACGAGTAGGACCCGTCCGCCTTCACCTGGATGGTGCCCGCGCCGATGTCGATCAACTGCGAGTAACCCGTGCCGGCATCGAAGATCAGCGCCGTGCCGTTGATATGCGTCACCGTCGCGCCGTCGGCGCCGGCGACGAAGTCCAGCGTGCCCGTCAGCGCCGGGGCACCTTCCGCAATCGACTGCGAGGCCTCATCATGCGCCGTCGGCACGTCGTCGACGATCTGAACGGACAGCGTGCCCGGAAGGGACACGTCTCCGTCGGTGTCGGTAACCGTCATCGTCATGTCGTCGAAGATGGAATCTGTCCCCGCGTCGGGGTGAGTCGCGCTATGGACGAGCGTGTAGCTGTAGCTCACCTGGCCTGTGCTGGCGTCGTAGCCGTTGACGGTCAGCGTGTTGCCGAGCGGCGTGATGATGTCGATCGGCGTCGATGCGCTGTTGGCAAGAGCCGCGCCCGAAATCACCTGGCCGGCGATGGTCAGCGAGCCGACACCGTCGGGAGAGGCGATGGTGAAGGTGCCGGTGTTGTGTTCGGAGATGTCGCCGTCAACGCCTGGCGCCGACGCTTCGCCCGAACCTTCCGGCCCAGGGCTTTCCGGCAGGCCCTTTTCATTGACGATGGTGTCGCCGCCCTCGACGGAAGGCGTCAGGTCGATGATCGACGGTGTGGAATCCGGCCGCAGGCTTGGGAACAGCTCGCGATGATCCGGCTGGCCGAACGCCAGGTCTGTCGGAGGCAACAGTGCCGAAAGACCGAACCCGTCGCCGATGCCACCGGGGGGAACCGAGAAGTCTGCGCCGGCGCTTGGGTTCGAACCTCCCGGGCCGGCCGATATCGAACCATCAGCACCGAAGGCGACATCGACGTGGCTCGCTTCAAGAGCGGCCAGCAAGGCCACGCGCGGAACTTCGACATCACCGATGATGAAGGTCGGCACGTTGAGCGCGCCATCCTTGATGAGGATGACTGAACCGTCGGCCTGTTCCAGCAACAGATTGTGGCCGTCGACCTTGATGTTGTCGATGGAGACGTCCGCCGGAAGTTTCACGATGTTGCTGGCGTCGGCCACGTATTCATGCGGCGCGGCTGCCGCCGGCGCTTTCGCCTCCGCGGGTGCTGCCGGCTGAACGGGTGCGCCACTGCCGACATCGACCGGCACCGGCTCGGCAGGCGCCGCCTGAGCGGCCTGCGCTACCTGGATGCCTGCCTGCGATGGCGAGCCGCCATGTTCATGTGAAGAGTGCTCGTCCCAAGAATTCGAGACGGTATCCAAATCGTTACTGGTCGTCATCGCCAAACCCCTCCGGCATTTCCCGGATAGAGACAGTGACGACTTCTGCTTTGCAACTGTCCCGCAATCAATTTCATATATCCCGGTATGCAAGTCTCGGCATTTTTTACGTGTGGTAAACCCGGAAGATATAATCTGATATGCATTGGCCGCGCCGCGCCTCGTTTGATATCCGCCGGCTGAGCTGGATTGGTAAACAGAAGTATAAATTTGAATAAAGTTTTACACAAAATAGGTATTCCCGATTGAAGGAAACTTATCCACCTTCCTTTCCAGTAATTTGAGACAAGATTGGTACCGTCCACAGTCAAGAGGTGGGCGTCATGAAAAAAGAAAAATCTGCCCTGGGAATAACCGGGCTCAGGCTCCTCCTGCTGGCAATGGCGATCGCAAGCCTGCCGCAGCCATCATCCGCGAAAGCAATTACCGTGAATGCCGGCGCTGCCGCTGGAGTTCTGGCGGCGGTCGAAACCCCGTCCAGTCTCGGCGGCGTTTCGCTGGCTCGGCCGCAGCCATGGCAGCCGGTTCCAGCCTACCGGATCGGCATGATTTTCAGCAGCTCTGTTGCCGTCGATGAAAAGCGTGGTTCTTCGATCGCGCCGCCCGCCGCCGGGACCGACCCGATCCAGACGGCGGCGATCATTCCCGGCGTGTTCGGTTCTGTTGCCCTGTCGATGCGCAATTTCCCCGTTTCGGCGCGCTGGGCGCCGGTCTACAAGGCAATTGTCGACTGTACCGCGAGCAGCGCGTGCGAACGCAAGAACAGCGCCTTTGCCGAGATCGTCAAGGCAGCCGGGAACAAGCGCTTCATCGACAAGTTGTCCTTCGTCAACTCAAGTATAAATCGCGCCATCGCCTACAAGAAGGACAGCGCGGTTTACGGCAGGCTCGACTACTGGGCCAAGCCCGCGGAAATCCTTGAGCGGCGGGCAGGGGACTGCGAGGATTTCGCCATCCTCAAGATGGCCGCGCTGCTGCATGCAGGCATCCCGGCGCAGAGCATGTCGCTGGTCGTCTTGCAGGATCGCAAGCGCGGTTTCTTTCATGCCGTGCTGTCGGTCAGCACCGGCAGCGGCGTCTTCATTCTCGACAGTTTGAGCAATGTAGTTTCCCGCGACACAGACCTGCCGACCTACGTGCCGCTGTATTCGTTCAGCACCGATCGCGCGTGGATCCATGGCGCGAAGACCGGTTCTGCTCAAATAGCCGATATCAAGGGCGGCCTTTCGACGGTCGCGCCTGGTGAAGGTGTGCAGCCGTAAGCTCCCATCAGAGAGTCTTGAGCGCTCTATCTCTTGTTTGACGCAATTTTCCACGGAAACCGCTCACACTTTTCCCGGAATTGCTCTAGCCGCCGAAGACGAACGCCATCAGCAGTTCCGGCTCGACCACCGGCGCCCGCACCGCGCTCAGTTGACCGCGGTAGCGGCGGTCGCCGGCGCCTATGACGAAACCGGTCGCGACCGGCGTCTCGCCATTGGCGTCGAGCCTGGCGAATATGTCGGCGACATTGAGGTCCAGCGCCAGCTTGAGATCCTGGCGCGCGTCCTCGTTCGGCGCCACCGGCAATTGCCGCCGCACCAGTTGCTGGAACGGCGCATTGAAGGTCAGGATCTTCTTCGACGATGCCAGGGCAAAGGCCGGCGAGGGACAGGCGACGAGAATGGCGCTGATGGTCTTGATCGACGCGAGCCTCTGCAAGGTGAGGTTTTGGTCGGCCAATCCACGCATGCAGGCTACGCGAATTGCCGATGTCAGGTTTCCGGCGTTGGCGTGGCTCTCTGCAATTTCCTCGATCAGTGTGCCGATCGTGCATTTGCGGCTTTCCGCCATCTGCTTCAGCGATGTCCAGAACGCCCGTTCCAGACGAATGCCGCGGCGCGTGCCGCCACGCGCCACAACCCGGAACTCGAGACCGAAATCCTCACTCGCCAGCGGTGGCAGCAGCCGGTCGCGATCGACCGGGCGGGAGATCGCACTATCGCTCACTCATTGCCTCCTCCCGCGCCTTGTTGATTGGTTTCAGAAGGTAGGTGAGAATCGTTTTGCGTCCGGTCTTGATGTCGACCGAACAGATCATGCCGGGGATGATGGAATAGGTCTTGCCGTCGCGTGTCAGGGTCGATTTGTCGGTGGCGACACGCACCTGATAGTACGGTTCGCCGGTCTTCTGGTCGACAAGGCTGTCGGCAGTGATGTTCGACACCTTGCCTTCGATGCCGCCGAAGATCGAGAAGTCATAGGCGGTCACCTTGATCAGGGCATCCTGGCCCGGCCGGATGAAGGCGACGTCCCGCGGTGAGACCCGGGCTTCGACCAGCAGGGTCTCGGACGTCGGCACGATACCCGCGACGACCGCGCCGGGCTGGACGAAGGCGCCGACCGTGTTGATGTCAAGCGTGTTGACGATACCATCGACAGGCGAACGGATATCGGTACGCGCCACCTTGTCGGTGGCACCGCGTATCGTCTCGTCCACCACCGAGAGATCGGCCAGCGCCTGTGTCAGATCGCTGAGCGCTTCCTGTTGCAGCTGGAGGCCAAGTTCGTCGACCTGAAGCTTGGCTTCCGTGATGGCAGACCTGGCTTTCTTGATGGTCTCTCCGGCAAGCGTCAGCTGACCATTGAGCTCGGTCTGCTCGCGCTCGACGCGGAGCTGCTCGGTTCGCGCCATCAGGCCTTTCTTGACCATCGCTTCGACCAGCTTCGCCTCCTGGTCGCTGACGGCCAGGTTCTTGGTGAGGCGATCGGCATTGGCGTTGGCTTCGTCGAGTTCCTTCTCACGCTGATCGAGCCGCGACTTTAGAACCGACAGTTTGACTTCGAAGTTGTCGCGCCGCGCGATTAGCAGCTTCTGCTCGTTGTCACAGATTTCCGGCGCCACCTTCTGGATCTCTGACGGACAGGGAAACGCGCCCTCGAGGCTGCCGGTCTGTTCGAATTGGAGCCGTGCAATGCGCGTCTGCAGCGCCCGCGCCTTGGCCTGCTGCTCGCCAAGGCTGGAAGTGTTGAAGGTGTTGTCGAGACGAATGATGAGGTCATTCTTCTTGACGACCTGACCGATCGTCACGGCGATTTCCTGAACCACGCCCGGCTCGCTGGCCTGGATGATCTGGGTCTTCGACGCCGGTATGATCTTGCCGTCGCCGCGTGCGATTTCATCGACCTCGGCGAAGGATGCCCAGGCTACCGAACTCGCAAAAAGCGCCCCGATAATGAATATCGAAGCCGACGCAAAAAGCGGCGGACGATCTTCCCTGGCTAGCATTTACCACGTCCCAACGTGCTGTATTCACGCATAATTCTGTTCGTCAGGCGCTTGTTTTCTGCAGCGCCTGTATCACTTGGTCTTTCGGTCCATCGGCAACGATCTTGCCCTGCTCGATGACAATCAGGCGGTCGGCCAGCTCGAGCATGCTGAAGCGGTGCGTCGATACGATCAGGGTCGTGTTGCGATCGAAGGCCACTTTGAGCTGCTTGATCAGCTGGCGCTCGGAAGCCAGGTCCATCGAGCCGGACGGCTCGTCCAGGAACACGATTTTCGGTTTGGTCAGCAACAGGCGGGCAATTGCCATTGTCTGCCTCTGACCGCCCGAGAGATTGGTGCCGCGCTCGCCGACATTCATGTCGTAGCCTCGCGGATGGCGGGAGACGAAGTCGTCGACGCCGGCAGCCTTGGCCGCCTCGACGATCTGCTCATCGGTCGCCTCCGGGCACGCCATCAGAAGATTTTCCTTGATGGTGCCCGAAAACAGATCGTTGGCTTGCGCGACGATCCCGACCGCGGCGCGAACCTCAGATGGGTGGTATTGGCGGATGTCGATCCCGTCCAGCAGCAGCTCGCCGGAGGTCGGCAGGAAAAGCCTGCCGATCAGCCTCCCCATGGTCGTCTTTCCCGAGCCTATGCGGCCGATGATGCCAATCCGCTCACCGGGCTTCACCGAGAAATTCAGGCCGGTCAGCACTTCGTTTTCGGAACCCGGGTAGACAAAGCCGACATTCCTGAATGCCATTGCACCGTTGCGAATGGGGCGGTTGACGAAACCAACCGTGTCCGGCCGATCCTCAGGCTGCGCCATGATCGAATTCACCATTCGCAGGGACAGCATCGCCTGGCGAAGTCTGGACAAGGTGATCGCAATCTGCCCAAGCGGGGCCACCGCCCGGCCCGCCAGCATGACGGTGCCGATGATGGCGCCGGTCGAGACATGCCCTTCCGAAAAGGCATAGGCGCCGGCCACGATCAAAGCGACGGTGACCATCTGCTGGATGGCTTGCGTTATGTTGCCGGCGGCAGCCGAAAGCTGTTTGATCTTCTCGGACGTGTTGGATGCGTTCTTGGAATGCTCCGCCCATTTTCGCAGAAGGTACGCCTCTGCCCGCAGCGATTTGATCGTTTCCAGCGTGGAGATGGATTCCACCAGCAGGGCCTGGCGCTGCGAAGCCTCGTTCATGGAAGCGGCAACGCGTTTGCCGATGCGCCGTTGCGTGATCAGCCCGACGATCACCGAGGCGACAAAGGCAATGGCCGGTATGACGACCAGCCAACCGCCTATCGCATAGATGACAAGAAGAAAGACGAAGACGAAGGCTGTGTCGATGAAGACGCTGATGGTGTTCGACGTGAAAAACTCGCGCACGAACTCGTACTGGGTCACCCGATTTGCATATTCGCCGGTTGAGCCGGGCCTTGCCGACAAGGACGAGTTCAGCACCTTCTCGAAAAGCATATAGGAGATGCGAAGATCGGCCTTGCGCCCGGCATAGTCGATCAGTGACGCTCTGGCGGTCTTCAAGAGCAGGTCGAACAGAATGACCGCGCCGATCCCGATCGACAGCACCCAGAGCGTCGATATCGCCTTGTTCGGCAAGATCCTGTCGTAGACGTTCATGGTGAAGATCGGTGAGGCAAGAGCCAGCAGATTGATGAATACCGCCGACAGGATGACCTTCGAATAGGTGCGCCAGAACGGCCCCATCGTGCCGGTCAGCCAATGACGCCGCTCGATCTTGGCCGCCGAACCGACGCTCATCGCCTCTACTGCGTTGGCATAGGTTATCGAGAAGGAAACGCCGCCACTAATATAACTTCCGGAAAACTCGGATTTGCTAATTGTCGTGCGCCCGTCTTCCTGGGGAGCGGTCGTAAATCCACCGTCCTCGGTCTGGGCAAGCAGCGCAACCGGCAACTGGCTGACGCGAAACAGAATGGCGGGAAGGTCGATGCGTCCGCGAAGAAAGTCGCGATGGCTGAATTCCGTGATTTCAAGACCGATGCGTTCGGCAAGATGCCGGATGGCGTCGATATCGATGCGGGTGTCTGACAGCGGCACGCCGGCAAACAGCACGGTCTCGGAACTCGGCCTGCCCAGGTACCCGGCAACAGCGGAGAAGCAGGCCTTGAACGCCTCTTTTGGGGAGAGGATTTTGGGTTGTGGGTTCACGATCGGCCCGCAGGACTATCGTTCGTCCTTGACCTTCCTACCTCTTTCTTACCGGTGCGAGGATGTCGAAAGGCAGATCGTTCGTCTGTTCCGACGGCGTGCGCGCATAGGTTTCGGTGTCGGCCGTTTCAGGCGCATTGAACTCGGCCTTGGCATAGGCGGTGGCCTGTTTTGCCGGCTGAAGATTCATGGTCTTCAGCAACTGCCCGGTTGCCGCCAGCAGCCGGTACTGCGCGAAAAGCGACGCGTAGGATGCGGTGTCGGCAAGCGTAGCTGTGTTGAACCGCGTGTTCTGCGCGTCGAGCACGTCGAGCAGCGAGCGCTGTCCGACCTTGAACTGCTCGCGATAGGACGCCACCAGCCTTTCGTTGGCGGCAGCCTGAAGCTTCAATGTCTTTGCCAGATCGGCCTGCCGGAAGCGGCGATCCCATGACGTACGGACGGCTTCCTCGATCTCGCGCAGAACCTGGTGCAGCACAAGGCGCTGCTCGCTGGTGCGGCGGACCTGCTCTTGCTCGTTGGCTTTGTCGATGCCGCCGCGATAGAGGTTCCAGCGCAGCACCAGCCGCGCCTGCAGGTCGCTAGCGTCGCCATCGTCGCCGTCGATGTCATAGCCGCCGCGGGCGCGGCCTTCGGCGATGACGGAGGGCCCGAATTTCGCCCGCGCCGCATCCACCAGGGAGGCGGCGGCGTCGATATCGCTGTTGGCCATGTGGACGCGCGGATTGTTCTGTCGCGCCAGCCCTAGCGCGTCGTCGAGCGACCTTGGCAGCGCGCTCGAGACATCGCCTGGCCTTGACGCGTTGGTCAGCGGCTTACCGACCGTCTTGAAGAACCGTATCTTGGAAGCCTCCAGTTCTTCGGTCGCCTCCTGCATACGTGCCTTGGCAGCGAACAGCCGCTCCTCGGCCTGCTGGCGATCAGCCTCGTTCAACGCGCCGCCTGCAATACCTTGCCGGATGTCGCCGAGGATTGCCTGGTGAAAGCCCAGATTCTTCTTCGCTTCCGAAACGATCGAAGCCTGCAGCATGTATTCGAGATAGTCCTGGACGACAGACAGTCCAATGAATTCAGACCGTTCCAGCACCCGGAACGATGCGCCGTCGACCCGCGACGCCTGACGGTTCAGTTCCGCCCGCCTTGCGCCGCTGTCATAAAGCGTCTGCGTGACAACGACATCGGCTTCCGACGGATAGAGCGCGTCATCCTCTATGGACAGCGAACGCCGGGAGGAATTGTCGAGACGACGAACCCCCGCCGACGCCTCGACATCGACGCTGGGAAGATAAAGTCCCTTCGCTTGGCGTAGCTCGAATTCGATTGCTTCGCGGTTTTCGATCGCTTGGCCAATTTCGGGGTTGGACTCCACCGCAACCGCCATCGCCTCCTGGAGAGTGAGCGCGTGAGCATTCCCACAACTCAATATGGCGACCGTCGTCAGCAGGCCGAGGCGCTTGCCTATCGCCGACATAGATGTCGTATTCATTTCACCCCACCCCAACGTTCCCCTGCGCCATTATTGCCAGGCGTTACAACTCAACCGTGATTGTTCACAAATTTGCAAAATATGGGAGCACTTATTGATTTAGTGACCGCTAAAACGCTAAATTCAAGCAAAATTCTATAGAATGTCGCAAAAATGGCACATAAAATACCCACTGCGGTTTTTGAGTAACAGCCGTCCGAGTTTGAACAGGCAAGCGAAACCGCTCCGGGAAGGAGGACCGCAAGGCCACCTTACGACCTATTTGCTCCTGATAGCTTGACTATTTCTGGGTGTATTTTTTCAGCGAGGTGACCGACAACATCTTGGTTGGCGGCTACAATCGGCAGGATAATCTTAGCCCGCTTGTCAGAGCCTGGAACCGACACCCCGGTCTTTCTTGGACCTGAAGCGTGGGCATAAATCCCTGAGCCGGCGAATAAAGGCCGACAACTGCTTCACTGGCCAGCGTGCCAGCATAGGGCTCATATGACGGCCGATCAACGACTCGGTCAACCGAAGAGGTGACGGTACTTTTTGAGGCGGTTCTGTAGGCCATCGAATGCCGCAAGGTCCAAAAATCGCTCCATTGAACCCGATAGCTGGTGAAACCTCAAAATAGTTCTTGCGGCGATTTTCCGTTTTTGACGGTTAGTGTCCGCCTTTTCGCAGCTCAGAAAAAAATCTGACTGGAATTGAGTCATACGCTGTTTAAACAATGCGGAACGAAGTGGTCGGTTGCGCCACCACTTTGCGGGACGACATACGAGAGTTGCAGGACGAGCGCGGTCAAACATCGAGGGCCGCCGGCTCGTTAGATACCACTACTCGTTCCTCCGCGCCATTCCAACAGGCTGAACTTCGAGGCAAGTGAGCCGGTCCTGGTCCGGCGCCTCGACTCGTAAATCCATTCCACCGATCACAACTGCCTGCAAGCTGCCGCTTGTTTGCTACTTCCCAAGTCTCATCGGCCATATCGAGGCGCTAGACCGTCAGCTGGTCGCGCGCTGTTGCCACAGCTGCCGATCTGCAACCGTCCCCATTTCCGCCGTTCTGGACCCTGTCTCCCAACGTTTGCAAAACGAGGTCAGCTATGGTCGGCAGTTTGGGGTCGCGGGAGCATACGGGATGATACGGGACCTTTCAGATTTTGGCCCACCAAAATCCAGCAAAATCAACAATTTCCGTTTGCCCTCCGGGCCCACCAATAACTCACGGCTTACGCCGAACTCTTTGTTTTGTGATCGCATCCGCGAAAAAGCACTCTACCGTCAAAGCTTTTCCCCACCTCTCGATAATTTCGCAAGCTGCCGCTGGCTATCGGCGGATCGTTGATGCGCAACTGTGACGGCGGTCGTTACCGTGGCTCGAGTGTCAGCAGATGTGGTAAGGCTGATTGTCGACGAGTAGCAGAGGGGTCCAGCAACAATGACTTTGAGACGAACCAGAGCTTACGGCGGATCCGGCTTGGTTCTGGCGGTTTGCACTGTATTGGCTTGGCAAAACGCCACCGCCGCTCAAGATTGCTACGCAGCCGCGACGCCTGGCGTCAATTGGCAGGAGTGTGACAAAAAGCTTCTCATCCTGGAAGGACAGGACCTGAGCGGGGCAAACCTGTTCGGTGTTGATTTCACTTCGACCGACCTCAGGAACAGCAATCTCCTTGCGGCAAATTTTGAGAAGGCAACGCTTGTGCGCGCTTCCCTGGCCGGCTCGACCGCCAAAGGCGCCCGGTTCGACAAAATCGAGGCGTACAGGACCGACTTCAGCCAGATGGACGCGCAGGGCGCTGTGTTTACGGGCGCGGAAGTGCAGCGCTCGAATTTCCAGAACGCCAATCTGGTCAATGTTGATTTCACAAAGGCGGAATTGGGGCGTGCACAGTTCCATGACGCCGATATCAGCGGCAGCCACTTTTCGTTTGCCAATCTCGCGCGGGCGGATTTCCGAGGAGCGAAGTTCACCGCACCGATAGACTTTGACGGCGCTTTTTTCTTTCTGACCCGTATCGAGGGCCTCGATCTATCCAATTCGGCGGGTCTGTCCCAGTGGCAGCTCAACATGGCTTGTGGAGACGCCCGGACCGAGTTGCCTTCTGGCATGACGAGGCCAGAAGATTGGCCCTGTCAATTCCAGCAGGAATAGCCCGCCCGTCCGCTTCCCGCCCAAAGGCTGCCGGGCGGCAAAGCGCCTCAATTCAGTCCTCGACCGCGGGTCAAAGCACGACACTGCGGGACATTTCCGGCAATCTCATTTACCGGCGAACGACAACGACCAAATGGAGGACGGATGCCCAAGGTCAAAGGTGATACCGCTCTGGACAAGGAGCGCGCCAAAACAGAGAAGCTCCTCAAAAAGGTTGGATACACAGCCTTGAAGGAGGCCGGTGTGGTATCCAAGCGACCCGACCTCCCAAATCTAAAGATTGAAAAGCGAGGGAAGTAGCGCGGACACTCCCATGCTGACCTGACCGAAGGCACGCCCAAAATGTAGACGTCTGCTTTGCCTTCTCAAGCTAGGAGTGTGCAGGCGGCGCTTGCGACAACCACAAAGCGGACTGCTGGGGCCGGAAGAAGCTGTCGTATTTCCGCCCCGGTGCGATCCGATACTTCACAACTTTTTCACTTTCCAATTGGGGGGCCATAGCAAATGAACGAAGAGACCGGCGTTCAGAAGTTGGTGCGCACGCTGCGTGCTCGAGCACCTGATGACGCAGCTGAATTGCTCGCTAGAGAGTCTCCCGAGTTCATCCGCGACACACTAAAGCTGTTGCCGGACGGGCACGCCCGTAAGGTGGCCGAGCATTTGCCACTGCATATGCGGCCCATCAGCTCTCATGACGGTGAGATGGGTTTCGCGATCCCCGAGTCGCTCGTCGACGTGATGGACCCGATCCCCGCCAGCGTTCCTGTCGGGACGACGGTTGCTGCCGCGGTGGAAGCTGTCAGAGGCGCCCAGGTGCCGACCGAGCTCACTTATCTCTACGTCACGGACGAGGGCAATAGACTGGTTGGCCTAGCGGTCCTGCGCGATCTGATGCTGAGCGAACCCGACGCGATTGTCGATCACATCATGCTGCCCAGGCCGTTCGCTCTTGATGTCGGTCTCTCTTTGAGTAACGCATGCAAGGCGGCGGTACGGCGTCACTATCCTGTCTATCCGGTGGTGGATGCGGAGAACCGGCTGCTCGGGCAGGTTCGCGGCTGGCGATTGTTCGAGCAGCAAATCATCGAGATTTCCGCCCAGTCTGGCCAGATGGTAGGCCTCCAGAAGGAGGAGCGCTCTTTTACGCCGCTGTTTTCAGCCTTCCTGAAGCGTCATCCGTGGCTGCAGTTGAATCTCCTGACGGCCTTCATGGCCGCATTCGTGGTCAGTTCGTTCACAGGCACGATCGAGAAGATCGTTGCTCTGGCGGCGTTTCTCCCGGTCTTGGCCGGGCAGAGCGGAAACACCGGCTGCCAGGCACTGGCTATGACGCTGCGTGGCCTTGCCCTGGGGGATGTGGACAAACGACCGAAGCTGCACTTGGTGATGAGAGAGGGCGCGCTCGCGGCCGCCAACGGCGTGCTCGTCGGCGTTGTTGCGGCTGCGGCGATGTGGTTCTATGCCTCGAGGCAACCGGCGTCGGCGGCGCAAGCGCCGATGCTGGCACTTGTGATCCTGCTTGCCATGTCCGGATCGTGCCTCATGTCCGGCATCTCCGGCGTGCTGATCCCGTTGGGCCTGCGCCGGGTAGGCGCCGATCCGGCGGTCGCCTCGGCGATCTTCCTCACCACCGTGACCGATATTGTAGGCATGGGCCTGATGCTGGGGCTGGCCACCATGCTCGTGCTGTAGCAAGCTGCGTGCGGTGACGCGTCCCTGGGCGTTGAGGCAATGAGCTGACCTCGCGTTCAAAGAAATTGCAAGACCCGGGCCGAATCGCACACGCCTCGTGAGAAGCACCTCCGGCAGCTCTCCGTCCCTTGCGAAACGCGACGGAAGGCCTTTGGAGAAGCCGTGGGTGACCTTGAAGCCTGGTGACCAGATACGCAGGATCGCCCACCCAATATTAATCTTGTCGGCTGTGCGATCCACTACTGATGAGATTTGATTTTGTTAAGCCTTGGGCCAAATACTTCAATCACGTGCAGCAATGTTGAGAAGAGTTTTTGACAATCAGCGCAGCCGAAATAGGAATAAACCCGATATCTTGTTGCGCAGCTGCAACAGCTGCTGAGGACTCGCATAAGTCCGGCGACCGTTCAGTCGCCTTTTTCTTGCAGTCGTGCTAAATCCCTCGCACTAGTCGGGTTTGGGGTGGGTTCTCGGCATGCAATCTTCGTTTCGAACGATCTTCGGCTTCGCCGCAGCGCTGCTTTGTGCCGGCGTGTTGCCGGCCGGCGCACAAGGTCTTTTTGGGGCCTATGACGATGCGTTTGCGGCCCGCATCGCCAGTCCGGCCGACAATGGAACGCTCGCCCAATTCGTCACGGTTGCGGTCAACGCTGGGCAATACGATCAGGCGATCTCCTCGATCGAGCAGTATCTGATCCAATACCCGCGCGATGCGCGCGCCCGGCTTGCGGCCAGCCGGTTATATTATCATGTCGGGTCCTATGAATTGGCCCGGCGGCAGGTGCAGTACGGCATCGAAGTCGGAGGTCTGACCGCAAGTGAGCAACAGGAAGCTGTTCGCCTGCTCGCCCGCATCGAGCGCGCGTTGCGTGGCGTCACCTGGGAACTCGCCCTGACCGGCGGCGTATTCAGCGCATTCACCGATTTTGAGCCAGGCGGGGCGCAGGACGACGACAGCTTCGTCTCGCCTTACGGGCAGGCGGAAGGTTTTGTGCGGTGGGACCTCGGCACGCCAAGTGCCGACGCGCTCGTTCTTTCGGGGTCGTTGACCGCGACTGAGCGTCTTTTCACGGAAGACCTGTCGGTTCCGGGTGGCGAGAAGACTTTTATCCACGGCAACGCAGCGATTACCTGGGACAAGGGACTGCCCAACAGCGGGATCGATTCGCTGCGCCTGCTGCTTTCCGCGTTTACCGTTACGGATCGTTTCGACAGCGACATTTACGAAACCGGCATCGGCCTCAGTGGACGTTTCGTCGTTCGCCCGACCGTCGAGACGACGCTCTTCGCCGGTGGCGGCTACATCGATCTAAGCGCCTCGCAAGGCATTTTCGCCGATAGCAGGGTCTTCTATGAAGCAGGCGGCAGCTACCGCTTCCGCAATGGCCAGGCGCTCGGCTTGCGCTTTGTCGGCTCGAATGACTTCGCTTCCGGATCGGGCGAAATCAGCCGCAGCTATACGGGCGAGGTCCGCTATGGCGGCCTGTTGATGAACGTACCGGATTTTTTCGCATGGTCGCACCAGATCGCCTTATCGGCCGGCCACAGCGACACTCCCGATCTGTCCGTCGGCATCGGCACAAATATCAAGAGCGACTTCTGGCGCATTGCCTCGGAAAGCGATTTTCAGCTGACGGAAGCGCAGAAGATCAGCGTCGATCTCGCCTACCGCAAAACCAACTTCGCCCTCGCCAACCGCGACCGAAAATCGCTCGAAATGCTCATGAGCTATACGTTGACGCTCAATTGAAAGAGGCCGCGATGAGGTATCATCAGATCGTCATTTTTATCGCCTGCCTCGCCTTCGCGGCACCATCCGCTGCTGAGACGGTCGGGTCGATGACGGCCTACCAGACCATCATCGTCCGCAATAACGGCGGGACGATGAACGTTGGCGCCGGCGTCGAACTCGGCGACCAGTTGCGCAGCAATCCCACCGGTCTCGGAATGCTGGTGTTCCGGGATGAATCGAGCGCCAAAATTGGTCCAAACACCAGCCTGACGATCGATGAGTTCGTCTACAATCCGGGCTCCGGGTCGGGAAAGATCGACATCGGGATGAACAGCGGCCTGGCCCGTTTTTATGGCGGCCAGGTTTCGAAAGGGGGCGTCATGCAGGTTGCGACGCCGCACATGGTGCTCGGAGCGAGAGGCGGCATCATCGAAGTGCTGGTGGCAGCCGGCCAGACCGTCGGCATATTGCGCGCCGGCCGCATGACCTGCACGATCAATGGCAAACGGCTGGTCATCACGAACCCGGGCTACGCCTGCACGTCGGACGATGGCAAGCTTCTGGCCGGCTACGGCGGCATCGACGCCTTCCCGATCTTGGACAGTATCGACCGGATAGCGGGAACCGGCCTGCCGGGCGCACCGGGTCCTGGGTTGGACGTAAGCGCAATTTGTGCGTCGGCTCTAGGCTCCTCGCTCAAAGTCTGCGGGTCCAGGGACGGCGCACTGCCAGGAGTGGTCATGGAATTCCCTGACAGCCCAACGCCACCTGCGGGCAGCGGGGGGCGGCGGGGCGAGTGTGAGGGTGAGGGTTGCTGCTACTACTACAACTGCGATTAGGCCTGGCTGCACGAGATGAGCCACTCGGTCGGTAGGCGCTGGGCTGATTGGCGGCAAGCCGGCAGACGCAAAATATCCGGCCTTGTGGTCGTGCTCCTGCTGCTCGCTTGCCATTTGGCTTTTGACGGGCCGTTGTCGCGCCTGCGTGAGCGGACGTACGACTTCTATCAGTTTCTCGCCCCACGTCAGGCGACGAGCAATCCTGTCGTGATCGTCTCGATAGACGACGCCAGCCTCAAGGCACATGGGCGATGGCCCTGGAACCGTGGCCTCCTGGCCGATCTGGTCGATGGCATCACGCAATCTGGCGCGGCGGTGGTCGGGCTTGCGCTGGTACTCCCCGAGGCTGACACCTCGCCTGAGGGCATGGCCGGAGACAAGCGCCTGGCAGCGGCGCTGTCCAAAAATCGAACGGCGCTTGCCGTCAGCCTGGGCAATGAAGCGACGGTTTCAGAAGCAGAACCCAAAGCCGGCTGGTCGATCGTCGGGCAAGTACCCGATACACTTCCCGGCTTCACCGGTCTTACCGGCTCGCTTGCCGAATTCTCGAACGTTGCCGCAGGCCTCGGCGTGATTCGCACCTTGCCCGATCCCGACGGCGTACTGCGCCATGTGCCGCTGCTCTGGCTTCGCAATACCCCTCAACGCGCGCAGCTGTGGCCGTCTTTCGCACTCGAGCTCCTGCGCCTTTACGCTGGACAGGACGGTTACACAGCCCGGATGAATGCAGCCGGGTTCGACGCACTCAGGATGGCAGGCGCCATTGTGCCGCTCGAGCCGGAGGGGAGCATCCGCCTCTGGGAAACCGCCACGGACACGCCTCGCCTGTCTGCCAGCACTATCCTTTCGGGCCATGGCGATCCGCGGCTGCGGGACGCCATCGCCATTGTCGACCTGTCGGCTGTGGGCCTGACGCAGTACCTGCCCACGCCGACGAGTCCAGCGCGACCAGGAGCGGAGATCCACGCCGATGCGATCGGCCAGATGCTTGCCGGGCGCTTCCTGGCAGAGCCAGCGCACGCGCGTATGCTCGAGCGGCTCTGGTTTCTCCTCAGTGCCGTCGTTTTCATCGGGGTTTCCGGAGTGCTCGCCGGGCGTGTCGTGCTTGGCGCCCTCTCCCTGGCGCTGCTGGCCGTCACGCCGTTCGTGTTCGGCGCTCTCGAGTACAGCCTGCAGGGTGCACTCTATGACCCGCTGCAGCCGGCGCTTGCAACCATCATGGTTGCGGGCTTCGAAGGCTATGTCCTCTACAGGCGCAGCGAGCAGCGCCGGTCCACCCTGACGCGACAGTTCTCCCAATATCTGTCGCCCTCCGTGGTGCAGCGCCTCGCAAGCTCGGACACCGAGGCAATCCTGTCCGGCGAGAAGCGCGAGATCACCATTTTGATCAGCGACATACGTGGCTTCACGACCATGAGCGAACAGCTCGACACCCAAGAGATCGCCAAGGTGGTCAACCATTTCCTCGGCATTGCGACCGATGAGATCCTCAAGCGCGACGGCACCATCGACAAGTTCATGGGCGATGCGGTGCTGGCCTTCTGGAACGCACCGCTAGATCAACCCGATCATCGTGAGCGTGCGCTCGACGCGGGCCTGGCCCTTATCGAGCGGGTGAGGCGCGAAGACGCCGCCTTCACCGCGGATGGCCATCGCTCCATCGAAATCGGCGTCGCCATCGAGACCGGCATCTGCTCGGTAGGCAATTTCGGTTCCGAACGGCGCTTCGATTACACCGCGATCGGCTCCCCCGTGAACCGCGCGGCACGGCTCGAATCGACGACCAAGAAGCTGGGCATCCCCCTGGTGCTTGGACCCGGCTTTGCGGCAGGAGCATCGATGCCGGTCGTCCAGGCGGGCGCCTTTGAGCTCCAGGGTTTCAAGGGCGAGGTGCCGGTTTTCACCGTTCCGGAGATGCAAGCTGCTCAACAAGGTATGAGCCGCGAAGTAGAGAGCCAACGTGGTGAGCAATCTGGCGCCCCCGCCATGGTGGTTGGTTCGCCGCCATCCGTGCAAATGGCGCCGCTTGACCTGACACCCCGAACCCGGAGCATCCGCTGATCGGATCCAGCGGATCGCAAGATGCGATTGTCACGGGCACAGACGGACATCTCGTTTCGGCGACCATCGAGGGATGCGACGGCTTGCGTCACTCGTCCTTGAAAGTCACCTTCATATGTTTGTGCACCATTGAGGCGAGGTCCTCGGCATCCCAGTTCGTTAGCCTAATGCAGCCGTGAGAGAAGGTCTTCCCGATCTTGCCGGGTTCGGGCGTGCCGTGAATGCCGTAGCTTTCGATGGAGAGGTCGATCCAGATTGATCCCACGGGATTGTTAGGGCCGGCAGCAATGGTGAAGGGCCGCTTGGTTTTGACTCCCTTGAATGCAAAATCGGGATCGTAGTGATAGGTCGGGTTGTGCACCACCCTTTGGATCTCTGCCTGCCCACTTGGTGCCGGCTTCTCGTCGCTCCCGATCGACGCAGGGTAGACGGCAAGCGCTTTATTGGAGGGGTCGAGCACGCGCACCTGATGAGCGCCTTTGTCGACTTCCACGCCGGCAATGGTGGCGGGAGGTTCACCCCGGCCAACATCTGGTACCAGCAGCGTGGTTCCAGCTTTCCTGAATCCGGTGCCTGGGTTTAGCCTCCTGAGCAATGGTTCGCTCACATGGAAGCGCTCCGCCAGCTTCTCGATCGAGTCGTGATAGCCAAGCCTTCTCAGGCGAGCCATCCTCTCCATGCGCCCCGGAATGCGTTTGGTGAAGGGGCCGCGTACATCTTTGCGGTTCAGTTCATAGGTGACCAGAGCTGGGCTGGTGGAGGTTGCCATCAGCTTGTCCCAAGTCGCCTGGGTGAGCTTGCCATCTGGCGCCAGTCCGTTCGACGCCTGGAAGGCCTTGACCGCCTTGGCGAAGTTCTCTCCAAGGCGGCCGTCGATAAGCCCCGGTGAGAAGCGCGCACGATCCAAAAAAATTTGCGCCTTCAGCACGGCAGGATCGAGCCCTTCCGGGTCGCCGGCGGAGAATTGCGCCTGATTTACCGCGGCTAGATCCAGCTTGGCCGCCTCCGTCCCGCCGCATGCGAAGGCGAATGCAATGGCGAGGAGGAGAAGGAGCCTGATCATCGATGTCACTCCTTGCGTTAAATCGCACCTGATCTGCTTCTATGACGCGCTGTGGCAGATCTGGTTCCATTCGCCGGTAGGAGGATCATAGGCAACCAGCCTTACGCCGCCGACCGGTCCGAGACGTTCGATGCCCAATGCCTTGCCCCTCACGAGAGGCGTTGCTGGCCTCGCAGATCGGCAGTGTAAAAATGGTCTGGCCATGTTGACGTGAGCTTCTACCTTCAAACTGCCCACTACCTGGACCGGCAGTCAAATGGTCTCAGGGCAGCAAGTGAGGAGATGCGCTGGGAACCGGCTTATCGGGCGGGTATTCTATTGATCTTCGGTATCGATAGATCCATGTTCCGTCGTCACTGTGATCGCGTTGTCGCCCGCGATTGCTCTAGCGTATTCGAAGCGCTCCAACTTCTGTTCTGCCGATAGGCCTTTGAACATCGCGGTGGCCGAGTTCGTGATTTTGAAGTCGCCGCAACTCGGACAGCGAAACTCCCGGATGTCACCAACTGTCTCCGAATTAACGAGCGCCTGCTCATCTGTAATCGGGCAAATTGCGGCCATCCAAGCCATCGTGGTCCTCCGTCCTAAGGCCGTCCTCGATTACCCAAAAGGCATCGTCGAGTGCAAAATCCATTTCTGCCGACGCTCACCCCACCTGGAGTACTCCACCGAGTAGATTGCGCTCTCCACTCTCCAACCCAGAATGTGGATTAAAGCCAGTTCCTCGGCGAGCGATTTGCTGGTGAGCGGTAGGCGCTCTCGCTCTGGAGCCTCTCCCAAACGATCGGAGATGTTCATGTAGCGTCGGGCAGGACCGAAGGGCCGGAACGTGGCGTTTTCATCTCTTCGGCAATCACCAGTAGAGCCTCCAGAGCGACGGCGATCCCCGACATCACCGTACTTATGTCTGCGCTGCCGCCGAGCGTCGAAAGTTCGGCCGCTCGCGTTTGCATGCTTTGGCTCAGCTCTTGTAACTTCAGGCGCAGCTCGTCATCCATGTATGTTCTCCAAGCTTGACGCTGGAGGAACGCGCCTGCTTACAACCCGTTCCGCCGGTGGCCGCAGAGAACCAGAGACACCGCAGATGCTACAACTCGCGCTGTGGCGGCGCTTAGGATGGGCGGTGGATTGAGCCTCAGCGACTGACCGTCGGCAAATAGCGGATGCTTCAGTCTCGAAAAGGTGCTGGACGGCTCGATATGCACCGGCCCTTGGCCCTGGGTGCTGGTCCCATGCACAGTAAGGCCGTGCAAGTGCGCGCGGCCTCTGGGCTCAACATTCCAGTCGTCATGGTCCAAAGTTGTCCCAAGGTGGGTTCTCACCAAAGTGGGCGGCGAGAAGCGTCACGAAGCATTGAACTTTGGCGGAAAGATGCCTTCTTGACGGGTACATCGCGTAGATCGACCGGCTTACCGGCTTGAACTGGGGCATCACTGTCTCCAGCTGGCCCGAACGAATGGCTTCTCCAACAAGGAAAGTGGGGCAAAGTACTATGCCTGCTCCACCCAGCGCCGCATCGCGCAGGAGCTGCCCGTTCGTTGCCGTCATCCGTGCAGTGATTTTTACCGCCACTTCCCCCTTTGGTCCGTCGAACCGCCATTTTCCGCGGCTGGCGCGCAACGCGTAGTCCAGACAATCATGGTCGTGGAGATCCGACGGCTTTGTGGGACGCCCGCGTCTGTCCAGATAATCGCGCGAAGCGCAGACCACCTCGCGTGACGGCGCGATTCGGCGAGCAACCAGATTGGAAACCGTGAGTGGAGCGATGCGTACCGCGACATCGAGGCCCTCTTCCACGATGTCAACCACACGGTCGTCCAACACCAACTCAACCGACACCTCCGGGTAGACCGCGAGATATTCTGCAACGACTCTCCCAAGGTGCGTCGCGCCGAAGGAGATCGGCGCGCTGACACGCAGTGAGCCGGTCGGACGTGTCTTGCTCTCGGCCGCGCTCGTACGAACTTCCTCGACATCCTCGATTATGCGCAGGCTGCGCTCGTAGACGGAGGCGCCGAGCTCTGTCAGGCTGATGCGCCGGGTCGTCCGGTTGAGAAGGCGTGCGCCAAGCCACTCTTCCAGCATTTGGACATGCTTGCTCACGGCCGCTGGCGATAGTCGCATCCGCTTGGCCGCTCCAGCGAAGCTGCCTTCACCGACGACGTTGGCAAACACGGTCATGCTGGTCAGCCGGTCCAACTGCAATCACCTCTTTCATTCACGTTTCGTGAATTCACCATCCATATTTTCCCCGATTATCAATCCGCAGCGGACAGATTATCTGAAGCCAGGCCGGGATCAATTGCCCGATCCGTCTCTCTAACGTTTGCCCGAAACGTTGGCGTCGAGTGCCTTCTCGCGGGCTGGAGGTGATCATGTCTCTGATCAAAGCAGCCCTTCGGGAGAAACAGGGAGCCACTGTTCGCATGTGGCTCTCCGTGCTCACTGTATCGCTGGGTATTTTTTCGATGATCACTGCGGAGCAACTCCCTGTGGGGCTGATTCCGGCAATTTCTTCCGAGTTGAATGTCTCTATTGGGAGTGGCGGTCTCACGGTGACCGTACCCGGCGTAATTGCGGCGTTCGCTTCTATCGGCTTGCCGTTGGCAGTGGGGAGGCTCGACCGGCGTATTCTGATCGCGGGCCTGCTCGCGGTAATGGCTGCGGCGAGCGTGATTTCAGCGCTCGCAACGAACTTTCCCGTGCTGCTCGCGTCCAGGCTGCTCGTCGGGATCACCATCGGTGGCTTTTGGGCGATAGCCGGGAGCATCGCAGTACGCCTTGTTCCTGGACCGTCCGTGCCGCGCGCCATGACTATTGTCTTCGGCGGTGTAAGTGCCGCTGCGGTGCTGGGCGTGCCGGCCGGCACGATCATCGGTGATCTAGTCGGCTGGCGCGGCGCGTTCTGGTCTCTCGCCGGCCTGAGCTTTGCCATAATGCTCGCCGCCCTGCTTGTGCTTCCGAAGCTGGAGGCGGCGGAGCCTGTGGAGGTGAAAGCCCTGCGTGCGCAATTGCGCAATCCCGCCCTTCTGGCGGGCGTGGTTGCGACGGCACTGCTGGTGGCTGCTCACTACGGTGCCTACACCTTCGTGAGCCCGGTGTTGCTGGAGGTCTCGGGCGTCACTGCAGGGAGCATAGGCTGGCTACTGTTGGGGTATGGCATTCTCGGAATGATTGGCAACGCCGTCGCAGGCGTCTGGGCCGCCAAATCCGTCGGTCGCACATTGGCCTGCGTCGTCATTGGGCTCGGCGCCACGCTGGCTCTCTTCCCGTTACTCGGGGTCACGCCGCTCACAGGAACCATCCTGCTGCTGGTGTGGGGCTTCGCGTATGGCGCGGCGCCCATCACGCTGCAGACGTGGGTGCTGAGTGCAGCACCAGAAAGCGCGGAGACCGCGACGGCCATCTACTGCTTCACTTTCAATCTTGCCATCTCCGTGGGTACCCTAGCGACCAGTCAGATCGTCGACACGATGGGCGTGAACAGGGTCCTCTGGGTCGACTCCGCCATCATCCTGCTGGTGCTGCTGCCGGTGTGCCGCGCACCCATGCTTAACCGGAACATCGGAAACTCGTAGACAGCAAGCCATCCTGTGCCGCCCGTCTGGCAATGATGTGATAGGTTGAAGTAGATCTTCGTTTCCTCTGTCTTGAAAGTCACGCGCGTCACATCAAACGCGGGTTCCGCCGCACCGTGCGGGTGCCGATGCTTTGCGCCCCCGGAGGACAACTGGCTACTTGAAAAAGGACTTGATCCCCTCGTCGATATGTGTGCTGATATGAGATCGATCTCATGCCGCGCTCTCAATTACTGTTTCTCTACGGGAGCGCGCTCTGGGAAGCATATGTCTGAATGACGATGAAGAGGGAGGTTCAAGTGAGGAAATTGATCGCGTGGCTGGCCTTGGCCACTACCACGCTCGCGTTCGCGTTCGCGTCTGCGGCGTCGGCGGGTGAAACCATCAACCGGGTTACCTCGAAGAAGGCAATGGTGGTCGCCACAAACAGCGGTTGGCCGCCGCAGAGTTTCCTGGACGACAGCAATCAGTTGGTCGGCTTCGACATAGACGTCTCGAAAGAGATCGCAAGGCGCCTCGGTGTCGAGGTCAGTTTCGATACGCCGGACTGGGCGACGATGACGGGCGGCCATTGGCAGGGACGTTACGATCTGGGTGTCGGCTCGGTGACGCCGACCAAAGCGCGGGCCAAGGTGATCGATTTCGAAGGCATCTATTATTATAGCCCCTACGTTTACGTGGTTCACAAGGACAGCCCGGCCAAATCGGTCGCCGACCTGAACGGCAAGATCATCGGCGTCGAGACCGCCACCACGTCGGAGGATTTCATCCGTAGACAACTCGAGATCGATGCTCCCGGCCTGCCGCCCATCGAATACAAGCTGGAGCCCGGTGAGATCAGGACTTTCGCTGACTCAATGCTGCCGTTCGACGATTTGAGGCTCGGCGACGGTGTGCGCCTCAACGCGGTCATCGCACCAGAACAGACGGCTCAGAACGCGATAAAGAACGGCTACCCGTTGCGTGTCCTGGAAGGCGGCTATGCCTTCCGTGAGCCACTGGTGGTGATCGCGGAAAAAGGTGATGCCGAGTGGAATGCCAAGATCGGCGGCATTCTCGACGAGATGAAGAAGGACGGTACCCTCGCGAAACTGACCACCAAGTGGTACGGCAAGGATTACAGCTCTGACTGAGAGGCATCGTGGATAAAGCTTGAGCGGGGTGCATTCAATTGAACATCCCGCTCCATCTGTTTTGTTTCAGCCGCATTTCCACGACACCGGGCGGCTCCGCCTGCCTGCAAAATGCTCTAGTGCCGCCACCTCATCATATTGATCATGACATGTCCTGACACCTATTACCGACGCACGCTTGCCGACAACACCATCAGGCCGCCGCTGAGCGGCGTTTCCGAGTGCGAGACAGTCGTTGTCGGCGGCGGACTGGCCGGCCTGACGACGGCGTTGCAGCTGGCTCGCGCCGGCCAGCAGGTCGTCGTGCTTGAGGCGCAGCGGATAGGATTCGGCGCTTCCGGTCGCAATGGCGGCTTCGTCAATCCCGGTTTCGCCACCGGCACCGACAACATCGCCGCGATGGCCGGCGTCGACGCGGCACAAAAACTGCACCGCCTGTCCATCGAAGGCGTCGACTTCGTGCGGCAGACGATCCGCGATCTCGACATCAAGGCGGCAGAGCCGCGCTCCGGTATATTGAGCGTGCTTCGCCACGATGGTGGCGCCGCGCTCAAGGCATATGCCGAGCAACTGGCGCGGGATTTCGACTATCGGCTCGACTATCTCGATCGCGACCAGGTGCGAGCGGTGCTGCATTCGGATCGCTACCACCAAGGCCTGCGCGATCCCAGCGCCTTCCACATGCATCCGCTTAACTATCTGCGCGCCGTTGCTGGCGAGATCGAGCGGCTGGGCGGCAGGATATACGAGAGAACGGCTGCCGTTGAAGCCAACCTTGACGGCGCCGAAAAGATCTTGCGTACCGACAGCGGCGAAGTGCGCGCCCGCCAGGCCGTAGTTGCCACCGGCGGATATACGGGGCCACTGGTCAGTCGGCTGCAGCGGGCATTCCTGCCGATCGCCACTTACGTTATGGTGAGCGAGGAGGCGCCTGACCTCATCGCCAAGGCGATTACGACGACCGACGCCGTCGGCGATAACCGTCGCGCAGGCGATTATTACCGTGTTGTCGAAGACGGCAGGCGGCTGCTCTGGGGAGGGCGCATCACCACCCGGGCAGCCTCATCGGGCGTGTTGGGGAGGCAATTGCGCCGTGAGATGGTCACCACTTATCCGCAGCTCGAACACCTCAATACCGAACTCGCCTGGTCCGGGCTCATGTCTTATGCCCGGCACATGATGCCCCAAATAGGCCCGTTGCAGCCGGGCGTCTGGTACCTCACGGCTTTTGGTGGCCATGGCATCAACACCACCGCGATCGCCGGCAAGTTGATCGCCGAAGCCATACTGGGACAATCGGACCGCTACCGGCTGTTCACACCCTTCGGCCTTGCCTGGGCGGGCGGCCCGGCTGGACTTGCGGTTGCGCAACTCACCTACTGGAAGCTGCAGGCGCAGGATTGGTGGCGCGAGCGGGCCCGCTGACCGCAGGGAGATCGAAGACGTGATCGGCCGACTATTGCTCAACCACCCGGACGCGGCGCGCCGCGTTGCCGTGTTCTTCGTGCTCGCCGCCATCGCCGCCGGCCTGTATGGGCTCGGCATCAAAGCCAGTTGGCTCGGCAAGCTCGTTCCGTGGTCCGTCGAGTGGCTCGCCGCCAACCCGGACGTCGGGCGGGCGGTCTCGGCGGTGCTGATCGCATTGATCTTGGTGGCGAACTGGAACGCGCTGCGGTATCTCAGCCGCAAACAGCAGATTGTGGCAGTTTGGATAGAGCTGTTCGTGCTGCTAATGTTGTTTTTCTATTCCTTCGACCTGTCCTTCGCGTTCATCGCCAAGAAGATCGGCTTCCTCGTCTCGAAGGGTGTGGTGACGACCCTCTACATTTCGGCCATTTCGATCGCCATCGCCACCCTCATCGCATTCGTTGGCGCCATCGCCAAACTTTCCCGCAACGGCGTGGTCTATGGCTTGGCGACCTTCTATACCTCTTTGTTTCGTGGCTTGCCGTTGCTGATGCAGATCTACATCATCTATCTCGGCCTGCCGCAGATTGGCTACGTGATCGGCGCCGTGCCGGCCGGTATCATGGCGCTGTCGCTCTGCTACGGCGCGTACATGACCGAGATCTTCCGGGCCGGCATCGAAAGCATCTCGCGCGGCCAGACCGAGGGTGCTACGGCACTCGGCCTTAGCGCTAACCAGACGATGTTCCTGGTCATCCTGCCGCAGGCGATGCGGGTCATCGTGCCGCCGACCGGCAACCAGTTCATTGCGATGCTGAAGGATTCTTCGCTGGTCTCGGTGGTCGGGGTCTGGGAGATCATGTATCTCGCACGCACGCAGGGCCAGACCGAGTTCCGCCACATCGAGATGCTCATCACCGCCTCGATGATCTATTGGCTGCTCTCGATGGGGCTCGAGTTCCTGCAGTCGCGGATCGAAGACCGGTTCGGGCGCTCACTCAAGCGCTGATCGTCATCCGTGATTTTCGCCAAAGCGAGTTGCACAGCACCGCAACAGCCAGCTTCGGAGAGCAGCTGCAGATTGTACGCCACAGCACGCCGTTCGGCGACGCCGTCAAGGGTGAATCAACCCGGTATTTCACCGGCTTAGCCTGATCGGAGGGCAGAATAGAGCAAGTGCTGGACGAGCATGTTCGTTGGCCGACTGCCCGGCAACTTCGACCGATTGCTGGATTTCACCCGCGCCAACAAATCGATAAAATCAACGACTTTAACATGTCCTCCGGGCCAGCCATTATCGCTATGTATCGATGGTAGCCGAGTTCGCCACGTGGTTCGCCAATAGGTTTGTCAGGCAGTGGTTTGCGCGTTACCAGCCGCACGACTCGGTCCATGCCCTGCACAGCCAAACGCACCGGCGAGGTTCCCGGGAATGAAGCTCGGCATGGTGTTTCGTTCCTTTGAAGTGGGCGTGTTTGGGGGAAGACCGTAGTCGGCGTGTTCGCGCCCGGTGGAATTTTCGAAGAGTTGTTTCCAACGGCGGGAACGAACCAAACTTCCATGCATTTAGCTCTGGCTTCGTTCATTCACTCTTTCTTCTGGGAGCGGGACCATTGTCATCCGGAGGCTATCTCTTGGCCGACCAACAAACCAATGACGTTTCCATCGTTGATCTGATACCTGCCCTGCGGGCTTTCGCGCGCACCTTCTGCCGCGTTCCAGACGATGCCGACGATCTGGTGCAGGAAACGTTGACCAAAGGGCTCGCCAACATCGACAAGTTCGAACCCGGTACACGCATGAAGTCGTGGCTCTTCACCATCATGCGCAACACCTACTACACCCGGATCAAGATCGCTGCACGGGAAGCGCCAGGCCTTCTCGACTGCGCGTCTTCGAGACCGATTTCGGAAGCTACCCAGGAATGGACCGTTCAGAGCAAGGAAGTTCACGGCGCCATCCAAAAGCTGCCCGAACATCAGCGCGAGGTGCTGATGCTGATCGGCGTTTTAGGAGTGGGCTACGAGGAAACCGCCGAAATCTGCGGCTGCGCGGTAGGGACGGTCAAGAGCCGGCTGAACCGTGCCCGCGCCAACATCCTTGAGCTACTCGGGGAGAGCTCTCTGCAGACATTGATAGAGAGACGAAATCAGCTGTCGGATGGTCAGCTCGATATAGAGGTCGACAACCGCAGATAGTCAGCTCTTCACGTCTCGCCGACGCTTCTCGACGAGAGCGTTTTGCAATTCGATCGCCAGCTTGGAGAGGCGGTCTGGTATCTCTTCCTGCTCTATGGCGGCCAGGAGGGAAGCAATCTCCTGATCCACTGCCATCTCGACAAGCAGATCCGTGGTATCGTCGCTCGAATGAGACATCACGTTCTCTTGATAGCATCCCTAGATCCAAGTCTGATGATGAGCGCTCGGCACTACAGGGCGTTGTCGACCGCCGAGAGGCTCACCGGCGGCCCTTGCACAGTTTTCCTCCGTGCCGCGGCAAGACGCGGCGCGGTGGCGTCAGTCCTTCAGCAACCGGTTTGCGGCGTGATCCTGAAATTGATCGGACTTGATTCGATTGCCGTCCAGCCCGCGCTCTCGGCCATGTTGCTCCTGTCGCGGTTGGACAAAACCGCGTTTTCCTCGATCTTGTCCTTGTCCAAGGTGGTCATTGCGCCGGCGCCGGCACCTTTGCCTTGGCTGCCTTGTCCGAAATGCTTTTTGCTGCCGGATGCCATGATCTCCTCCTTCGAATCCAGGACACCGATCGGTGCCGACGCCGAACCGGCATCGCGCTGTAATGTTCCGTCTCACCCAGCAAGCAGGAAGGCGTCGCCATCCCATGACCGAAACGGCTTCTCGCCGTCGATGACGACCCGCAATTGGTGAGTTTGCGCAAGACGGCCGATGTCGGCCCGGTCCAAAGAAAGCGATCCGCGATAAGAATAGTTCAGCAATGCGAGCCGGCCCGGCCGTTTGAGAACGCGCGCAATTTCATCGAAAAGCCGCTCAGCCATGCCGGCCAGGACCAGGTAGGGAAAGCTGTCGACCGCCAACACGCAATCGAAACTGTCGTCGTCGAAGTCGGCCAGATCGAGACCGGAGGTTTGGCGCAGTTCGACATTGCCGAGCGCTGCGCATTGCTCGGAGGCGATAGAGATCATCCGCGAGGATATGTCGATGCCGACCATCCGCTTGAAGGAATTGAACAGCGCGCGCTCGAAACGTCCGATGCCGCAACCGATGTCGAGAATGTCTCGTTGAATTCCGGTGAATTCTCGCGCCTCGAGCCATTCAACGATTTCGTCGGTCATGGCTGTCAGCCGCTCGTCATCGCCAAGGGATCCTAACTGGACACTTGCCGCGGCCGAAATTGCTGCCGCGGCATCAAAACTCGAGGCCAGCCTCCTGACCACGGCGATATCCGTCTCGCCGTTACCGCGTTCATGCCGAACGGCGCCGCCTGTCGCTCGCAAAGTGGCAAGGACGCCCGGTTTGTGGCGCAGCAGTCCAGCGACCTTTCGCAGTCTTTCAGCATCGCCGGTATTCGCCGGACGGACTTTCAGCACGACCTCCGCCAATTCCGCCGCTTCAATTGTGGGCGGCAGGTGAAGCGCCAGCCTGACGAGAACAGCTTCGGCGCAGGCACCATCGGCCACACAACCTTCGACCGCCCGTCTGACCGATGTCCGGCGCTGCGCGTGCACACTCATGACATCAACTCCGCGTCCAGATCCTCCGCATCGTCCACCTGTCGACGGCGCCCCAGCCATATTTGTAGGCTTCCTGGCCGCGCAGGAAGTCGAACTCGCGCGCATCCTCGCGGATCGACTCCGCGATCGCGTGGCCGATCAGGATCGCACCTGGGCTCTCCTCGGCATAAGCAGGATCGAGGCCGCCGAGATAGGCATAGGCGCGGCCGCGGTGGTGAAATCCGTAATAGGCGGCGACAGTCGTGCCATCGATCGCGAGCAACCAGCATCGGACCAGACCGTGAGCATCGAGCAAGGGAAGTGAAAGCCCATGGAAGTGCTGCACGGCGGGGTCGGCCAATACACCACCTCCATGTCCAACCCAGCGTGCATGGTGCAGGCGGATCAATTGGTTCAGGAAGTTCTGATCGCCCCGGGCTGACGCCAACGCGAGCCGGCCGCGTCTGGACGCCGCTTGACGCGCCCGGCGCAACTGGCGCCTACGCCGAGCGGGAACGCAGCCGGCCAACGTTTCGTCGCCGGCAACAGCAAGCACGGGGCAGGCTGCATGAATTGCCGGCCTCTCGACCGTTAAACCGGGATGCGCGATCGTAAGACCGGCACTGTTTTGCGGCAGATCAGACAAGATCCATTGTGACCACCCGACCGAGCAGATCGTTTCGGCAATGGTGGCGACAACCGCCGCCTCGATATCCTGGAGAGCCAGGATGTCCAGATAATCGCTGAGCGAAATGCCGACCGGAAGCAGCTTCGAACCGGCCGTTCCATGCTCGAGATAGAGTGGCGCCAGCCCGACCAGATCGCCGCCACGCCAGACCGCGACTGTCGCCAGTTCACCGGGTGCGAATGCGCGCCACCATGGCACCAGCCAAGCGGGGGATTGGAACGGCGTCGCAGAGGAGCTCTGCTCCCATAGTTTCCACCAGTGCGGCGTCAAGGCATCGAATTTTACGGGGTCATCGATGATTTCGCTGCGCAACACTGCTTTTCTCACGGTGCCGCTGCGAAGCGCCGGCAATCTGTGCCAAGTTGTGCCAGCGCCTGATAGGCAGCCATATACGACGAGATCATCCGTTCCAGCGAAAACCGCCGTCGCGCCTCCACCCGGCACGCCTCGGCGTCCAGGCTGGGCGCCGCAAGAATGGCTTGGGCCATCTCGTCGACTGTGTTGACGAGAAAGCCCGTCCTGCCGTGCTCGATGACATCCGCAAGCGCACCATTCGGGAATGCGACCACCGGGGTACCGCAGGCGAGGGCCTCCATGGCGACAAGCGAGCTTGTCTCGGCGGCGAGGCTTGGAATGACCAGACAGCGGGCTGCGTTGAGAAAGCGCCTCTTGGCGTTAAAACCGAGCGGGCCCAGGAAGCGGCGGCGAGCATCAAGACGGGATTGGACCTCGTCGCGAAAGTAGCGCGTATGTGTTTCGTAGGGATAGACCTTGCCGCCGATGACCAGGGGCACGCCCGCCTGTTTGGCCGCGTCCAGGGCCAGGTGAATGCCCTTTTCCGGGCAGACCCGGCTGAGAACCAGGGCAAAGTCTCGCTTCGGCTGCACCAGGCTCAGTGCTTCGATGTCAACGCCGTTGGGAATCGGCGCCACCAGTCTGGCCCCTGGTGGCGCCGTTTGCTGCTGGGTGGGCGAGACCGCATGGAGCCACAGGTCGTCGCGCGTCGGTCGCAGAGCCTCGGCCGGATACCAGTCCAAGGGCAGGTGGAGGCTCACCAGGGTCGGACCATCGTCGGGCAAATACGCATGAAAATCGATGCCGTGCAGATGAACCACATCGATCGGCCATCGGGCGCGGGCAGCGGCGATCGCTTTGCGATGAGCCTGCTGCGCGCGGCTCTTCGCCGCCTCGTCGAGCACGCCGTTTTCAGCCGGTATTTCCACAAGGGTACCGCTCGCGCTGGAGCCGCGGCAGCCAATGACGATAGAGCGGTGGCCGGCGCGAACCAGCTCCCGATCGAGCATCGACAGAACCTGTTCGGCACCGCCGACAGCATCGGGTCCGACGGGTGCGAGAGGGTAGGCGACATTGAGGACAGTGAGCGCCGCGGCTGGTTGCGCCTCGGTCCCGTATGCCGCACCACCTGTCGATGATGCCGCTAATTCGTCCAATGTGTCGGGCGTCTGATGCATTGGCAGCATGACACTTTCACGCTGCCGAGGCCCGCCGCGTCGGGAGCGAAGCGGACGTCATGCCGGGCGCATAGCGGCGGATCATGGTTGCGCAGAATTCCGCGAACTCCTCCGGCACCAGAGGTGGGCTGGTGTGGTGGGGCATCATTCCGCGATGCTGCGGTGTAAAGCAAAAGGTGACCGTCACGTCGAAATCGGCGAGTGCCTCCATCTGCCGGTCAAACCAGTCCAGCGCGTTCGGCCGGAAGCTGTCTGCCCAGGAAAGCCCCGTGCGCATATTGGTGACGCCCAGCCGCTTCATCCAGGCGACGGCATCGTCCAGCCGGGGGTCCTCGAAATGAAACCACTGCACCAGCCCCATTGCGGGCGTGTAGCGCAGGAACTCCTCCAGCGCAGGTTTTGGCGTACCCTCCTGGCGCAGCAGCCCCATGTGGAAATGTCGATAGTAAGAAGAGCCCTCCGCCTCGCGATGCCGCGTCGTTGCTTCCCATTCGCGCGGAAGGTCGTAGAGGCTGTACCACTGGATGCGTGGTGCGTTGCCAATCAGCAACTCAGCGGTGCGCTTGAGCCCCCAAACCTGGATTTCTTCCGCGCCGAAGGTTGATACGCCGACTTCGCTGACCCAGATGGGTAGGTTGGTGACGGTCGCGATCTCGCCGATCTTCTGTGGCCATTCGTGGATCTGCCACAGGTTCCAGTCGAGCGGAAAGCCGTGCACGGCGACGGCATCGACATGGTCCAGCACGCCGAATTCCTTCATGCGGGTGATAAAGCCCGGATCTATCGGCGAGATGCCACCGAGTACTTTCGTCAAAGACGGGTTCTCCGTCGCGATTGCGTCAGCCGACAAGATCGCCATCCTGGCAAAGCGGCTCCAATCGGGATCGAGCTCTGGGTCCCAATGCGATTTGTTGTTGGGCTCGTTCCAGATCATGGCGGCTTCAATCATGGAGCTGTCCTTTCGAGGGGTAGATGGCGCCGCCGCCGGCCGGGTCCCCGGCTGCGCGGCAGAAATAGACCTCCTGCTCGGGGTGCAGAACGATCTCGAAACCGGCGCTGCGCAGCATCGCTTCGGTGCAGGCGCGGTTTGGAATCCACCAGTTGGTGGGATCGTCGGCATAGCGGTGCTCGATGAAATGCAGCTTGGGAAACTGCGGCTGGTCGAACAGGTCATGCGTCCAGAAATGATAGTTTTCTTCCAACTCGGGCAGATCCGCGCTGCCGCGCTGCATGGACTGGAAGATCATCAGGTCACGGGCGACATGTTCGCGGATCAGGTCGAGCGCGAGCAAGGGGTGGCGCAAATGGTAAAGCACCCCCATGAACAGCACGACATCGAACGTCTCGCGCAGCGAGCCGACGTCGTAGACCGAAAGCTTCTGGAATTCGATCTCGCAATCGGCAACCTCGGCGGCAAAGCGAGCTTGGGCAAGATAGGCGTCATCGAAATCGATGCCGAGGACACGGTCAGCACCTCGCCGCTTCATCTCGATGGAGTAAAATCCTGCATTGCAGCCGATATCGAGTACCGCCTTGCCCGTCAGATCAGCAGGAATGGCATTGGCAAATTTGCGCCATTTGATCAGCGGGTAGTTGCCCAGAAAATGGTTGGGAGCGGTTTCGACGCCGGCAAGTTCCATGTTGTGGAACCATGGGCCGAGCGCATCGATGCGGCGGCGGATTTCGGCATGGGAATGCAGCATGGCTCAGGCTCCTTCGCCAGGAACGACGGGTAAATGCGACTGCGCGCCGGGCATGATCATGGTGGGCCGGCGCTGCGCGGATGAGGCGTCGTTTTCAAGCAACCGCAGAGCTGTTCGATAGCCGTTGAAAGTGCCGACATCGACATAGTCCGACCCAGCCCTGACACCAAAAGCTGTACCGCCGGCCGCAATATAGGCGTTGACCAAAGTGCCGATATATTCGTCACTGCGCTCGCGCTCACGCCAGAGTGCCGCAAGCTGATGCAGGATATGGCCCGGCATCTTGAACGCACCCCAAACCCAGTTCGTGGCGGCATCCTGTCGTTTGACCTGGATTTCGATCACGCGCTCGTGGACGTCGGTGACGACGGCGTCGAAGAATTCCGGCTGATCCACCGGGAAAAGCAGAAATGAGAGCTGATCGTCGGGCAAATGGCGGAAACCGTCCTCGGGAAACCAGATCGTATCGGGAAGGCCGACCAGGACGACCTCGTCGGGCGCGACGAGGGGCGCCGCCCGGAAGATCGCATCGCACAGACCGACGGGGTTCGGCTGCACCACGAAGAGAGCCGCCGCGTCACCGTAGCCGGCGGCGTAGTATTCAAGGATGTCGGATTTGCCCGATCCGATGATGAAGCAAATCTTGTCGACGCCGGCCTGCACCATGCGCCGTACCAGATACTCGCTCACGGCGCATGGACGCTCGGTCTGTCCATCGATCCGGCTACCGACCGGCAGCAGCTCTTTCGAGAAGCCGAGCGGCTGAATGCGGCTGCCGCGCCCGGCAGCGGGTACGATGCCCAACATCAGACCGCTTCCCTCATCGGTGCGCCGGGAGATCTTTGAAAGGCCTCGTTCAGGATGCGATCCAGTTCCGCCGCGCGCCGTGCGGAAGTGTGTTCGCCCAAGACCCGGTCGCGGGCACGCCTTCGAATGCCGTCGAGCTCGCGCTCCGGCAATCGCAATGCGGCGACCACATCATCGGTGTCATGCGCCAACAAGATTTCGCGGCCGGGTTCGAAAAATTCGGCCAGGCCCGGCCATGCATCGGTGACGATGGCAGCCCCACACGCGGCCGCTTCGAAGAGCCGTCCCGACGGGCACCAGCCCTTTTGCGCCATCGCCTCCCGGGTGACGTTCAGTGTCAGGCGAGATGATGAGAAGAAAGCCGGATGGTCGGCTGGCGGAAGATGCCTGACAAAGAAGATGTTGTCGCTCCATGGGAATTCCTGCGGATATTGCGCGCCGCCAATGATGAAACGGTGGTCGGGCAGGCGCGCGGCCGGGCGGACCAGCAGCTTTTCGACGCCGGCCTGGCGATCCGCCGCATAGGTTCCGAGATAGGACAGATCACCGGCGAATTCGGCCCGCTTCTCTGCCGGCCGGTGTTGGTCGGGATCGACATGCCCATAGAGCGGCACCACGTGACGCGCGCCCAAAACCGACTTAAGCGCCTCGATCGCAGAGCCGCCGGTGTAACTCAAAACGAGGTCGAAATCGGCGAGACCCTCAGGTCCGAAATAGGGCGGACGCTCGCCTTGCTCGATGCGGGCAAGCGTGACCGGAGTGTCGAGATCGTAGAAGACACGCAATCCGCGACCTGTCTGCTGCGCCAGCCGCGAGGCCTCCACGGCGTCGGCACAGTAGGAGGTGACGACGACGACATCCGCTTGCTTCATTGCCCGCTCCGCAACGCGACGGATGTCCTCCCAGTCCGGATAAATGACGACGTTGCCGCCATCGAGCCGATCGAGATCACGCGTCCCGGCATAGTAGGGGGTATCGCGTTCGAAGAAGGTGATGGACCATCCCAGCCGACCCAGGGCGCGGATCAGACCGCGCCAGAGCGTGGCATGGCCGTTGCCCCATGATGATGTAACGGTGAGACCGAAAATGACCATCTGCATCCGGAAAGTCCTCGTCAGGCAGCTTCGTTCATTCGCAGGAGCTTGGAGCCCCAGTCACCCGACACGATCGTCGTGATCGAGGCTGGATCGATGTCGAAGCGGAAGCAGTCGCCGACCGGCAAGCCAAGAACCTTGCAGACGGCGGCCTTGATGACGTCGGCGTGGCTGACCAGGGCGACACACTGATTCGGATGCCGCTCGCGTACTGCGTTCATCAGTGCGACGATCCGCTCCTGGACATCCAGCATGGTCTCGCCGCTCGGTGTCCTGGCCTCCTGCCGCTGGTCGTTCCACGCCCGCCAGCCGGCGTCGCCGTTCAACTCGTCGAAGGTCTTTCCCGACCAATCGCCGAAATCGATCTCGTCGAGTTCGGCGCAGATCGCGATTTCACCGACGCCGCAGGCAAGCGCGATCGGCACGGCCGTCTCTTGCGTACGCTCACGCGGGCTGCACAAGATGGCTTCAATCGGCTCCCGGGCCATGCGGCCACCAAGATGCGCGGCCTGCGCCTTCCCAGCCTCGCCAAGGCAAACGCCGTCCATTCGTCCTGCAAGATAGGAGCCGACATTGTCGTGCGCTGCATGACGGATCAAAAAGAAGGTTGTCGTCATTCCGCGGCATCCAGCAAAGGCTCGTCCTTGCCGGCGATGAAAGCGAGCGTGCGCTGCCGGGCTTCGGCGTCGGTGAACTGTTCGGGAGGCGACTTCATGAAATAGCTGCAGGGGCCGGTCAGTGCTCCCGCTATGCCGCGATCGAGCGCAAGCTTGGCGCAGCGTATCGCATCGATCACCACGCCGGCTGAATTTGGAGAATCCCAGACTTCCAGCTTGAGCTCGGCGTTGAGCGGCACGCCGCCGAAGGTCGTCCCTTCCACTCGGATATAGGCCCATTTGCGATCGGTCAGCCACGGTACGTGGTCGCTGGGTCCGACATGAATATTGCCCGGCTCCAGGGGAACATCGAACTGGCTGGCCACGGACTGGGTCTTGGAAATTTTCTTTGATTCCAGCCGCTCGCGTTCCAGCATGTTGAGGAAGTCGGTGTTGCCGCCGAAATTCAGCTGATAAGTGCGATCGATGCGCACGCCGCGCTCGCGGAAGAGATTGGCCAGCAGGCGGTGAACGATGGTCGCCCCGACCTGGCTCTTGATATCATCGCCGACCAGCGGCAGCCCTCGCTGCTCGAAGCGCCGGCGCCATTCCGGACGTGAGGCGATGAAAACGGGTATGCAGTTGACGAAGGCGCAGCCGGCCTCAAGCGCGCATTCGGCGTAGAAGCGCGTCGCCTCCTCGGAGCCCACCGGCAGGTAAGAGACCAGCACGTCGGCGCCGCTGTTGCGCAGGATTTCGCTGACGTCGGCAACCGGCTCCGGCGCCTCCTCGATTTCGTCGCGCAAGTATTTTCCGATGCCGTCAAGTGTCGGTCCGCGCTCGACGCGAACGCCGTTTGCCGCCGCATCGGCAAAGCGGAACGTGTTGTTCGGGGCGGCGTAGATTGCTTCAGCGACGTCGAGGCCAACCTTGCTCCTGGCGACGTCGAATGCGCAGACAATCTCGATGTCGTCGACATGGTAACCGCCGAGGTCGGCATGCATCAGCCCTGGGATTGGTTCGTTGCTTTTTGCGTGACGATAATAGGAGAGGCCCTGCACCAGGGAGGATGCGCAATTGCCGACCCCGACGATACCGACACGAACCTTTTTCGATCCCACGAAACTGCCGCCCTATGCTGTTCAAAGGTAAGTTCCTGCCGCCGAACCACCAGCGTGCCGGAATGTTCCTTGGCCTGCCGAAAAATTGCGCAAGACAGCATGGATCGAAGCAGCGCTGGCTGCGTTGCCGCAAGGCAAAGCATTGGAAAACCGGTCGATGATCGTTTACGGCGACCAGAAGCGGAGGCAGAGCGCAGAACGGCTTCGCGATGCTGCGAGCGAAGTTGCTCAAAGTCTGGACCGCATGGCTCATGGCGTCCGACGCCATGCCGCGTTGGTCGGCCTATTCATCAGCGTATCGGAACTGGTTCGCGCGCTTGCCGATGTCGATTTCGAGAACAGGGGCATCGACATCTTTTCGCCGCGGCAACAGCAAGGCGCCAGATTGCTGGTTGGTCTTGCGGCAGAGGTGGCGAAGTCGTGGCGAAGCGGTTTCGCCGTGGGCGGTGGCATCGAGCCGGGACTTCTCCAACTGCTGGACGGGTTGGATTGCGAGGCTGAGGTTCTGACCGGTTCTGCCGAGGGTTACGCGCATTACGCGCTTTATCCCGAAAGCTATTTGGGAGCGGCGCAGGAGTCAGGTCTCGATGCGAACACATGCGTGATCGGCATCCGCAGCATCGGCCTGGGGCTTGCCGCCATAGTGGCTGCCGCGATTGGCGCGCCGGCGCCGTTCAGCGTTCGTCCGGTCGGCCATCCTTTCCGCAGGCACATCAATGCCGATTCGCGCTCGATCGCTTCCTGGAAGAACAATCCATCGGCACGCTTCGCCGTTGTAGACGAAGGTCCCGGTCTGTCCGGCAGTTCGATGCACGCCGTCGTCGCGTGGCTGCGGGAACTGGGTATTGGTATGGACCGCATTCACCTGTTTCCCAGCCATCCTGGCAACCCGGGCATCGAAGCGTCACGGGAGGCCAGGGAGACATGGTCGCGCTGTCCGAAACATGTGGCGACGGCGCTCGAATGCACCTTCCCCGAAAGCTCGAACATTCCCACGCTGCGCGACTGGGTGGCCGAGGCGGTCGGCAGCCCCGAATTACGCCTGACCGAACTGTCTGGTGGCGAATGGAGGAGCGTCCACTACGTCGACGAAAAGCATTGGCCGCCGAGCCCGCGCGGCATCGAGCGGCGCAAATTCCTGGCGTCCGCGGGGTGTGGTCGCTGGCTCGTCAAATTCGCCGGCCTCGGCGAAACCGGACGGCGTAAGAGACGAGCCGCGGAAATGTTGGGGAAAGCCGGGTTCGGATCGCAAGTGGTCGGGCTTTGCCACGGCTTTCTGGTCGAACGGTGGATTGACGGCACCACGATGGACCAGGCGCCGCTGCCCAGAGGAAGGCTGCTCGCGGAGTTGGCGCGCTATCTAACCTGGCGGGCGCTCAATCTCCGAACCTGCGAACCGGGTGCATCATTGCTCGCACTCGCGGAAATGGCTGTTTCCAATACATCTGAAGCCCTGGGCGAGAACCGAGCGGCGACGTTGCGCGGTTGGCTCTCGAAAAAAGCCCCTGCGCATGTTCTGCAGCCGGTGGAAATCGACGGAAAGCTTCACGCGTGGGAGTTTCTCGTTTGTGCCGACGGCACGGTGCTCAAGACAGATGCCGTCGACCATTGCCGGGCACACGATTTGATTGGCTGCCAGCCGATAGAGTGGGACATTGCCGGCGCCCGTGTCGAATATGGACTATCCGACAGCGATGTGACGACATTGGTCGAGGGGATGGGGCTCGACATTGACAATGGCCACATCGATTTTTTCGAACCCTGCTATTTGGCGTTCCAAATCGGGCTCTGGAGCACGGCTGCGCAATCCGAAAATGGCCAGGAAAAAGCAAGGCTGGCCGCGACGGCAGACCGATACAGGGCGGGGTTGATACGGTTCCTGGACGACTCTCAGTTGTAACGTTTCGATCAATCCAGCCTTCGCAGCATGTCTGCTTCCTGCTCGAGAATAGCGGCCACTTCCTCGCGCTGCAGATGCGTCATCATCAGGCTGACGCAGCACTCGAGATAGGTAATGGAGGAGCGCCGCAGATAGGCAGCCGCCTCGCGTTCGGCAATCTTGTCGACATCCTTCGCGGGTCGCTTGGGTTGCATGAGGATGATCCTCCGTATCGGGTCCCTCCCGCCAAACTACAAGGTTGGATGGATGTTCCGCACGATCTCCGGGCAGGTCCGGCCGCGGCCCACGTCATGCAGGAAGGTTCTGCAGCCCGCCTGCGGGTCTCCTTTTGGCAAGGCCTGTCATCTGATCGCCGATGCCGGTGCCTTCGAGCGCCGCGAAATAATCGATCGTCAGCTTGAGCCCTTCGTTGAGCGGCACTCTCGGCGACCAGCCGAGCAGCGTTTTCGCACGCGAAATATCAGGCTGCCTGCGCCGAGGATCGTCTTGCGGCAGGGGCAGAAATTTCAGATCCGACTTAGTGCCGGTCATCGCCTTCACCAATGCCGCCAGTCGCACGATGGTGAATTCTCCGGGATTGCCCAGATTGACCGGCTTGCCCGGATTGGGGTCGATGTTCATCAGGCGCATCAATCCATCAATCAAGTCGGAGACATAGCAGAAGGATCGCGTCTGCTGGCCGTCGCCGAATATCGTCAGCGGACGCTTCTCGAGCGCCTGCATGATCAAATTCGAGACGATGCGACCGTCGGCCGGATCCATTCTCGGACCGTAGGTGTTGAAGATGCGCGCGACGCGGACGTCGGCCTTGCCGGCCCTTAGATAGTCGAAGCAAAGCGTTTCGGCGGTGCGCTTGCCCTCGTCGTAGCAGGCGCGTGGGCCGGTGCAGTTCACATGACCGACATAATCCTCCCTTTGCGGGTGTTGTTCCGGATCGCCATACACTTCGCTCGTCGAGGCCTGCAGCAGTCGCGCGTCATTGCGGACAGCGAGTTCGAGCAGGTTGAGGGTTCCGATCACGCAGGTACGCGTGGTGTGTATCGGGTCGGCCTGATAACGCGGCGGTGAGGCGGCGCAGGCCAGGTTGAAGATGTGATCCACGGGCTCGCCGAGATCCAATGGCCGGCAGATGTCCTGCTCGATCAACCGGAAACCCGGCCGGTCCATGATCGAGATGATGTTTTCCATGCGCCCGGTCAGAAAATTGTCAACGCAGATCACGCGCCAGCCGTTGCGGAGCAATACTTCGCAAAGATGCGAACCGAGGAAACCCGCGCCGCCGGCAACAAGCACCGTCTTTGCCCTGTGCGCCTTTCTTGTCTGTCGCATCGCTGTTTTCTCCTGTCTGCCGTTCATGCTGCACTTCCAATGTCGAGATCGAGGGCCGTCGCCCTTGGTTGGGTCAGCGCCGCCACGAATTCGCGAGCCCTGGCCCCACCGGTGTGGGAAGCGAGGACGAGTTTGCGAGCCCGGCCGGCCATGGCCAGGCGTGCGCGCTCGGACTCGCCAACGAGGATATCGATGACTTCGTCCGTCTCCGCGGCGGTGTGGATCGCCGATGCGGGAAAGAAGCTGTCGAGCCCTGGCCAGCGGTCGCTGACGATGGGCGTGCCGCAAGCCGCCGCTTCGAACAGGCGCACGCTGGGCGACCATCCTGCGGTGATCATGGAACTGCGTGTGACATTCAGCGTGTAGCGCTGACGGCTATAGAACGCGGCGTGATCGGCTGGCGGCAAATGTTCGATGCGTTCGACATTGTCCGGCCAGATGATGTCGGATGGATATTGGGAGCCGGCCACGACGAAACGGAGGTTCGGCATATGCCGTGCGGGCTCGAGCAGCAGAGCGTTCAGCGTTGTCTGCCGGTCCATGCTGTAGGTGCCGAGATAGCCGAGATCCCAGCGGATCGGATCTCCTGTCGGGTGATGCCGTTCCGGATCGACCGAACAATAGAGAGGTTCGGCATGGCGCGCGCCGAAGTCTTGCGCCAGATGGCTGAGCGTTGGTCCGCCGGTGAAGGAGAAATAGACATCGAAATACGGAATTTGCCGCGAACTCAGATAATCGCAATCGTCGGCTGAAAGCTTGGCCAGGGTCACCGGGGTGTCGATGTCGTAAAAGCAGAGCTGCCCCTTGCAAAGCGAGGCGACGATGTCGATGACCTGGCGTCCTTCTGGAACAAAGGATCCGATGACAATGATGTCGGCCTGCTCCAGGCACTGTGCGTAGTCGCGTTGCAGCTCCGCAGTGGTTTCGTAGTAGCGCAAGGCGCAGAACTCCGGATCGCGCAGATCGCGGTGATTGGCGTACCAGGGCACGTTGCGCTCCAGAAAAGTCACCCGGTGACCGAGTCCGTGCAAGCCTTTCAAAAGACCCCGGAAAGTCGTGGCGTGGCCGTTTCCCCAGGATGAGGACAGCGACAGGCCGAGAAAGACGATGTCCAGTTTCTTGGTCATTCCGCTGCCTCCACGGCCCCGTGCTCGAAATGACGTTTGAAGACGGCATCCGCCACATCCGCCCGAAGCGCGTAGGTATGGTCCGCCAGCACGCGGTGAAGTGCGGCTTGGCCGATTGCCTTGGCCCGCCCGGGGGTCAGCGAGCGCATTATTTCGGCGACATCGCCGCCGTCACGCGCGACCAGGATCTCCTCGCCTGGTTTCAGGAACAGTTCCACGCCCAGCCATGCATCCGTGATGAGACAGGCGCCCGCGCCGGCCGCCTCGAACACTCGCGTGGCCGGTGAAAAACCGTTGGCGGCCATGCTGTCGCGGCTGATGTTCAACACGGCTTTTGGGGTGACATTGAAGGCGTTGTGATCGCGGGTGCCGACATGGCCGAGCCAGCCTACATTGGTGGGGAGCGGCTTGTCGCCCCAACCCGAGCCTCCGAGCAGGAAACGCTGTTTCGGCAGCTGGCTGGCGGGATCGAGGAAAAACGATTCGACACGCGCTTCACGGTCCGGCAGCCGGTTTCCGAGGAACGCCAGGTCGCAGGCAAAACGCGCTTTGCTGGCGACCGGATGGTGCGTTTCGGGATCGAGCGCATTGTAGATGGGCACGCACTCCTTGGCGCCCATGGCACGATAGGCCCAGACAACGGGATCGCCGCCACCATAGGTCAGCACGAGGTCGATCTCCTGCAGTGCACGATGGAGCGGGTGGTCCGGCTCGTCGCGCAACTGGGCAAGCGTGGCTGGCGCATCCACGTCCCAGAATACGACAAGCGCGTCGCTGCGGGCTTGGTCGAGAACGGCGCGAAGCAGCGCCTCGTCTTCGAAACCGACGCCACTCGCCTTGACGACGATGTCGGCGCCGGCGGCACGTGCCGCCACCTGCATCAGCGCATGCTGGGTCGCTTCATAAACGACGACAGTGCACCAGTCGGGCGCTTCGATGTCGCGGTTCTTCTGCCGGTCGTAGACATCGGGTTCGTAGAACGTGATCTCGTAACCCAATTGCGAAAGTGCCTTGAGCAAACCGCGATAGTACGTCGCGGCACCGTTCCAGTAGGACGACAAAAGGCTCGATCCATAGAATGCGATTTTCATGCGACGGCTTCCTTTGCGGCTGTCGGGACGGCGGTGTGTCGGTTCGCGCATTGCGTGAGCACGCCGAGCAACTCGTCGACGCGGTGGCGGCAGGTGTGCCGCGAGCGGATGGTCTCGAGACCCGAGGTCACCAGGGAGGCCGCAAAGTCCTCGTCGGACAACACCGTCCGAAGCTGTTGCCGCATTTGCGAGCCATTCTCGGCAAACAGGAAGTCGATACCGGGCCTGAAAAGCTGCTCGACATCGGACCATGGCGCTGAAATCAGCGGAATGCCGCAGGCGAGTGCCTCGAACATGCGGATCGTCGGGATACCGGGCAACCTCTCGCGATAGGGGCGCCGTGGGATGTGAACGGTGACCCGATGCGCGGCGAAGGCCTTCGGCACGTCGGCATTGGCGATCCACCCCTCATAGCGCAGTCCGGCGGTGGCCAGATCCGCGAGTGCGGTCTTGGGGTAGCGTACGCCGTAAACAGCGGCATCAAGGCCGAGATCGTGCACCGGCTCGATCAGAAACTCCTTGAGTTCGGCGGTCCGCTCATCATCGCCCCAGTTGCCGATCCAGACCAGATCGGAGGTGGGGTGGATCTCCGGGTGCGGCTTGAACAGGCGATCGTCCGCCGCTTCATGCCAGGTGAAGACGCGCTTGCCCCAGCCGGCGCGCAGATAGCTCTCGCGCAAGGTCTCGCCAAAGGCGAGAACGCCGTCATAGTGCTCCAGCCGGAGCGCCGAGAGCGCCTCGGTCGCCGACACGGCCCGGTGATGGGTGTCATGAAAAAGAAGGATGAAGTTGCCGCCGGCGGCCCGGGCACGGCCAATACGTGCGACAAGCTCCGGATCCGTCCACTCATGAACGATCACAACGTCGGCCTCGGCGATCCAGGCTTCGTGATCAAATCCGGCATCGTAGGTCACCGGCATCAGTTCGGGAAAATCCTTGCGGAAGCGTTCGATGGCGAACGACCCCTTCTCAGCCAGCAGATTCGACCGGCTCCAGCCATTCGCCGGCTCCAGCGCAATCGCCTGATGCCGGCGCTGGACCAGCTCTCGCATAACGCCGCGCAGGAAATGGGCATTGCCATGGTTCCAGTCGGAAACGACCGAGTGGGTGTAGAACACAAAGCGCATGATCAGCGCTCCGCCATCGCTAAGGCCGCTTTGTCGTAGACGCCGCGCATAGCCGCTGCCTGCTTTGTCAGCCTAAACCTGCGGCTGCGTCGGATGGCTGCCTGGCCAAGCTCTCGCCGGAGCTCGGCATCGCTGGAGAGACGATTGAGGCAGGCAGCGAGATCGTGCGGATCGCGCGCGTCAAAGAATATCGCGGCCCCGTCCCATAGTTCGCGATAGGTGGTGGTATCGGAAAGCACCAGGGGCGTAGCCGACATGGCGGCTTCCAGCGCGGCCAGGCCGAATGGCTCGTAGAGCGATGGCGACACGAAAATACCCGCGCGAGCCATCAACGAACGCACCTCGTCGGATGGCACTGCTCCGAGAGCAACAGCATGGCTGAAGCTGGCATGCTCGCCGTTTGGGCCGTTCGTCGGACCGGCGGCAAACAGAGGCCATCGCGTCAGGGACGCCGCCTGGTCGATCACCGCCGCATTTTTGCCCTCGTCCCACCAGCGGGCAGCGGCGAAGACGAGCGGTTGGCGCTTTTCGGTCTTCGGCAGAGGACGGGCACCATTTCTGACCACACTCAAGCGCGCGATCGGGCCGTAGCAGGTCTCAAGCATGTCGGCATGGCTGCGGCTCGGCGCGATGACCGCGTCGGCCCGATCCATGCCGCGTCTGTTACGCTCCTTCTGCCAGGCCCATGCGCCATCCGCCGCCTGTCCTCTGACCGCATGGAACCAGGTCGTCACGCAGGAATGGGAGACCACCACGACCGGGCATGGCGCGTCGAATCCCGCCGCCTGCGAAGGCGCGTTGAAATGGACAAGGTCGATGGCGTGGTCGCGCATGGGCGCATGCAACTCCCGCGGCAGCGCGTCGAGATCACCGCCGTTGCGGGTCATCCAATCCGGCGGCGTGTTCAGCCAGATCAGCTTCGCGAAAGCCTCCGCCTCGTCGGCCTGCTGCCTGGACGGTGGCGGACCGAGACCGGCAAGCACTACGCTATCGCCGCCGTTGACAAGTTCCCTGGCCAGGTCGAGCGCATAGCGCCACACGCCGCCCACGGCATCGACCGTCATCAGGATGCGCCGCGAGCGCGGCGTCAGTGTCCGCAACATGTCGCCTCCAGTTCCGCCAGCGGACGCGGGCGCCTTTCCTGGATGTCGCTGAACTTCTGGAATGATGCGAGATAGTGATCATGGGCGCGCTCCCAGGCGAGGTCGTCGGGTTCGCCCCAAAGCTCGCGATAGCTTGGCGAACTCGGATATGGATAAAGCGGTACGGGTTCATTGGCCCACACGCCGTTGTCGATGAGGTGCGTTCGCCAGTAGTCGACAAGGGCAGGGTCATCCTCGACGACGCCGATCAGATTGGCCTGTACGAACGGAACGTGACGCCTGGCATTGACGAGCAGCGCGGCGAGTTCCTCGGTACCCAGCCGGCAGCGCTTTGCCAGCATCGCACGACCTTCCACGGTCAGGCTTTCGAGACCGGCCTCGATGGAGACGCAGCCGGCCGCACCAAGCAGTTCCAGCAGCTCGGGTTTCCAGAGGTCGATGCGGGTCTGCACACCGAACTTCACGTCGCGATCGATCAACGCTTCCAACAGCGCTTTTTGCGGCAGGAAGATTTCATCGATGAAATAAATGTAGCCGACGCCCTGGGCAATCAGCCCATCGATTTCCGCTATGACCGCCTCGTGGTTTCGACGGCGATAGGAATCGCGGAAATCGATCTTGGCGCAGAAGCTGCAATTGTAGGGACAGCCGCGCGATGCTTCGACCTCCGCGCCGAACCCAACCTGCTTGTCATCGAACCTGTGATGGTGGTGCGAATGGGCTGCAATCCAGTCTGATGGCCATTGGAGTGGCGGATGATCGACAAACGAGCTGGCGTGGACGCCGCCGTTCAAAACCACCTTGGCGTCGCGCAGGTAAGCGGTCGAGGGGACCGCGCTCCAGTCGTCGCGCCGGGCAAGTTCCGCGACGATTTCCTCGCATTCGCCGCGCACAACAATGTCGACGCCAAGCTTGCGCAAGGTTGGCGCGGGCGTAGCCGAGCCATGCGGCCCGACCGCGACTGTGCGTCCACCGCGCCCGGCGAGACGGTTGAGGAAATCGGCCGGCACGCGCAACTCGGGTGGTGCGCAGCGCCAGAACAGATAAGTCGGGGCGGTACTGACGACCGTCATTGCCGGCGCGAAATCAGCCACACGCTCGGAGAGGTCCGAGTTTTCGAGCTCCTGCAATTGCCCATCCAGCATCAGCACCTCATGGCCGGCTGTTTCGAGCAGGGATTTCGAATAGCCGAGTTCCAGCGGGAGATGTGGTTGGCGGCAGCCGAAATAGATGCTGTCGTCATAGGTCCAGAACGGGTTTACCAGGGCGATTTTCATGCGACGTACCTCACGACTTCGGGGCGAGGCTGGAGCCGGTGTTGTTGCAGCCAGTCTGCGAGATCGCGAATGCCTTCGCGCCATGAAACACGAGCTTTCCAGCCAAGCATCGCTTTGATCTTGCGGGTGTCGGCGACGAAGAAGGGCTGATCGCCGGTGCGTTCGTCATCATGGCGGATCGAAAGCTCATGGCCGGTCAAGCTACGGATCTCGCTCAACAGCATGCGCAGGCTGATCGCATTATCGGGGCCGCCGCCAAGATTGAATGCCTGGCCTTTGGTCGTCTCGATACGATCGAGCGTGGCCCTGTAGGCGGCGACCGCATCGGAGACATGCAGTATATCGCGCACTTGTCTGCCGTCGCCGTAAATGGTGATTGGACGTCCCGTCAGCGCACTCAGCAGGAAGTGCGCGACCCAGCCTTGATCCTCGGTTCCGAACTGGCGCGGCCCGTAGATGCAGCTCATCCGCAGCACCGCCGTGGGCATGCCGTAGGATTTGGCATAGTCGAGCACATATTGGTCCGCCGCGCCTTTGGAGCAGCCATAGGGCGTGCAGAAATCCAGGCCGTGGGTCTCGTCGATGCCATTCGCTTGGATGATGCCGTCGCAAGGCAGGTAACGATCGCCGTCCTCGCGCACCGCGACGTCGGGCAGACTGCCATAGACCTTGTTGGTGCTGGCGAAGACCACCGGAACAAACTCACTGCTCAGCCGCGCCGCCTCGAGGACATTGAAGGTTCCTCGAAGGTTGATATCGAAATCCTCGTCCGGTTGGACCAGGCTCGTTGTGACGGCGGTTTGCGCGGCCAGATGGAAGATCGCCTTGGAACTCTTCAGAACGGGCGCAAGCGCGTTGGCGTCGCGCACGTCAATGGTTTCGACCATGAGGCGGCTGCCGTGTTTCTGCGCCAGCCAGTCAAGGTTCTGTTCGACGCCGGGGCGGCTGAGATTGTCGATCACCAGCACCGGCTCGCCATCCGACAACAGGCTGTCGGCCAGGTTCGATCCTATGAAGCCGCTGCCGCCGACAATGGCGACCGGCGCGTCGCGTCGATTGCGCGTATTCATGACACCAGCCCACGTTCTTCAAGCTCGCGTTTCATGTCGGCGCCGCGGTCGATGGCGGACGAGTTGCGCACCCAGGAAACGAAATCGGCGAGCGAATTCTCCAGTTGCTGCCTCGGCTCGAAACCGAGCAGCTCACGGGCCTTGGAAATATCGGCGAAGCAGTTGCGGATATCCCCGGAGCGCGCCTTGCCGAGCAACTCTGGCGAGCGGTCCGGCGTTCCCATGGCCTCGGCAAGTACCCGCGCGACGTCGCTGATAGCATAGGCTCGACCGCTGCCGATGTTGATGACGTGACCCCTTGCCTGGCGTTGCTGCAGCGCAAGACGAAAGGCGCGGGCGACGTCATCCACATGGACGAAATCGCGTTTCTGTTCGCCATCCTCGAAGATCATTGGACGTTGGCCGTTGGCGAGACGCGAAGCAAAATTGGCCAACACGCCGGTATAGGGGTTCGATAACGCCTGGCCGGCGCCGAATACGTTGAACAGGCGCAGCGCGACCGCATCGATGCCATAGGCTTCGCCGAAGATCAGCACGGCGCGTTCCTGGGCGTATTTCGTCAGTGCATAGATAGAGGCGAGATCGACCGGCTTTTCCTCGTCCGTCGGCAGGGGGGAGAGGGGTTCGCCTTCCGGCGACAGCGGATTCCACTGTCCGTTTTTGATGTCGCTCGCCTTGCGCCGGGCATTGTCGATGCGCCGGCCGTCCGATGTAGCATAGAGGCCCTCGCCATAGACACTCATCGATGAGGCGACGACAATGCGCTCGACCGGGTGTTTGATCAGCGCCTCGAGCAGCGTCGCGGTGCCGAGATCGTTGGTGCCGACATAGCGCGCGATCTCGTACATCGACTGTCCGACGCCGACTTCCGCGGCTAGATGAATGACCGCGTCAACGCCTTCCAGCGCCTTGGCGACCGCCTCCCGGTCCCGAATGTCGCCCTTGATCAGCTCGGCCCCGGCGGGAAGGGCGACTGTTTCGCCTGCGTGCACCTGCTCCAGCAGCACATCCAAAATGCGAACCGAATAATCCTGCTCGATGAGTTCCTGGGCGACATGCCGGCCAATGAAGCCGCAGCCCCCTGTAACCAATATCCGTTTCACGACCACTCCTCAGACAGGTAATCTTGGCGACCCGAACTTTTCGGCAAAAGGTTTGTTCCCTTGGCTTCAACAAAGTTCCTTTGGCCGGCTTCGTTCGGAAGCAGCCACATCGCGCTCGCCGCGCCGTGCCGGAACATTGCCGCGCTTGTGCTGTTAGGACGCCGGCAGCCCCGACGATGCCCGATGTTGGCAACGCCGATGATCAAAGGAGATTTCAATGTCCCAGTCGCAAACGACCACCAATCACGACGAAATCCGCAAATGGGCCGAGGAGCGGGATGGACGGCCGGCAGTGGTTCGCACCAAAGGCGCGGGCGGCATCCTGCGGATCGACTTCGGCAAACCCGAGGAAGCATTCGAGCCGGTCGAATGGGACGAGTTCTTCCGCATATTCGACGAGAACGATCTGGCCTTTCTTTACCAGTCCAAGACTGGTGACGGACAAACCAGCCGTTTCAACAAGTTCGTAGAGCGCAACCAGAAAGGCGAATGACGCACTTCGAGCCGGCCGATTTGCCTGACCTGGTTCTCGGGCAAATTTTTCTGGATGCAGTGGAACAATAGAGCGCTCCGATCCTTCGGTCGCTGAACCACAGCCGCAGTAAGGATCGAAGGCCTGGGCCTGAGCGCAGGAGGCGGCGGGGCTGGATAGGCGTCAAAAGCTGGAAACCCGCTACTCGTCCTGCCGTGAAACCAAAACGCCGCTCATCAGTCGTCCTGCTGCTTGCGGTGGCGGTGTTTTTCGATTTCCTCGGGCTCTTCATCGTCGATCCGCGTGATGTTCGAGGCATTGTGGTCTGATCGCAGGATCTCATCCAGTTTGGCGTGAATGGCCTGAGTGTCGCGGTGCTCGGCACGCTGGATGAACAGCGTCATGGCCCACGTAAACAAGGTAGCCGCTCCATGCCAGTCCAGGGTCTGTCGCTCGAAGATCATCCAAAGGATTGCGTAGACCAACAGGATCAGGAATGCCGCGGGGCGGGAGGTTAATGTGCCGATTGAGGTAAGCACGCCGGTGACGGGACGATTGGCCATGCGAAAGAACTCGCGGCAGTGACCGTGGTTCCCGACCGCAGTGCATCGCGCCGGCACGAGCCAGCTAGGCGCGACGGATGAATTCACGGCGCAGTGCTTGCCGATCGCAGCTACAACGATGACCACTCGATTGCCGGGCGCGCAATCATCAGCCAGAAAATGGCGAGCACGGCGCCGAAAGCTGGGAAGCCGAAGACAAACCAGCGTCTGAACAGCTGATGGTAGCGCTCGGGAGGAGGTTGGTTGGAGAGTGCGGCCTGTGTGGCTAGATTTCGCATCTCGATCTGCATCCACACGACAGGCAGCCAGAACAGGCCCGTCAAGATGTAGAGCAGGATCGAGAGAACGATCCATCCTTCGGACAGCGAATACCCCGCAACCCTAGCGAGGCCCAGTCCGGTCAGAGGTTGTGCGATAACGGCCGTAGCCGTGAACAGGAAATCAGCCAGCACGACAATGCGGGCGACGGCTGCGATCGTCGCGGCATTCCCGGTCCGGTGTCCCAAAAGCATGAAAAAAGCAATGCCGGCACCAGTTCCGAGCAGCACAGCAGCGCCGATCACGTGCAGGTATTTAAGCACGAAGTACGTCATCAGCGTTCCTCCAGAATGGCCAGCGCTGCAAAATGCAGAACGAGGATCGGGAGGATTTTGATCAACGGCCCGAGTGGCTCAAGCCAAAGATCCGGCCGCAGAATGCTCCCAGCGATCGCATAGAAAAGCGATACCGCGATTGCGCCGAAAAGACCAAGCCGGCTGGTTGGGCGCCAGGCGATAAGCGCCCCGACGGCGATGTCAGCCAGCGCGCCGGCGACTACCGCCGGTTCGGCCAAGGGGCCGGCAGCAGTGCCAATCAGCAAATCAACTCCGCTGCGCCAGCCGGCAGTGAGGGAAATGATGCCCGTCATGATCCAGAAGAGCGGCAAGATCACAAAGAGCGCCGGCTTGACGAAGTAAAGACCGGCGAACCATCGCTCCTGCACCGCCGCAGGATTTAAACGCAGTGCAGATGTAAGACTTGATGGTTGAATGCCGGTCGCCGTCATCCAGGGTTGGGGATCGCCGACAGCGCCACGGGCAATCTCTTTTGCTGCATTGCTGCGCATCGGCGGGCGCCAGCCCAGCTGAGCCGCGGCATCCCCGAACCTGTACAAGATAGCTGCGGCCCAATTGGGCAAGATGAACTCCCGAGCACTGCTCCATCCGAACCAGCGGCGATAGCGACCCACGACCTCGCTCATCGAAAGTGCCTCGGGCCCAGCCAGGTCCAGCGTGAGGTGCGATGGGCTGCCGGGTTTGAGGAAGAACAGGACGGTGGAGATCACGTCATCGAGTTGGACGACTTGGAGACGGCCCGTGTCGGGCATCAACGGCAAGAGCGGCAACGCCGCGAGGCCGCGAAAAAGTGCACTTGCGCCGAAGGCCGGCCTTCCCAGTACTACGGAGGGGCGCAGGATGACCCAGTCAAGGCTACGTGCCATCAGTGCCTCATCGCCGGCGAGCTTGCTGGCGGAAAAGGCGGACGGCTGCTGGCGATCGACCCCGATGGCAGAAAAGTGGATCACCTTATTCACACCTGCGTGCTCACACGCGGTGAAGAGAGCCGAGGCGCCGGTAGAATGGACATGCCGGGTGTTTTCCCGGGCACTATCCTGCAGGACGCCGGCACAGTTTACGACGGCGTCCACACCGGCGAGATAGGGGGTCCAGTCCTGAGGTCGCAAGGCCCGCGCCATATCCAGGGAAACGGTTTGGATCTCCGGGTGGACGCCAGTGTCTGCGTGGTGAAGCACGCGGACCACTTCATGACTCTCGCCGGCCAGGCGCGCGCAAAGCGCGGCTCCAATCAGACCTGACGCGCCGGTGACGAGAATTTTCATTCCTTCCTCCAGCCGTTCGCCAGCGCGTGCCCGTCCATCAACCCAGCGGCTGCGCCTGGGAGAACTCTAGCAAAGCCGAAGCCGGTAGTCTCACGCCGGGTGGAACAGGTTCCGGGCATCAACGCAGCCAAAGGTGAGCCGGTACGGTGCGTTCGCATCTGCAGGTCAACTTCGCCGGAAGTTCGTCGCCGGCTCGGCGCAATCGCGGAGGTCGTTATGAATGTGAGTTGCAGCCTTGGCGGCGTCTCCGAACGCAACAGCAATTTGATTGAGCCCCTCGGCCACGTCGCCAATGGCATAGAGTCCTGGCGTTGAAGTCTCAAGGTGTCGGTTGACCAGGACATAGCCTTCTGCGTCACAGTTAGCCCCCAGAGCAACCGCGAGTTCGGAGCGTACGTCGCTGCCCATCGAAGGGTACACCACATCGATGTTGCGCATCGGGGCGCCCTCGGCCATGACGACATCGAACCCGGTTCGTCGAGGGATCAGGTCATCGACAGCGTCCCAGATTTCAACTCCGCCTGCCAAGGCGGCGCCGCGGGCAGCTTCGGAAACATCATCCTGGTTATTGGCGAGCAAGGCGACCTGACTGCCATATCCCTTCAGGAACAGAGCCTCCCTGACGGCGAGATGCTCCGGACCAACAACGCCGATGCGGCTACCCCGGGCCTCATATGCATCGCAAACCGGGCACAGTCTGACAATGCCGGTTGCGATCGCCTCCTCCAGTCTTTCAATGGGAGGTGCCTTGTCCACAATGCCCGTTGCCAGAATCACGCGCCTTGCTTGGACAATCCCGCAGGTTGTCGTCAGGACAAAAAAAACCTCGCGTTTTTCGGCGTGGCCTACGCAACCATGGACAAGGCTCGCGCCGTATAGCTGTGCCTGGGCTCGTAGGCGGCCGAGCAGTTCTTCCCCGCTGATGCCGTCGGGGAAGCCGGGACAGTTGCGGGATTTTGGGATGAGCTTGGCACGCGCATGCCCCGCGTCGAGCGAGATCACCGAACGCAGAAACCTGGCTAAATACATGGCTGCAGCGAGCCCCGCGGGGCCGCCGCCGACGATGGCAACGTCAAAAACTTGTTCGCCCGAAAAACTTGGTTCGCCCGAAAAGCTTGGCATAGGGCCTAACTTCAACTCAACAAGCTTGTTCCACAGGGTCGAAATGGACGCAATCAGGATGCACACTGCGCGATAAGAGTGAACTCCAATCGAGTCGTGAAGAGAAAGGCCACTGCCTCATCAAGCCTGCAAAAACCTCGTGGCTCCCAACGCTGTGAGTACAGCGCCACTGGGAAAGTGAACGCATCATGGAACTTCGGCTCATCGTCGCGCTTAGTTTGGCGAAAGGGTGGTCTGAGATGAGCGCGACCAGAGAGTTTTTGCAAAACTGGCTACAGGAGAATGTCGGCACACTTCCTGGTCGAGAGGAAGTCAGCGTCGCGGTGCTCGCTCAGCAATTCGAGCAAGATGCCGAGGTGGCTGGTTATGGGCGTGAAGTAAGGGAGGACGAACTCGGAAACATCGAAGATGCTATCGTGCAAGCGATCGAGAACGCCGGGTCCGGGGTGCAGAGCCCGAGCTCCGAAAAGAGCGATCCGGCACCTGTAATGGACGCGTTGGAGGTCGATGATGCCAAGAGCGGACCGTAGCCCCTGACACCTTCTTCTGTTCGCCTGAACAAGCCCCCCGGGCTGCTATACGAGCTGAAAAACGGACCTTAGGTGCTTTCCCGTTAGTTCCATGCACCATTGAGGAACATTCCTGCCGCCACGGCGTTAGGAAAGTTCCTTCACACCCGGTGCGCCCGTGCTGACTGCTACCCTTCCAGGCGAATGGCTGACCCGGCATGATCAGGGTCACATCTCACGGCGGGCCGCTCTTGCGGGTATTTGTTGCTGGCTATTGGGTGCTCCCGCAGAAGCCGCGCCACAGCCATCGCCGCTCGTGCGATTTGGCGTGCTGGGATTTGGCACCGCCGCCTGGGAAGTTGACGTCATGCGGCGACATGCGTTGGACACTGTGCACGGCGTATCAATCGAGGCTCAGCGGCTTGCCGGTACCGAAGCCGGTAAGACCGCATTGCTGGCGGGCAGCGTCGACGTCATCGTTTCGGACTGGGTGTGGGTCATGCGCCAGCGCAGCGAAGGCGCTGATCTGGTCTTCTATCCCTATTCTCGTGCCGTCGGCGCGCTGGAACTGCCGCAAGGCTCGCCCATTCGAACTCTTGCGGACCTCAAGGGCAAAAGGCTGGGGATCGCAGGTGGTCCGCTGGACAAAAGCTGGATCCTGTTGCGCGCGCTCGGCCTCCGTCAGGTGAAGCGCGATCTTGCTGAAGAGGTGGAGCCAGTGTTCGGCGCGCCGCCTTTGTTGGAGCAGGAATTTCTGGCGGGGCGACTGGATGCACTGCTGACGTTCTGGAATTTCGCCGCCCGTCTCGAGTCAGAGGGGGCAAGGCCTCTGCTCAGTGTCGCGCAAATCCTGCAGGGGCTTGGCGTATCCGTGGACTTGCCGATGCTCGGCTACGTCTTCCATGAAAGCTGGGCGCGGGCCAACCCGATAGCCCTCGCGCGATTCACGAGCGCGACCGCGGCAGCGAAGTCGCTGCTCGAGTCTTCGGACGACGAATGGCGGGTGCTCGCGCCCCAATTGGGCACGGACGATCCTCACCTACAGGCGGCGTTACGCGCCGCCTATCGAGCCGGAATCCCTCGTCGGTTCGGCAAAGACGAACGTGATGGCGCGGCCCGGTTGTTTGCAATCCTGGCCGAATTGGGCGGCGAGGATCTGGTCGGCAAGGCGACGAGCCTCGATCCTGGTGTCTTCCGGGCCATACCGGCTTGAGCTCGCGCCAATGACCGATGTCCCAGCGTTCCCCATCACAATGCAGCGTTGGCAATCGGCTGCGGCATTGCTGACCATGGTGCTCGTCTGGCAGATTGCATCATCGATCGCCGCCGATCGGCTGTTTCCTGGTCCGGTCCAGGTTGTTTCGGTTCTCCTGCACGAAGCGGTTCGGGGCGAGCTGCCATACCATTTGGGCATCTCGCTTGCGCGCGTCGTGGCAAGCCTCGGGTCGGCAATCGTCATTGGCGCGGCCCTTGGCTACGCGGCAGGCCGCTCGCACAGAGCCGACATATGGATGAGGCCTTGGATCGTGTTACTCCTCAACATGCCGGCGCTGATCACGGTCATTCTAATTTATATCTGGCTTGGTCTTGCCGAGACTGCGCTTGTCCTTGCGGTCGCGCTCAACAAGATCCCCAATGTCGTGGTGACTATTCGTGAAGGCGCCAGCCGGCTGGACAAGGACTTTGCCGAAATGGCTGAGCTCTATCGCTTCGGGCGTGCTGCAAAGCTGCGGCATCTCGTGCTGCCGCAATTGGCGCCGTTCTTTCTCGTCACCCTGCGCAGCGGGCTGGCATTGACGTGGAAGATCGTGCTGCTCGCCGAACTGCTCGGCCGCTCCAACGGCGTCGGGTTCCAGCTACAGGTCTATTTTCAGAACTTCGACGTCACCCACATCCTTGCCTATGCGATCAGCTTCGGCGTTGTGATGCTTGCCATAGAGTATGGACTGCTTGTGCCGTTGGAACGTCGTCTGTTCGCCTGGCGACGCTGATGCTGAGGATCAGGATCGAGGACAAGACTTTCCCCGGTGACGACGGCCAGCGCCGGACGATCTTTCGCGCGCTGTCGCTTGATATAGCCGACGGACAGGTCTGCGTCCTGACCGGCCCTTCCGGTGTCGGCAAGTCGACGCTGCTGTCGATCGTTTCGGGCGTCGACCGCGAATTTCGCGGCAGCGTGAGCGGACGACCGCTTCCGATAGGCATGCTGTTCCAGACACCGAGGCTGCTGCCCTGGCTCACCGCCTTGCGCAATGTAGAGATGGCCATCCCGGATCGCGCGCCCGATGCGGCCCGGTGGCTTGCCGCTGTCGGCCTGAAAGGCAATGAGAAGAGCTATCCGCAGCGACTCTCGGGCGGCATGGCGCGGCGCGTAGCGCTTGCCCGGGCGCTCGCCGTGGAGCCTGCGCTCCTGCTCCTCGACGAGCCATTCGCTTCACTCGACGAGGCGACCGCGCAAGCCATGCGCCGCCTGCTGCAGGATTGTTTCGCCAGTCGGCGGACTACCACGCTGCTGGTTACGCATGATCTCGCATATGCCTCGTCGCTGGGGGATCGGGTTATTGTTCTGGAGGGATCGCCTGCGCGCATCGTGCGCGATGTCGCAATCTCTGGTGGCGATGAAGCGGGATCGTCGCGCTTTGGGCTGGGGGCGACACAATGAGACTGTTGCTGGGCCTTCTCTTTCTTTTGCTGATCACCGGCCCTGGCGCCACCGAGCAACAGACGATGGTGATCGGGTATATCGGCCAGGAGCGCAAACCGGCTCTGCCCCTTGGACCCCTTGATGAAACCGTCACCGATGACGGCCTGCAAGGCGCTCGGCTCGGCATTGCCGACGACGAAAGCACCGGCCGGTTTTTCGGGCAGAAATTTCGGCTGGAGGAAAGGGTATTGAAACCAACCGAAACGCCGGACGACGCGGTAAGACAATTCGCCGATGCCGGCATCGCCTTTGTCGTCGCCGATCTCGACGCCAGTCAGCTTCTACAGGCCAGTGCCGCGCCCGGTGCCGAGCAGATGACGTTGCTCAACAGCCGGGCGCCGGACGACGTGCTTCGCCAACAGGACTGCCGTCGGAACGTGCTGCACACGATCCCGAGCCGCGCCATGCTCGCCGACGGGCTGGCGCAATATCTCGCCTGGAAGCGCTGGCAGCGTTGGTTCCTGCTTGTGGGGCCGCATCCGCAGGATCAGGCGATGGCTGCGGCCTTTCGACGGGCGGCGGCTCGCTTCGGAGCCGAGATCACGATCGACCAGCCGTGGACATTCAGGCCCGCCAACGGACGTGCCGATACAGGGCATGTCACGCTGCAGACCGAAATACCCGCGGTCACGCAGGTCAGCGACTATGATGTGCTCGTGGTCGCCGACGAGGCGGATGAATTCGGCGCCTATCTGGAGGGCCGCACTGCGCTGCCGAGAATCGTCGCCGGCACGCAAGGGCTGGTCACCACAGGCTGGAGCGCTGTCAGCGAGGAATGGGGCGCCACGCAACTGCAGGACCGTTTCCACAGGCAGGCAAGGCGCTGGATGTTGCCCAGCGACTACGCGGCCTGGCTCGCTGTGCGCAGTATCGGCGAAGCGGCGACGCGCCTGCACAGTCTCGATCCCGCGGCAATCGGCAGATATATACGCGGCGACGCGTTTCTTCTCGCTGGCTTCAAGGGGCAGGGGCTTAGTTTCCGTCCCTGGGACGGACAGATGCGCCAGCCCATTTTGATCGCCGGGCCTCGCCTCTTGATTTCCAGCTCACCGCAACCGGGCTTCCTGCATCAGCGCACGCCGCTCGACACGCTGGGCATCGACCTGGAGGAGAGCACATGCAAGTTCTGATGACGCTGTTGTTGGCGGCGTTCGCTCTTGCTGCTCCCGCCGCCGCCGAGACCATCTACGTTTCCAATGAGCAGGACAATACCGTCGCGGTCGTCGACGGCGTGACAATGACTTTGCTGGCGACGATCGATGTCGGCCGCCGTCCGCGCGGGCTGGCACTGTCGATCGACAACAAGATGCTGTTCGTCGCGGAAGGCGACGACAACCGCATCGACGTGGTCGACGTCGCGAAGCGGCGGGTCGTCGGCGAATTGCCTTCGGGAGCCGATCCGGAATTCTTCGCAGTCCATCCCGATGGCAAGCGGCTGTTCGTCGCCAACGAGAATGACAATCTGGTGTCGGTGGTGGACATCGCCGCGGCCAAGGTCATCGGTACCGTGGATGTCGGCGTCGAACCGGAAGGAATGGCGGCCAGCGCCGACGGCCGCTATGTCGCCTGCACTTCGGAGACCACCAGCATGGTGCATCTGATCGACGCAGGCACGCTTGAACTCGTCGACAATCTGCTGGTCGATACCCGGCCGCGCGCGGCTTTATTCTCGCCGGACGGGAAGCAATTCTGGGTGTCCTCGGAGATCCGGGGCACTGTCACCGTCTTCGACACGGCAACGCGCGCGCAGACCGGCAAAGTCGAGTTCGAGGTGCCGGGTATACGACGCGAGGGCGTGCAGGCGGTCGGCATGGGGACGTCCCGCGATGGCACGACCGTCTATGTGGCGCTCGGCCCCGCCAACAGGATTGCGGAAGTCGATGTGAAAACGCTGGCGGTCCGTCGGCTCTACCTTGTTGGTCAACGACCCTGGCACGTTGCGCTCTCCGGCGACCAGAAGCGCCTGGTCACCGCAAACGGGAATTCCGGCGATATCTCGTTTATCGATCTGGAAAACCAGGAGGTGGTGAAATCGCTGCCGGTGGGGCGGGGGCCGTGGGGCGTCGTGATCGGGCCATGAACGCCTTGTCGGTCGAGAATCTGGGTCATAGTTTCGGGAACCGGCGGGTTCTCGACGGCGTCTCTTTCTCTGTGGCCCAAGGCAGGATGTGCATCTTGCTAGGCCGCAACGGCGCCGGCAAGACGACGTTGTTCTCGCTGATCACCGGTCTTTATCACGCCCGCTCCGGCTCGGTGCATGTCTTCGACCAGGCGATGGATGTCAACCCGTCCGCCGCGTTGGCGCAGATGGGCGTCGTCTTCCAGTTGCCGACCCTCGATCTCGATCTGACGGCCGGCGAGAACCTGCGTTACCACGCGGCCTTGCATGGGCTTAGCCAGGCCTTGAGCAAGGAGCGCTCCATCCACGAACTCGGCCGGCTGGACGTGCTGGACAGGATCGACGATCCTGCCCGAGCGCTTTCCGGGGGGCAGCGTCGCCGTGTCGAGATAGCACGCGCTCTGATGCATAGCCCACGCCTTTTGCTGCTGGACGAGCCGACCACCGGGCTCGACGTGCCGGGCCGCCGCGCGCTCGAGCGGCACGTGCGGGAGCTTTGCCGCCAGCGCGGCATTGCCGTCCTGTGGGCAACACATTTTCTGGAGGAACTAACGGCGGATGACGATGTGGTGGTGCTGCATCGAGGCACAATCCGGTGGGCCGGCCGCGCCGATCGGCTGGCTGCCGATCTCGGTGTGGCGAGCACGGGCGAGGCCTTCGCGTCGCTGACGGAGTCCGAATGAAAACGTCTCACGCGGTGCGCGCGCTCAACGGCATCCTGCGCAGGGAGATGCTGCGCACGTTGCGGCAACGCGGCCGGCTGCTCTCGGCGATGGTACGGCCGCTGGTCTGGCTGGCAATCTTTGCCGCTGGCTTCCGCTCCGTTCTCGGTCTGTCGATCACGCCACCCTACCAGACCTATGTTCTCTATGACGTGTATGTGGTGCCCGGGCTAGCGGCCATGATGCTGCTCTTCCATGCCATGGCGAGTTCGCTGGCCATGGTCTACGATCGCGAGATGGGCAGCATGCGCTTGTTGCTGACCGCACCATTGCCGCGCTGGTACCTGCTTGCGGCGCGCCTGCTGGCCAGCGTGATCGTCGGCGTGCCGCTGGTCTATTTGTTTCTGTTGATCGCGCGTTTCTGGGATGTGCGGCCGCCCGTTCTCGGCTACGTCGCGGTATTTCCGGCGCTCGTGCTGGCGGGCCTGATGCTTGGCGCGTTCGGCCTGCTTGTCTCCTCGGTTTCGACACAGATGGAGAACTTTGCCGGTGTCATGAATTTCGTCATCTTTCCGGTGTTCTTTGCCTCGACGGCGCTCTATCCGCTGTGGCGGCTTGCCGAGGCGGGACCGGTGCTGGCAACAATCGCCGCCTGGAACCCGTTCAGCTCGGCGGTCGAGCTGATACGCTTCGCGCTCTATCTGCGGTTCGATCCTGTCGCGGCGATTGTGGTCCTTGGCTGCCTCATCGCCTTCTTCCTCGCGGCGGTCATCGGCTACGATCCCGGCCGCGGCTTGTGGTCCCGGCGCGGCGGCGAGGGCTGATTTACCTCAAAGCATAGAGATAAGCGGCGATGTCCCGCGCCTGTTGCTCGGTGATCCTCGTCGACGGCATGGCCGTGTGCGGATTGACTTCCCTCGCCGAGCGTATCCAGCGGATCATGTTCTCCGGATTGTTTGCCAGCAGGCCACCGATAAAGACCCTGTCGGCAAGGCCACCGTCCAGGCGGGGTCCGACCTGGCCTTGCGCACCCGGCACGCCGGGTATCGTATGGCAGCCGGAGCAGCCATTCGCCGTCATGATTGGAATGGCGCGGGCGCCTACGCCGCCGGTCGCCGCATCCGACTCGTGCCGGACGCGCTCGCGCCTGTCGGACCACAAAGTCGCCGCTGCGACAGCCGCAGCCAGCAGCAGGATTGCGGCAAGGGCGCCCCCGATCAGCCTACCCAGGTCGGAGCGCATGTGTTGCCTCCCTGGTTGCGCTGCTGCTTATCCAGAGGCCGGCGAGCAGCAAGGCGGCGCCGCCATAGATCAAGCCTGCCGGAACCCACATTACCAATCCGGCGAGCTGCTGGTCCTCGATCGCGGTCATTCCCCACAATGCCGCGCCGGCGCCATTCTCCGGATACCAGAGTTTGGGCGACATCAGCAGCAGGACACCGAGCAGGCCGGTATGAAGCGAGGTGAAGAAAAGATGCATGACGGAGTTGCCATAGGTCTGCTGTCGACCGGGGCGCGGTAGGAGCGCCCACCAGAACAGCAAGGCTGTGCCGAGGAAGCTCGCATGCTGGGCATAATGGAGAAAGCCCTGCTGGAGCGCTGCCTGGAACAACGCCGGAATGTGCCAGATCCAGATGGCGACGCCGTGAATGATCGTCGCGTTGAGGGGGCGGATCACCAGGGCCCAAACCGATTGCAGCGTCTTTGCGCGCGTGAGCTTGCCCGTTCCGCGGCGAAGTGAGGCCGGCAAGGACCAGAGCAGGACTGCGCCTGGGCACGCGGCGACAAGGAGAGGCGCCGCCACCGCCATCAGCAGTTCATGCTCGATCATATGGGCGGCAAACACCCGCTCGCCGAGCGCATGGATGGGGCTGACCAGTGCTGCCGTCAGCACGCCCCAACCGGCGGCGAACAACAACGCCTGCCGCATCCGCTCGGGACGGCCTCGGCTGCTGCGGCGCCACAACCGAGTCGCTCCGATGGCATAAAGGAAGGCAATCGCGGCCAGCGGAAACGTGATGGGAAATGCGAGCGTCCATCCGGCCTCGGGCGCGCCGGCGCCGTAGCAGATCGAGGTCGAGAAGAACGCGTCGAAGCTCATCGCAGGCACTCGTCGAGAATGAGAGCCGCGCTGCCTTGCATGATGATGACGAGGGCAAACAGCAATGCCGCAAGCATGCCGAGATCGGCGACGAACTGCTCGGTGCTGCGCGTGCGCTCAGGCTTGAAGGCGGCGCCGCCCTGCCGCTTCGCCCGCCATGACAAGGCACCGCCGAGCAGCGAAAGCACGGCGAGCACCAGTGCCACGGGAAGCACCACCGGCACCTGGCGGTTGCACTGCCATGGTACGAGTGCGTAGTTCAGCTGCGTCGAGATTGCCCAAGCCATCGGCCCCGACAGAAGACCACCCCAGGACGTTCCCATTTTCAACGCACGCATCAGCCTAGCCTCGGCATCCAGTAGATGAGCAAATAGATCGGGATCCAGGTCAGCACCACGAAATCCCAATAGAAGACATTGTCGCCGACATCGCCGAAGCGCCGGCCGCTATAGCCATGGCGTGTGAACATCAGCACCGTCAAAACGATGGTGTCGCCGACATCGGTGATCAGGTGTGTGGTGTGCAGCCCGAGCAGCACCCAGAGCATCGAGCCGTAGGCGTTCGTGTCCCAGTAGATGTTCAGCGCGGGGAATTCGAACCAGCGCACGACAAGCGGGGCCAGACCGAGCAGCGACATCACCACCAGCCCGATCCGCACCGGAACGATCGCGCATTGCTTGGCATGGCCGTGGAGGATGTGATTCGGCACCACGCTGATGATAAACAGGATGGTGACGATCGTCCCGGGCCAATGGTCGGGGTGCGGGGCGCTTAGACGCCAGTTGGGCCACAAAGTGGCGAGATAGAGATAAGCGCCCGCGGCCAACGCAAAGCCCATGCCTTCCAGCGCCATGAAGCCGAGCGTTCCCCACCAGGTCGGGCTGCGCGGACCATGTCCAAAGGTTGGGAGGTCCGAAAGATCCAAGCTGGGACGCTCACTCATCCCTCATCCTCCGGGTCGTCCTTGGGCCAGAACCAGCCGATCAAGGTGATGGCGATCGGCGCGGCGCCCCAGACGATCGCCCAGGGCGTGAAGATCGAATAGACAAACGTACCGCCGACGGCGATTGCCGCCAGCAGCGGCCAGATCGACGGTGTCGCCGATTTCTCGCGAATGTCGGGATGGGCTTCCGCCACGGTTGAGATCAACAACTCACGTACATCGACGCGGAGTCCGGTCGCCACAGGCAGCGCCTCGCGTTCGGCCCAGAGCGGCTCGACATGTGTGACAATCGGTATCCGCGCGAAATTATAGCTTGGCGGCGGCGAAGACGTCGCCCATTCGAGCGTACCGGCATCCCAGGGATTGTTTCCGGCCAGTGCGCCCTTCAACGCGCCGTGTACAAGATTGAAAGTGAACAGTACGAAGCTGAGGAAAAAGAGCACCGCGCCGGCGCTGATGAACAGGTTGATGTTGCCCCAGCCAAGCTCGGCCGGATAGGTGTAGACCCTGCGTGGCATGCCCCAGAGCCCGACGAGATGCATTGGGAAAAAAGCCGCGTTGAAGCCGATGAAAGCCAGCCAGAAATGCCAGCGCCCGAGACGCTCGCTCATCATGCGGCCGCTGATCTTGGGGAACCAGAAATAGGCCGCGCCCAGCAGCGGGAAGACCGAACCGCCGATCAGCACGTAATGGAAATGGGCGACGACGAAATAGGTGTCGTGCACCTGGAGGTCCAGCGGCACCGAAGCGAGCATGACGCCGGTGAGGCCGCCGATGACGAAGATGAAAAAGAAGCCGAACACGAACAGCAGCGGCGTGCGGATCACCGGCCTGCCGTCCCACAAGGTCGCCAGCCAGCAGAAGATCTGAACGCCATTGGGGATGGCGATCAGCATGCTCGACGCGGTGAAGAAGCTGGCGCCGAGCTTGGGTAGCCCCGTCGCGAACATGTGATGGACCCAGAGGCCGAACGAAAGGAAACCGACGGCGATCAGCGACAAGACCAGCCCGAGATGCCCGAACACGGGACGCCGGGCGAAGACCGGGATGATCGCGGAGACCATGCCCGTCGCCGGCAGGAAGATGATGTAGACCTCGGGATGGCCAAAGAACCAGAACAGATGCTGGAAGAGCAGTGCGTCGCCGCCCTCGGCGGGGTTGAAGATATGTGTGCCGACCAGCCGGTCGAGGATCAGGAAGGTCGAGGTGATCATCACCGCGGGCATGGCGAAGACGACGACGAAGGAGGTAACCAGCATTGCCCAGACGTAGAGCGGAATCCTGTCCAGCGACATGCCGGGGGCTCGCTGCTTGAACACGGTGACGATGGTTGCCACCGCGACGGCCAGTGAGGAAACTTCTGTATAAGTGATCATCTGGGCCCAGACGTCGGCCCGCTTGCCCGGCGCGAATTCGGGGCCTGACAGCGGCACATAAGCAAACCAGCCGACGTCGGGCGCCATGTTGAGCGCGAAAGACACCCAGGCGAATATGCCGCCCGAAACATAGATCCAGTAGCTGAACGCGTTCAGGCGGGGAAAGGCGATGTTGCGGCTGCCGACCATCAGCGGGACGAGATAAATGCCTGTCGCCTGCACGACGGGCACGGCGAACAGGAACATCATGGTCACACCATGCATCGTGAACAGCTGGTTGTAGAGGTCCGGGCCGATCAGACCGCGCTGCGGCCCTGAGAGCTGGATGCGCATGGCGACAGCGTTGAGCCCGCCCAGGCACAGAAACACGAAGGCGGTGATCAGATAGCGCCGTGCGACGACCTTGTGGTCGACGCTCGACAGCGCGCCGATGATGCCGGGAGGCGTGCGCCATGTCCGCGCCAGCCAGCGATCCAGGCTGGCATCGTCCATGCCGGTGTCGCGCGGTCCGTCATGCTCGGGTGCGACGTCGCCCGCGGTAGAGGTTTCACGCACCGGCGGCAGGTCGCGTTCGCTTGTGAGATCCGCGCTGCTCATTTAAGCGCCTCGAGATAGGCGACCATGGCGTTGAGTTCGTCGCCGCTGAGCTCCACCACCGGCATGTGGGATCCGGGCTTGATGCCCTGTGGGTCGGCTATCCAGGCGGCGAGATTGCCGCGGCTCATCGTCAATGTCCCGGCGGCAAGCGTCTGCCGGCTGGCTATATGGGTGAGGTCGGGGGCGACCGTTCCTCCGGCAGGCGTGCCGCCTATTCTGTGACACATCACGCAAGGGCGCTTCAGAAACAGATCCTGGCCGGCCTTGGCCTCGTCCCCCGTCGGAGTAGCTGCCGGCTGCAATTGGTCGTTCCACCAGGCGTCGAACTTCGCACGCGGCTCGGCGATGATGAAGGTGCCCATGTTTGCGTGCTGCGCCCCGCAGAACTCGGCGCATTGACCTCGGTAAACGCCAGGCTTGTCGGCCTTGAGGTCGAGCACGTTCATGTGGCCGGGAATGAGGTCGAGCTTGCCCGAAAGGCTCGGAATCCAGAAGGAATGGATGACGTCGGTCGAGGTCAGAAGAAGCCGCACCGGTTCCCCGGCGGGGATATGGATCTCGTTCGCCGTGGTCAGGATGCGGCTTGGCGTGGCATCCTCATAGCGCACCTCCCACCACCATTGATGGCCGGTGACCCGAATGGTCAGCGCGGCATCCGAGCCGATCGCGGCGAGCGTCCTGTTGGCGAAGAAGCTCAGCAAGGTCAGTCCGATCAGGACAATGGCGGTCAACCCGACGGCGGTCATCACCGCGCGCAGCTTCCGGTCGTCGGCGCCGGCCTCGATCGCGAGCGGCTCCGCCTGCGCGCGCGACCGCATCATCAAGGGTACGACGAGGGCGATCATCACCAGCACCCACACCACGGCGCAGAGCGCGGTGAAGAACCAGATCAGCCATGCCAGTTCGCTCGCCGCGGGACCTTTCGGGTCGAGGGCGGATTGCCAGCCTGCGCATCCCTGGAGCAACAGAGCGCCGGCGGTGGCGAACGCCATCGAGACGAGACGTTTCACGGCGACTTCCCCAGCGTGGCCGCGTCCGGCATGCGGTTTTCCGACGGATGCGCCATCATGTCGTCATTGCGTTGCGGCGCGGCGGAAGACGGCGCGTTGCCGCTCAGCGAGCGCACGAAAGCCGCAAGCTCCCAGATCTGGTCGTCGGGAATCTTGTCGCGGAAGCTCGGCATGCCGTTTGGCCGACCGTCGCGGATCGTGGCATGGATGCTTTCGATCGAGCTGCCATAGAGCCACTTCTGGTCCATCAGGGCCGGCCCCATGCCGCCGCCGCCATTGGCGTGGCATCCCGAACAGTTGAACCAGCCGAAAAGCCGTTTCCCTTCGCTCATGTGGAAGGCGTTGGCCTCGAAGCTCGCCGCCTTGTTATCGCTGGCGGGGGGGCGCTGTCCGCCGGGCTCCAGCGTGGTCACAGGCGTCGGCTGCTCGCCCGATCCGAGCGCCGATTGCGGGCGCGTGTCACGTTCCTCGCGCTGGCAGGCAGCGAGCGCCAGGACTGGAAACAGGAGCATGGCCACAACGGCTCTCATCGCACCGGGCTCCCCGAGGCATCGAGGCGCGGCACGCCATACTGTGACAGCAAGGCATCTATCTCGACCTTGTGCCTGGACAGGGCGCCATTGACATCGCCGCGCAGCGCATCGTCTTCGCGGCGGACGCCCATCGAGATGTCGTAGATCATCGGCAGTTGCGGTCCGTCGATGCGGGGCGCAACCGGCGTGATGCGGAGCGGCACCTTCTGCCTGGCGGCGAAGTAGCCGGCGAGGGGGCCCCAGACCACGGCAAGGTCGATCTCGCCACTCGCCACCGCTTCGACGATGCGCGCCGGCGGGTTGGGGGCGGAATAATCGCCATAGACCGGATAGCCAACGAGGTGCCCGACGATACCGCGGCGGCCAAGCGCCTGGACCGGAGGCGAATTGGCGCCATCGTCGCCGATGAGCTGAACACCGATCCGCATGTCGCGCAGCCGCGGATCATTGAACGATGCTACGTCGGGGCCGTCCCTGCGGGTGACGAAGACATAGGACGATCGGTAGTAGGGCGTGGTGGTGCGCAGCATTTCGAGGTTGCTCGGCGTGCCCGGCACGAGATCGCACAGGCCCGCCTTCAGCGTGTTGCGGATGAAGCCGCGACGCTGCGCCCACCAGGTATAGGTCAGCTTGGCGCCGAGATCGGACGCAACGATTTCGGCGATCCTGTTCTCGAAGCCCTGACCTGCCGCGTTGGAGAACGGCATGTTGTTCGGATCGGCGCACACCCTCAGCTCACGCGCGTCGGCTGTGGCCGTCAAGAACACGAAGGCGATCGCGGCCATGCCGATCGCCAGCCGTTGACGCGCCTTTCGCGCCGGACCTACGGTCAAGTACAATCCATCAAGGCAGCCGGAACACATAAAGCGTGCCTCCCGAAGTTGTCGCGTTCTTCAGATCCTTCATGGCATTGACGAAACCGAGCGCGGCGGTGGCGTCACGCGGGTCAAGATCGCCCGATACAATGGCGCCGGCCCAGCCGCCGACGCCTGAGAGGATGGCGACATATTGGTGCCCGTCGGGACCGCGATAGGTGATGGGCTGGCCGATGATCCCGGACGAGGTCTTGAACTGCCAAAGCAGGTCTCCGGTCTTGGCGCTGACCGCCTTGAACCAGCCTTCCATCGTGCCATAGAAGACAACGTCGCCGGCGGTCACCACCGCGCCGCTCCACACCGGGAAATTCTCCTTGAGGCTCCAGGCGGGTTTCTCCGCGGCGATGTCCCAGGCGGTGAAGGCGCCGCGATTACCGCCGGGCCCTGGTATCATGCGGACGTTCATGCCCACATAGGGCGTGCCGGCGATGTAGTTCACCTCGACGCCTTCTTCATCCATGCACAGATTGTTGTGCGGGATGTAGAGCAGGCCGGTCTTCGGCGAGAACGCGGAAGGCTGCCAGTCCTTGAGGCCCGACGCCGTCGGACAGATATCGCGAACGACCTTGCCGGTGCCGGTCTTCTTGTCCGGGTTTACGATCAGCCGACCGGTTTTCAGATCCACACCTTTGCTGGAGTTGACCGGACCAAACGGTTTTGCCGACAGCACCTCGCCGGTTGTCCGGTCGAGGATGTAGAGATAGCCGTTGCGCTCCGGCCGGATCAGCACCTTGCGCGGCTTGCCCTGCCAGGTCATGTCGAGCAGGATCTGCTCGTTGATGCCGTCATAATCGTGGAGGTCATGCGGGCTCCACTGATAGAACCATTTCGCCGCGCCGGTGTCGGGATCGCGCGCGAAAATGCCAGACGTCCACTTGTTGTCGCCCGGCCGCAAATCCGGATTCCATGGTCCGGGATTGCCGGTGCCGTGGAAGATCAGGTTCAGATCGGGATCATAGGAAATCCAGCCCCACATGTTGCCGCCGCCGATCTTCCAGGCTTCCGGCGGCCACGTCGTGACGCCAAGATCCTTGCCTTTGTCCATGTCGTAGTGCGGCTTGAAGTCCGATCCGATCAGCACGTCCTTGTCCGGCCCGGTGCTATAGGCGATCCAGACGACATGACCGTCGCCGGCGTCGAGCGCCTTTACCCAGCCGCGAACGCCCATCTCGCCGCCGGAATTGCCGACCAGCACTTTGCCCTTCACCACAAGCGGCGCCATGGTGATGGTCTCGCCGATGTTGATGTTGCCGACATGAGTGTTCCAGATCGGCTTGCCCGTGTTCGCATCAAGGGCAATCGTGTGGCCATCCAGCGTATTGAAAAAGATGCGCCCGTCGGCGAATGCCACCCCTCGGTTGACGACGTCGCAGCAGGCCACCCCCTGTGCCGCCGGCTCGGGATTGGGTTCGTACTTCCACTTCATCGGGGCGCCGGGCTTGGAGAGATCGAGCGCATAGACGAAGTTGGGAAAGGGCGTCACGATATACATGGTGTTGCCGACGACCAGCGGCGCTGCTTCCTGGCCCTTGTTCACGCCTGTCGAGAACGTGAACGCGACCTGCAGGTTCTTGACGTTGCCTTCGTTGATCTCGGAGAGTTCGCTGAAGCGCGTCGACGCGTAGTTCTTGGCCGGCATCGTCCATTGGCCGTCATCGGGTGGCGAGGCTGCGGCTGGTGGTACGATCGCTGGTGTTTTAGGTGGCTCGGACGCAGCGCCCAAAAGCGGCAGGCAGGCGAGCAGCGTCACCAGAAGGATAGCGCCAAAGGAATTCCCGGCAGCCAATTTGCGGGTGTGGCGTTCTACGTCAAGGCGCGTCAATGCCAACTGGGGCATAGCTTTCATTTATTGATCGAGCCTCCCACGCCGGCGCCGAGTTCGGCCGCGATGTCGGCCTCCGTTCCGGCACAAAGCGGATGGCCCCAGCCCGAAGCGCTTTTGCCGCCGGGGTCCAGATCGTAGACAATGGCATCCTTGCGATTTGGATTGACGCCTGCCGGGACCTTGTCGAACCCGAGCGCCGCGCGGATACGCCAGGCGACATTGTGATCGGCGCATGAGGAGTCGCCTGAAACGCCGAGGCCGCCGACAATGCTCTTGCCGTCGTAGAGGGCAAGCCCGCCGCCAAACACCACGACGCCTCCGATCGGCTTGCCGACGAGCGGGTCGCCGGCGCTTCCGAACGTTTTGGGATCGCCCGTATAGGCCGCGGCCTGGTTGACGGGATTGCTCTCCTGCAGGCCAAATAGCGGCCCGCCCGGCTGCACCCCCGCATAGAGATTGGCCGTAGAGAGGGCCATCTGAGCCAGGCTGAGACCGTTGGCCGTGTTGGCTTTCTCCGCTGCTATGAGCCGACTTCCCGGCCATTGCGAGTCGGGGGTGGGGCCGCTGAACGCAATCGCGCAGACAGTGCCGTCACGGGCAACGATGGCTGCCCATTCGTTGGTTTCAAAGCCGCCATTGGCTGGTCCGCCGCTTGCCTTCACGTTGGCTTTGAGGGCTGCAAGCAGCTTATCGTGATCGGCCGGACAGGGCTCCTGCGCCATGGCATCGTGCCCGTGGAACAGGCCACCCATCAGCAACAGCAGACCAAAAAGAGGTACGAAAAGCTGAGAGCGATACATTGTCCTGGCATTCGTTTACGTAACAAGGACCACCCCGGCAGACCGCAGAATGCGAGGATACGTCCAGTGCGTTAGTGCCTAACTCGCGTAATGCTTCTATGTTCCTGCTTTGCATAAAATTCGTGCAGTTGGATTTGGGTGCAGGTGTTCAATCAAAGCATGGGACCTGGACACCCGTGGCCGCACGCCAAGCGGTGAGGCAACGCGGCTGATCCGGGAAAATGCGATCGGGACAGCGCAGACGCACCCGCCCTGACAAACCCTGTTGCCTTGTCACGGCGTTCGACGATGGATGATCTCTTCAATAAGTTTCGCGTCGGCTTCGTATTCCGCGGCCCGCGCAGCCATTTGACTGGCCAGGCTGTGTCTTTCCCTCGCGGCTTCGCGTTTTGCCGTACGTTTCGCCAACTCAGCCCGCTGCTGGTGCGCTCTTAAAAGGCTCCAAAGAGCCTGCTCCGCATCGTCAGCCTGGGCCTGCATCAAAACGTCTGCTCCGAACGCATGTCCGGTGTGGCAGCGGTAACGGGTAATCGGCCCGTCTTCTATCTCCCATAGGGGGCCATGACATTCGGGGCAGACAAATGTCGAGGGGGTGCCAAGCTGGCCTTCGGTCAATTCCATTGTGCTGTGCTCCTGAGCTGCAATCGCTGCCTCAAGGCGGATGCCGGACGGGATTTCTGGTGTCGGTCCTGCGATTTCGGAAGCAAGCCTGTGCAACAGGCCAGCCATTTCGGACAGAGGGACGCAATGGTCGATTTCCACATTCTGCAAGGCGCTCAGCGGCATGTCGGGTACTGCGGCGTCGCCGGGGTCCTGGACTACGCTGACGCCTCCGCACATCTTGATTGCGTGCAGGCCGGCGGTGCCGTCGGAGAGGCTGCCTGTGAGCACGACGCCGATCACGCTGCCGCCAAAGCTGCAGGCCGCCGATCGAAACAGGGGGTCGATGGCGGGGCGCGCCAGGTTCTCGCGCGGCCCGCGCCGCAGCAGCATATGATCGTCGTGTAACAGAAGGTGAGCTCCCGGCGGTGCAACGAAGATGTGCCCGTTTTTAACCTTCATGCCGTTGGAGGCATTTGCAACGGGCATGTTGGCAGCGCGACCGAGAATGTCGCCGAGGTAACTCGTGGGACCAACGTGCTGTACGACGAGGAGAGCCGCCGGGATGTCCGGCGAAAGGTCGCGGACAAGTCTCTTCAGCGCGTCGACGCCGCCGGCCGATGCTCCGATTGCCACGATGCACCGGTTCTCGCAACCGTCGGGACGGACCTTGTCCGGCTGGCCCGCACGCTCCGAATCTGATCGTGGTGCGGCGGTGGCCATGGTTGCTTCACCCACATTCAGCACAGATGTCGATGCGAGCGCTCCGGCCAGTCCGCTGCTGGTCGGGCGCCCTGCCTTCGTCGGTGTTAGCTTCCGGCCGCATCGCGGAACATAGATGCCCGCGTCGGCTCTGTACTAACGCCTACGTGCGCGTTTGACAGCAGCCTCTGCCACGGCCGGGGCCTCCTGAATGCTTGCCGCGCCGCCGAAATCGGCGTTCTTGGTACGGCCAGCTCCCGGGCCCGCTCCTAGATCAGCGCCTGTTGTCGGATCGGAAGCCGGATCGGAAAGCGTACGGTCGGCCATCCTGGCCACCACCTTCAGGTCTTTGGCCCCCAGCTTGACAGTTGCCAGGCCGTCTCCGCCGTCGACGGGCATCACCTCTTCAAGGTCATCGATCCGATCCCACTCTTCGCCGGAATTCCATGGGCCAGCGACATCGCCGTCGCCTTGAGAGGTGTTGACATACATGCTGGCGTACTTCTCTACGCCTGGGAGCTTGCCGGAAGGGAAATTGTTTTCGATCGCGTAGAGTGCTTTCTCGAACGACTTCTGGTGCGCGATCTCGCGGGTCATCAGGAAGCCGAGCGCGTCCTTGATTCCCGGGTCGTCGGTGATGTTGATGAGGCGTTCGTAAACGATCTTGGCGCGGGCTTCGGCGGCGATATTCGACCGCAAATCCACCGTAGGTTCACCGCGCGAGTCGACATAGGCCGCGGTCCAGGGAACGCCGGCTGAGTCGCACAGCGCGGGAGCGCCGCCGAACAGAATTGATTCCTTGGCTGTTGTGCCGCTGGCGCCGATCATCAGGTAAAGGTCCGCTTCCTTCATTTGGCCCTCGGCCAGCTGTGCCTTGAGCCCCTTGTTGAGCATGGTGACGATTGATCCCACCACTTCGAGATGGCTGAGTTCTTCGGTCGCAATATCGAGCAACATGTCGCGACGGCCAAGATCGTCCTCGCCAAGCCCTTGCGTGAAATAGCGCATGGCCGCTGCAAGCTCGCCATCGGCGCCGCCGAACTGTTCCATGATCATGCAGGCCAGGCGAGGATTCGGCTCCGAGACGCGAACGGTGTATTGCAGGCGCTTGTTGTGCATGAACATGGACATCTCTCCGGTTAGATCATCCGAACATCCCCGCAAGATGATTGTTCCATCCGGCCATCGGCCAGCGAGCATTTTTACGGCAGCTTCAGTGTTGAGCATCGCAGGGAGCCAGAGGCGGCATTTATTTCTCGCCGGGATTCTCCGACTGGTGACCGGCGGCAACGAGATTTCGATCGTGCTGCGCCATCACGGCAATGAGCAAGGCCGCGGATGGGCAAGAGGTAGACAAAATCTGGAGGGATACTGGCTCGGAAAAGTGAAGCCGGGCCATATTAATACGATGTCGGTGTCGACACCTTCGGCCCGTTTCGCCGCACACCTTACGCGGCAAACGCCGGGTTCGGTCACACGGCGAGCGTCGCGGGCTGTTGCCCGTTCACTTTCGATCCAGCACCTTCCGGACTTTCTCTGCCAATTCGTCGATCGTGTAGGGCTTGGTCAAAAGTTCGGTTCCGAAATCGAGCGTGCCGTTGTGGACAATCGCATTTCGTGTGTAGCCGGTGGTGTAGAGCACTTTTAGCGACGGGTGCATTGTCTTGACCTGATCCACCAGCTCCCGGCCCGACATCTCCGGCATCACCACGTCGGTGAACAAAAGCGACGGCACTTGCCCGCTTTCGACGGCCACCAGCGCGTCGCGTGGGCCTTGCATTTCCAGCACGGAGTAGCCCAGTTCCCGCAGCGCTTCCGCCGCCATCAGCCGGACGCGATCTTCATCCTCGACAACCATGATGATCTCGTCTGCACAGCCGGGGTGCTCGCCTGCCACGACGTCGATTTGGCTGTCGAGCACGCCGTGGTGCGAGCGCGGCAAATATATTTTCAAGGTGGTTCCGATGCCCTGCTCGGAATAGATCTTCACACTGCCGCCGGACTGGCGAACAAACCCATAGACTTGGCTGAGTCCCAGCCCGGTGCCTTTGCCGACCCCCTTGGTGGTGAAGAACGGATCGAAGGCTCTTGCGACAACATCAGCAGTCATGCCCGTTCCTGTATCGGTGACCGCTATCATCACATACTGGCCGGAGGGGATCGCGTTCTCCCTGGCATAGCGATCGTCGACGTGGGCGTTTGATGTCTCGATCGTCAGCTTGCCGCCAGCAGGCATGGCATCCCTTGCGTTGACGCAAAGGTTGAGCAGCGCGCTTTCCAATTGCCCTGCGTCGGCCTCGACATGCCATAGGCCCGCAGCGAGCACGGTCTCGATCTGAATGGTCTCGCCAAGCGTCCGGTTCAGCAATTCGCTCATACCGGAGACGAGGCGATTTGGATTCAGCCGCTTCGGCGCCAGTGGTTGCTGGCGGGAAAAGGCGAGCAGTCGCCTGGTAAGTTCTGCGGCACGTTGTGCTCCATCGATCGCGCCGGTTACGAATTGGTGGACGTTGGTATCGCCGTTTCTGAGCTTGCGCTGCACAAGGTTCAGGCCGCCGATGATGACGGCCAGCATATTGTTGAAGTCGTGCGCGATGCCACCGGTGAGCTGTCCGACAGCTTCCATCTTCTGGGCTTGGCGCAGGTGCTCTTCTGCTCTGGCGCGTTCCGCTACTTCATCTTTGACACGCTGTTCGAGCGTGCCGTTGAGTGTCTGCAGCGCCTTGAACAGTCGGGAGTTGTCGATTGCCGTCGCGGCATGGCCCGCAAGCCCCAGCAAGGCCGCCTCTTGCTGTTCGGCGAAGACGCCGATTTCTGGATGGCCAAGGAAGAGGCCACCCAGCACCTCGCCCGAACGCGAGACGACCGGCACGGCGAGATAGGAACGCACCGGCAGATGGCCCTCCGGCATTCCCTTGCGGGGCCAGTTCTTGCCGTAGCGCGGATCGGTGAGGATATCGTCGGAACGCACCACGCTTGTTCCGCGGAAAGTGGGCTCGAACACCGCGGTGTTGCGCGGCATCGGAAAGTTTTCGAAAGCAGAACGAGGTGCCCCCGACAGGGCGTAGAGCACATAGCTGTCGCCCTTGTCGTCGATCACATTGTAGAAGAAAGCTCCAAATTGTGCGCCCGACAGCACCACGCCGGCATCGGTTACCGTCTGGACAATTCGCTCTACGTCAAGCTCGGCCGCCACGGCTGCCGCAGTGGCGTTCATCAACTGAAGCTGATGCTCCACCCGCTTTCGCGCGGTGACGTCGACCACGGTGCCGATGAAGCGGATCGCACGGCCGGACTGGAAAAGCGCTTCCCCCGTTGCGGCAATCCAGCGCTCCTTGCCATCCCGAAGGCCGATCGTCCGGTATTCGATGTCGTAGCGGGAGGGGGTGCCCGGCGCGAGCGACTGGCGTACGGCCTCGTCGGCCCGTGCGCGATCTTCCGGGTGGAGGCCCGCCAGGAAGGCGCTTTCATATGTCACCTCCGCGTCCGGCGGCAAACCAAAAAGGGCTTTGCACCGGTCGTCCCAACGCAGCACTCCGCTGATGGGATCGTAATCCCAGGTGCCGATAGCGGCCGCGTCGGTGGCAAGCCTCAGCCGCTCCTCGCTCGCCCGTGCCGCCTGCTCCGAGCGAACGCGCTCGATGTGAGCCCAGGACCGCTCCGTCACCTCGGTCAGCAAGGACAGTTCGCGTTGCGACCAGACGCGGCGCTGCTTGTCGTGGATGGCCATCAGGGCAGTCAGTCGGCCTTGTTTGACCAAAGGCATACAGATGGTTGCCGTTATCCCGATATCCTGAAAGGTCTTCGCTTCCTCGGGAGCAATTTCCTCAAGGTTGTTGTTGATGATAAGCGGCTTGTTGGCGCTGAGATTGGTGACAGCCAGGCGACCGAAATCGGCAAGACTGTAATATCCCCTGATGCTGGGCGAGCCAGGTGCGCTCCAATCGCCGCGGATGGTGAAATGGTCTTGGTCCTGCTCCATGTCGGCATAGGCGCAAATCGAGACGCCAAGATGTTCGCCGAGGAGCCGAGTGGTGATCTGCATGACAGCATCGGCGTCGGCCGCGAGGGCTATCTCCCTGCCGAGGCGGTCGAGAAAAGCAAGGCGTTCGGCGTTCTCACGCAGGGCCAGTTCGGCGCGAAGGCGTTCTATCGCCGTACGCGTCCGGTCCGCGACTGCCGAAATGAGGGCTACTTCCTCCGTCGCCCAGCGTCTGGGCGCGGAGTGGTTCAGGTATAACAGCGCCACCAGCCCGCCATGCTCGGTGACGGGCATGTTGATGACGGATTGGGCGCTGATGGCTTTGAGTGCCTCCGCATGGCCGCTGGTTCGCGGATCTGTCTCGGCGTTTTCAAAGACAACGGTTTCGCCTCGCTTCAAATCCTCGATATACGAGCCGTAGTTCCTGAAATTCAGCGTCCCAGCCAGGCTTTTGATGCCTGGCGCGTTCCAGTCCCTGTCGATGGTGATCGTTTCTTTCTCTAGATCGATCGTGCCGTATCCGGCTCGGCTGATGCCAAAATGGTTCCCCAGCAGTTCCGCGGCTGCGTAGGCCAGTTCTGCGGGATCCGTAATCTCGCGAATACGGTCGCCCAGCGCTGCCAAAAGCTCGAAGCGCTGCAGTTCAGATCGCGGATTGCTTGAAGTGGCCCCCATTTCGCCCCCGTTTTGCCCGGACTTAAATGCAGTCTGCGGCCAAGAGTTCCCCGCAGGACGGCAGTTTCTTTGGCGGGCCGGTCAGCCGAACACGCCGCACCGGTCATAGGTTAATGACAGCTTGGCGCGCTGTGGCGGATAAAGGGGGAAACCAGCGGGCACTTGACGAGCTCCCGCTGGCTGGGTGCCCGAACCGCACTTCACTCGTTTGGAGACGTTTGATGCTTGACCGACCCATTCTTACGAATACGGACGCTCTCTATCCAGACGACCTGAAAACGCTTCGGTCGGTTTTCGACGCGCTGTGTGAGGAATTTGAGATTTCGTCGGACACTACCGCGGCAGAATCCATCGCGAGAGAGTTGGTCAGACTTTTCCAGACCGGGATGACGGAAGCGGCCATGCTGATGATTGCCGTGCGCGCACGTTGGCAGGGTGATTGGAAACTGGGAGGCAGCAGCGCTGCCCAGGCTTAACGGTCCCAACTCCATGGAGAAGGCCTACTTTAGCCGCTTGAGCCGGTTGTACAGCGTTGTCTTGTCTGGCGGAACAAGCTTTCGCCCCGAGAGTTGGGGTCGGCAGATAGTTTCCAACAGGCACGGGCATGGCGTTCGACAGAGATGGACCGAAACTCGCGACCGGGTTGCTCGCGGCCTCGTTGGCGGCGCTGGCGGCATACAACGCCATCCGCGCCAAACGTGCGATTGCCGGCCGGGCGTGCGGACGTGTGATGGAGATCGATGGTCTGCGCCTGCATTTTATCGAAGCCGGAACCGGCATGCCGCTGCTTCTCCTGCATGGCAATGGATCCATGGCGGAGGATTTCAAGTCGAGCGGCATCTTCGATGAGGCGGCAAAGACCTACCGGGTGATTGCATTTGATCGTCCCGGTTTTGGGCGAAGCTCACGGCCGCGCGGCCGGCGTTGGTCCGCTCGCGACCAAGCCGACCTTATACATGCCGCCGCCTGCGGGCTGGGTATAGAGAAATACCTCGTGCTTGGACATTCCTGGGGAGCTTGGATCGCCCTCGAGTTGGCGCGAAGGCATTCTCCATCGGTCGCCGGCATCGTGCTGGTCTCGGGTTACTACTATCCGTCACCGCGGCTGGATCTTGCACTGGCCGCACTCCCTGCATTGCCTGTGATCGGCACCGCGTTTCGTCACACCTTGCTGCCCCCGCTTGTAAGGCTTGCCTGGCATTGGGCAATGGAGAAGATCTTTAAACCCGCCGTCGTCGCCAGCGACTTCGCCGCACTGGCCAAAGATGTCGCCAGCCGCCCTTCCCAACTGCGGGCGGTTTCTCTGGAGACAGCATCGATGCTGGCCGCGTCCCTCTTGGGAAAAGCCAACTATAGGGACATTGCCGTGCCCACCGGCATCATGGCGGGATCCGGGGACCGGTTGTTCGACGCGCAACGCGATGCACGACGCTTGCACGCGGAAGTCGGTAGGTCTCTCCTTGAGGTGGTTCCGGGCGCCGGCCATATGGTTCATCAGAGCGCCCCGCAAGCCGTGGTTGGCATGGTGCACACCATTGCAGGGCGGCACGCCTTGTTCCAAGCGGGCCGTCGGCAGCGACCCAAGTCGCGTGCCGACGAGTTCAAGGCAGATCCGGCCTCGCGGGAGCCACCGGCGATAAGCGACGCCGCTTGCACGGAATGATCTCCAAACGGGGCTTTCAAATGAGCGACCAACGTCCAGCCGACATGCAGTCGGTGCTCCACCAGAACATACAGGCCCTGGTCGAGCACAGGCGACAGCAAGAGGAGCACCAAGGTGTTCAAGCGTGGGTCGCCGGCGTTGTTTCGCGCTTCGCGGGAAGCATGACTTTCGTCTATTTGCACCTTGCAATTCTTGTCGTCTGGGTCCTCGCGAACCTTGGCGCGATACCAGCCGTCCCAGCCTGGGACCCGACTTTCGTGATCCTGGCCATGGTCGCCTCGGTTGAGGCAATCTTCCTGTCTACTTTCGTGCTGATCAATCAGAACAGAATGGCCGCACACAGCGAGCGCCGAGCCGAACTGGATTTGCAGATCAGCCTTCTAAACGAACATGAAACCACGCGGCTGATCGAGATGGTGGCTGCCTTGACGGCGCGTCTGAATATCTCGACCCCGGCCGACAAAGAGCTGCCGGAACTCGCCGAGAATGTCGATCCCCAAAAGGTGATGACGCAAATCCAGCAAGCTTCTGAAGATCAGGAGAACGCTTGATCAAAGCGACCTCGTCGGCGACGGTTCAGCGTCGGCTACAACCTGTAATTCAGCCTCATTGCCAAGGCTGTCGAAGCAGCTAAGCCGGTGTCGGCCTTTTCCAGGGTGGCTTCCCGACGTCACAAGTCCGCCGCGCAATCGAGGCAGCGTAGAGCTTCGATAGCCAAAAGGCTGCTGCGGGTCAGATGGAACCAAGTTGACGCCGAAATCGTATTAGCGGTGGCGGCTTGGGGAGATTCCGGATGAGCGAAGGTGCTGTTCTGATCGTCGAAGATGAGACAATGATCCTGCTCGACCTCGAGTCAGCTTTGGAGGAGGCCGGCTTCCAGGTGGTCGGCACTCGGAGTGCCGCCGAGGCGCTGGCGGCTTTCGACCCCGATCCGACCAAGTTCAAGGCCGTACTCACGGACATCCGTTTGGGACCAGGACAGTCGGGGTGGGAGGTCGCTCGGCACTTGCGAAGGTCCAACTCGACCATCCCGGTTGTCTATATCAGTGGCGACAGCGCGGTACACTGGGGAGCGGAAGGTGTGCCCAACAGCATAATGATCACCAAGCCCTTTTTTCTGCCGCAGATCATAACTGCCGTTTCTCAACTTTTAAACGCGCAGCAAGGTGCAGAAACTCACCTCTAGGAATCGGACCGCGGCTCCACGAAAACCACGGAACATTCAATCGGCGCCGTCCGGCGTAAAGCGTTCGCGTCTGCTTGGGCCGGCGGCCTCAACCAGATGTCGACCTCAGCTCCTTCCCCTCGCCACCGGCTCGCATCCACTCGGGAGCCCTCCCGAAAGCAGGGGCGCTCATTGGTTGAGCTTTCGGTCGAGTTCGTCAAGCAATGACCGATGCTCGCTGGGCATGTCCGGATCTGTCGGCAGATCCAGCAACTGGCGAAGCTGGCGACGATTGGCGTCCGATGAAATCCACTGCCGTATGAGGCGGGCTATGACCTTTTGTTGTGCCTTGCCGATTTCTTCCATGTTAGAACCCGAGCTTGTCCGTTGGACGAACTCGGCGGCTCTTTGATGGTTCCCCGTCCTGTACACAAATCGAGGCGAATCGAGGCACAATCTATGGGTTAATGTATGTCGCTCAAAAGTGGCCCTGGTTTTGAGACAACGACATGCCAGTGGATGTTTGCAGTCTCAATCCGCGCGCCTAACGCTGAGCGTAGAGTGCAAATTTAAGCGATCGATTTTACCCGAAGCGAGAGGCTCAGCCGCAAAATCTTGGCGCCGTTTTCATCACGCACTTCGATAAACAATTGCTGCCCGTCGACGCTCTTCAGTGACTCTCTCGTGAGGTCGACAAGGCCCTCGAATCCCGCGCGGCGGACCTCTTCGAGGCCAGCGCATTCGACACCTATTTCGTCCTCGAAGATGAGATCGCCATCGCCGCTGTCGAAGAAAAATCGTGCCATCGGAGAGCTTCCGTCACTGCTAATCTGCGGGGTTCCTTTGGTGCAGGTAGGTCGTGTCGAAATCTCCTGCGTGAGTGAGGCCGGCCCAGTCCAGTGCGTGAACTTTTGATCCCGAGGTGGCAATGAGGCCTCTGCGTCGTAGTTCCTGGAGCATCCGGTTGACGTGGACCGTGGACAAACCCAGTGCATCGCCAAGGGCCGCCTGGGTAATGGGAATATCCGCCACGTGATCCTCAATGCGCCCCATGGAGCGCAAGCGAAAAATCAGTTCGCAAAGGATGTGAGCCATGCGGGTGTATGCCTCGCGTCTTCCCACATTGATGACCCACTCCCTATAAATCGCGGCATCTATCAACGTCGACCGCCAAAAAGCGGTGGCGATGCGAGGGTGCTGGTCGCAAACGGCACGCAGAGTGTCATGCCGCATGAAACCTACTCGGGCCGGCGTAAGGGTCGAGAAGTTACAATCCATGACCGACAGATGCAGCCCATGCAGATCAGGAATGTCGCCAGCGACGAAGAATGATGTGATTTGTCGCTTTCCTTCGCCCGTATGTTTGGTGGAACCGACCAAGCCATCAAGAACGATAAACGAGTAAACAGGACGGTCGCCCTCACGCACCAGATCGTGGTTGGCCGAATATTCCTTCTCCTGGATCGGAATGCCTTTCAGAACGCCGATGTCGGCCTCTCGAAGATCCGAGATGGTCTGAAGCTTGCGAATGAGTACATCCGAGGATGAGGTGGGGAACAAATTGACTACCTGGCTGATGTTGGTGATCGAACTATTATCCGCGCCAAAAGTTCCGATTGGCATGGGGACATATGCGCGGCGGCAGAAGGCGCCGCCGTGCGGCATGGTCCCGTGCCTGGGGCGTTTTGCCAGCGTCGAGGGTGGTTGAAGATCCCGGAATGATCCAAGCACCAGTTTTTTAGGACAGCCATAGGTGAGCCAGGCAGCAATGCATTAACCTATGACATAGGCTCGGTTAGAAATTGTCCCGCTGGGCAGCCAGCCCCAGGAGTTCGCCGATCACGGCGCAGCTTTGACCCAGTCGCTCCCCCCAATTTCAAGGGCTGCACCCGCAGCCAGTCCTGGAACTCTTTGATGCGCCACCAGGAACGGGGTGGCTCCGCTGACGTTGTCTCAGTGGCAAGGTGAGATTTCAGTGAACAGGCATATTTCGCGGACGGATGTCGAACAAATCGATCACACGGATGACAGCGGGTTTGCGATAGAGCACGGCGGACCGCCATCCTCAGCAATCGCGGTAGCGCTGGCCCGTGGGCTGGAGACCAGTCGGGATAAGCACATCGTCCATATAGCTCCCTCGGAACGCAGTGCCGAGGAGATCGCCGGCGCCTTGCGTCAGTTCCTGCCTGACGCGGATATCATCTTGCTGCCGTCCTGGGATTGCCTGCCCTACGACAGGGTGTGGCCCACACGTGCCAATATGGGGCGAAGGCTTCGTGCGTTGCGTGAGATCGCAACGAAGCCGGATCGCCCGCGCATCGCTGTAATGTCGCTCGAAGCCATTCTGCAGCGGGTGCCGCCTGCTCCCGTCATCGCTGGCGGTTTCACAATTCTGGAGGTAGGCCAAAAGCTCGACCGTGACGATTTCAGAACCAGGTCCGAAGCCATTGGCTATGTCGTCGACGAGAGGGTGGACGAACCGGGTGAGATAGCCTTTCGGGGCGATCTCATCGATATTTTCCCTGCTGGCGCGGATGGCCCCGTTCGCATCATCGTTGGTCCCGATGCCTGCATCGGCCAGCTCAAGACCTACGACCCGCTCAGTCAGCTCAGCGATCAGGTTCGAGACTCGGTTACTGTCGGACCGGCATCCGAGCTGATCTTTAAAGCTGGTGAGCATCCTGAGCTGACAGCGATGCGCGCGACGTCGATGGAAGAGCGCCTGGTCGCATCGTATGGCGCTATGCCATCCGTCTTCGATGCGGCTTCCAGCGCCTCGATCTCCTTCCTTGAAGGGACCGACGGGCAGCCGCTCGGCAGAATTCTGGATCTGGTCGAGGATGCACGTCGTGCCAGGCAGGAGGCAGCCGGAACGAAAAAACCTTTGCCGGGACGATTTTACCTATCCCGTGAAGAGTGGGACGCTGCTCTGCTTAACCGCTGCTGCGTGAGACTTGCCGTTTCTGCCGTGGGAGTTCCCAAATTCTTCCGCCAGGCCCGACCCGGGCATGATTTCGCGGAATTCGTCACAAGGCAGACGAGCGCCGGAGTCAGAGTAGTGTTCACCGGCGATGCCTCTGAATTGCAGCGAGCAGATCGCCTGCTCGATAGGAGACTAGGCCGGCGGGCAGAGGAAGCGGCCGACTTGCCGCAAATCCTTTCGGCCGCAAGGGGCTCTCTTCTCAAGGCTGAATTCGTCCTCGACGAAGGGTTTGTCGACGCGCAATCCAATATCGCGGTGGTGGCCGCATCCGACCTGTTTGGTCCCGCGTTGAAGGCGAACGGGAGCGCGACCACGGGCATACTCGAACCCGAGTTGCGCATTGGCGATGTCGTCGTCCATGAAGACCATGGCCTGGGCGTGCTCGCCGCGGTCGAACAGGTCGAGTTGGCTGGCCAGCAACAGGATGTCGTCAGACTGGAATATCACGGCGGGGCTTCCTTGCTGGTTCCGGTCGACGACTTTGGACGAATATGGCGCTACGGCTCGGAACCGGAGGCAGTGTCGCTTGATCGCCTCAACGGCGAGGGCTGGCCGAAGCGACGCGAAGCTGCGTTGCGCGAGATCGACAGGCTGGCCAAGCGCCTCTTGAGCCTTGCCAAAATCAGGTCCAGCGAGCCTGCCGAGATCTTGAAGCCCTCCCGCACGGACTTGGCTCGTTTTGCGGCGAAATTTCCCTATACGGAGACGCCCGACCAAGCGGCCGCCATCCGCGCTGTGCTCGATGACCTTTCGTCCGGAAGAACAATGAACCGGCTCGTCTGCGGCGATGTCGGCTTCGGCAAGACAGAGGTCGCCCTGCGTGCTTGCGCCGCCGCCGCTCTCTGCGGGAAACAGGTTGCTATCATAGCACCGACAACGGTGTTGGCACGGCAGCACTATGAGACGTTCAGCCGCCGCTTCGCAGGAAACGGCCTGCAGGTCGCCCACCTTTCTAGGATGGTCGGGGCAGCGGAGGCGAGAGCGGCAAAAGAGGGTCTGCGGAGCGGCCAGGTTGCGGTCGTTGTGGGTACTCAGGCCCTGGCGTCCAAGAGCGTCACCTTCGCCAATCTTGGACTGCTGGTGATCGACGAGGAGCACCGGTTCGGGGTCAAGTTGAAGCGGGCCCTGCGGACCATGACGCCTCGCCTCCATACGCTGAGCATGAGCGCCACACCGATACCCCGGACGCTGCAATCGACGTTGTCGGGCATCCAGGACGTCAGCGTTCTAAACTCTCCGCCCGCCAAAAGACGTCCCGTTCGCACGATCTTGGCAGCGTTCGATCCAGCATCGGTGCGCGCGGCCCTTCTGCGTGAATTTCACCGGGGTGGACAGAGCTTCTTCGTGGTCCCGCGGATCGAGGATATTGCCCCGGCCTGTGACAAACTGAACAGACTGGTGCCGGAACTCCGGGTCAAGACGGCGCATGGTGAAATGAAGGGGAGACAGCTGGACGAAGTCATGGTCGGATTCGCCGACGGTGATGGCGACATTTTGTTGAGCACCGACATCATCGAGAGCGGCCTCGATGTGCCGCGGGCCAACACCATCATCGTTTGGCGCCCCGACCGGTTCGGTCTGGCGCAGTTGCACCAGCTGCGGGGCCGGGTCGGAAGGGGGGCGGTGCAGGCTGTTGCGTTTCTTCTGACCCAGCCTGGCGTTGAACTGGCCGACAGCACCAGGGCCCGGCTTTCGACGATGCTTGCGCTCGATCGGCTCGGCTCCGGCCTGGCAATCAGTCAAAGGGACCTCGACCTGCGTGGCGCCGGAGATCTTTTCGGAGAAGACCAGGCCGGGCATATGAAGCTGATCGGAGTGGGCTTGTACGAGCACTTGCTGGAGCGGGCGGTCTCGGCGGCTGGCGGAGGGGCCGACTTCGACAAGCAACTTGCCGAGATCAACGGTTCGGGAAAGGGCGCTTTTCCCAAGAGCTATGTCGAAGAGCCTACGGTGCGTGTTGGCCTCTATGCGCGGCTCTCCCGCATCCGTTCGGAGCCGGACCTCGATACATTCAGCGAAGAGCTCGAGGACCGCTTTGGAGACATGCCTGGCGAAGTAGCCCTTTTGCTGGAATTTACCAGGTTGCGAATAGCAGCGTCGGAACTGGGCATCGGCAAAGTCGATTTGGGTCCCGAGGCCATCGCGATCACCCTTCGGAACAAGCCGTCGGCGTCCCAATGGCGGAACAGCAAGGCGTTGGGCCTGGAGTACCGGAACGGCCGCCTGATTTTCAGGCCGATCCCGCCCGGCGTCTCTGGCGTCGACGCCGTTCGCTTAGCGCTTGATGCCATACGTGCAGCTCAGCCAAAGCACGAGATCTAACGACCCTTTTGTCTCCTGGGCCATCGGTGCGAATGGCGCTGCGGGCGGCCGTGCGTTCGCAGGGGAGCGTTCAAGGCATGGTTCCGGCTTGATGGGGTGTCATGGCAGCCATGTTTTCATTCAGATGGGCCATGATCCAGATAGAGCCCAGAACCACCAGCGCGACGATCAGCACGCCGAAGGCCAGCGCCAGGATGTTGTTGGTGTTGTCCGGCCCGGTGGTCAGGTGCAGAAAGAAGACAAGATGCACGCCCATCTGCGCAACAGCGAGCACCACCAGGGCCGAGATGACCGCGGGCTGGTAAATCAGATCGGTTCGCGCCGCCAGGAATGACGCGATCGTGAGCAGGATGGCCAGCCCGAAGCCGAGCACATAGCCCGAGAGGCCCCCAGCCGTTTCGTGCTCGCTTATGTGTTCCTCGCCCGGCGCTGAATCGCGGCGGTCCTGCAACTCGCCGGTCTTGCTCTCGATCTCGGTCATGACGATGCTCCCAGCAGATAGACCAGGGTGAAGATGGCAACCCAGATGATGTCGAGGGTGTGCCAGAAGAGCCCGAAGCAGTGGAGCCGCCGCAAGATGTCGGGCCGAAAGCCCTTGACCCACAGCTGCGCCATCATTGTTCCCAGCCAGAGCAGGCCGAGACCGACGTGGGCACCGTGGCAGCCAACGAGCGCAAAGAAGGCAGAAAGAAATGCGCTGCGCGAGGGGCCTGCCTGCTCGCCGATCATTGCCGCGAACTCCTGCAGTTCCAGGAACAGGAACGCTGCCCCGAGCAACCCCGTGACGAGAAGCCAGAACTGCGTGGCAGCCATTGATCTGCGACGGGTGGCGAGTGTTGCCACGCCGCCGGTGAAGCTCGAAGTGAGCAGAAGGCCCGTCTGGATCGCAACCCGTGTCGGTTCGAACAGATCCTTGCCTGTCGGTCCGCCGGCGGCTGCCTTGGCGAGCACGGCGTAGGCGGCGAAAAATGCCGAGAACATGATGATGTCGGACAGGAGAAAGATCCAGAAGCCGTAAGTCACTGTGACGAACTTTGAGGCCGGGCCGCCTTCTCCGTGGCCGGTCGCAGAGCGCACCGCGTGCCGACCGGTGTGATTGAGCCGATACGGGTCCCGTGCCTGGGTGCCGGCGCTGATGTCGCCGGAGAATGCGTGATCGCTCATGCCGGGCGCTCCCACCCGCGCAGCCGGGCAAACTGGGCCGCCTTGTGGTCATGGTCGATGCGGGCGACCTCGTCGACAGGGATCTCGTAGTCTCCATGATCGCGCCAGGCGAATACGACGAAGGTTGCGTATGCGCCGATGAAGCCGACGATCGCCAGCCACCATATATGCCAGATCAGCGCGAAGCCGATCAGTGTGCTGAAGAAGGCGGTGACGAAGCCAGTCGGGCTGTTGCGAGGCATCTCGATCGGCTCATATGCCTTTTCCTCGTCCGCGCTCTGTTCGATCCCTCGTTGCTTGATGCTCCAGTAGGGTTCTTCGTCTTCCACGTGAGGCAGCCGTGCATAATTGAAGACAGGAGGAGGGGAAGATGTCGACCACTCCAGCGAACGCCCGTCCCACGGGTCGCCGGTTTCGTCGCGAAACTTGTCGCGATGCCGGATCGAAACGAAAAGCTGTGTGATCTGCAGCGCCGCGCCGGCGATCATCACCACCACGCCGAAAGCGGCCACCACCAGCCACGGTGCCCAAAGGTCCATATCGATATGTTGCAGGCGCCGCGTCATGCCGAGCAGACCGACAATATAGAGCGGTACGAAGACCAGCATGTAGCCGGCCAAGGTGACCCAAAATGCCGCTTTTCCCCAGCCTTCGTGCAAACGGAAGCCGAACGCCTTGGGGAACCAGTAGGTGAAGCCGGCGAATGCTCCAAACAACACGCCCGAGATGATGACGTTATGGAAATGCGCGACGAGGAAAAGGGAATTGTGTAGCACGAAGTCGGCCGGCGGGACGGCAAGCAGGACGCCAGTCATGCCGCCGACGGTGAAGGTGGTCACGAAAGCCAGTGCCCAAAGCATCGGCGTGTCGAAACGAACGCGCCCGCCATACATGGTGAAGAGCCAGTTGTAGATTTTCACACCGGTTCCCACGGCAATGACCGACGTGGCGATGCCGAAGGCGGCATTAACGTCCGCTCCGGCACCCATGGTGAAGAAGTGATGCAGCCAGACCATGAACGAGACGATGCAGATGAACATCGTGGCCGCGACCATCGAACGGTATCCGAACAGCGGCTTCGATGAAAAAGTCGAGAAAATCTCGGAAAAGATTCCGAAGGCGGGAAGCACCAGGATGTATACTTCGGGATGGCCCCACGCCCAGATCAGGTTGACGAACATCATCTGATTTCCACCGGCTTCGTTGGTGAAGAAGTGGAAGCCGAGGTACCGGTCCAGCGTCAGCATTGCGAGCGTGGCGGTAAGGATCGGGAAGGCTGCGACAATGAGCAGGTTGGACGCGAGCGAGGTCCAGCAGAACATCGGCATTCGCAGATAGCCCATTCCCGGCGCCCGCATCTTGAGGATAGTCGTCACCAGGTTGACACCGGTGAGCAGCGTGCCGACGCCGGAGATCTGGATCGCCCACAGATAATAATCGACACCGACGCCCGGCGAGTAGGTGGTTTCCGACAAAGGGGCATAGGGCAGCCAGCCGGTGCGCGCGAACTCGCCGATCACAAGCGAGATGTTGACCAGCAGGGCTCCGGAAGCCGTCAGCCAGAAGCTGACGGAATTGAGCGTCGGGAAAGCGACATCGCGTACGCCAAGCTGCAGCGGCACGACGAAATTCATCAGGCCAATCATGAACGGCATCGCGGCGAAGAAGATCATGATCGTGCCGTGCGCGGAAAAGATCTGGTCGTAATGCTCCGGCGGGAGGTAGCCCGGCCCGTGAATCGCCAGCACCTGTTGTGTGCGCATCATGATAGCATCGATAAAACCACGAAGAAGCATGAGCATCGCCAGCACAATGTACATCACGCCGATGCGCTTGTGGTCGACCGAGCTTATCCACTCGCTCCACAGATATGGCCAGTAGCCCTTCACCGTTATCCAGCCAAGCACGGCGGCTGCTGCCAGAAAGACGCCAAGGGCTGCGCCGAGGGGGATGGGTTGATCGAAAGGAACGGCCGACCAGTCGAGCTTGCCCAGCATCGTCATTCTGCGCCTTGTGGATGATGGGTCATCGTTGCCGCCGCCGCGGGTAATGCCCTTGGGCTCACCTGTGGCTCGCCGCTGGCTGCGCTCTCAGCAGGCCCCGGACCCGGTGGGAGCGTCTGCTGAACGACCGCTTCGAACAGCCCAGGCTGGACATGACCGAAGGAAGCCGGCGCCACATTTGTGCTTTGCCGGGCGAGTTCGCGATAGGCGTTGGCGTTGAGCACGCCGCCCCCGCCACGCAGCGATGACGCCCAGCGGGTGAAGGCATCGGCTGAAACCGCGCTCACACTGAAATTCATATCCGAGAAGCCGTCGCCGCTGAAGTGCGCCGACTGGCCGAAAAAGCTGCCCTCGCGGTCGGCCTGCAGATGCAATTCGGTCTGCATGCCGTTCATGACGTAGACCATGCTGCCAAGCTGGGGCACGAAGAACGTGTTCATCACGCTGGCCGAGGTCAACTTGAAACGCACTGGAACACCGGCGGGGATAACCAGTTGATTGACAGCGCCCACGCCCTGCTCCGGATAGAGGAACAGCCATTTCCAGTCGAGCGCCACCACCTGAATGTCGAGCGGCGGCTGGCTAGAAGGGATCGGTTTGCGCGGATCGAGCTGATACGATCCGTAGTAGATCAGACCGCCAATGAACAGGATGGTGAGCGTCGGGATCGACCAGACGATCAACTCCACGCGTCCCGAATAGGTGAACTCCGGGTTATAGCGGGCGTTGCTGTTCGAGGCGCGGAACTTCCAGGCGAATGCCAGAAGTGCAACAAGCGTGGGAACAACGATCACCAGCATCACCGCCAGCGAGTTCAAAAGGATCGTGCGATTGCCGACGCCAATTGGTCCTTGGGGATCGAGCACTCCCCCCGCGCAACCGGGCAAGAATGCGCCTCCGAGGATCCAGAGCAGTTGGCGTGTCAACTTAGGGCTGGATGGCAACAACACCGGTTCTGCAATCTCTCTTTGCGGGAACGCGTGCTAGGGGCATGCGTTCATCGGGTTTCCATCTGAGCCTCCCCATGGCGCGGAACCTCGCGGCACTTCGCAGGGTGTCGCCCCCTGAGCGAGTGCCCCAACTGTCGCCGGCCGGGTTTGTTCCGCTGGACCGAGTTACTCTGTCCGATGGTCCCGCGTTCGCCAATCCGACCATAATTTCAGAACGATGGAGGCTCGATTGGCCTAGCTATCGGCGACGCTGGCTCCCGCACGAATTTCAATTTCGGCGGGACGGCGAATACCCTGAATCGCTCAGCCAGATTATCGAGAGCCTGACGCATGCCCACTCCCGCAGCAGCCGCACCGTGTCCACTGATGACCATCTGGGGGCCCAAGGCAGCCAGATGCTTCACGGACCTTTCCGCTGCATCCCAGTCTGGCGTGAAATAGCGCGGCGGACCGTGCATCTCGAGATCCTGAATGGCGACTTCATAGACCGACTCCTGACCGGTGGTGATGAAAGCGTCTCCTACGATGAGCGAGCGGTCTTGCTCGCGCCAGAGCGAGATATGCCCAGGGGCATGTCCGGGTGTGTGCAGCCATTGCCATCCGGGCATTCCGGGGATCGATCCATCGGCGGGCAAGGGTTGCAAACGGCTGCCAAGATCGATTGGCCCGCGTGGAAAAAGCGGTGAAAGCAGCGCCATCAGTCCACCCCCAACCCAGGGATCCGGTGGCGGATAGGATGTGGTTCCGTCCAAATAGGGGTGCTCGAGTGGATGGGCGAAGACAGGCACGTCCCAGCCATTTGCGAGTTCTAGAACCGTTCCCACATGGTCGAAATGGCCATGGGTCAGGATGATTGCAGCCGGCCGTGCGTTGACGCCGAACCGCTTTTCCGCGACCGCTAGAATGCTGCTGCGAGACGTCGGCAACCCGGTATCGATCAGCACCCAGTTCCGATCTCCGCTGCCCGGTGCGCCGAAGAACACGACATTCACGATTGCTAGCCGCAAGTAACCCAGGTCCGGTGCGATGCTCCAAGCGCCGTCGCCACGATCCTCGCGCCTGGCGTGGTCGATCTCGGAAAGTCGAATCTGAACGGTCATGTGATCCCATGCCTCTGTTGTTGCCGAGCAGCCGCTCGAGTGGATGACGGCGGCTGTACATCGCCCCGAACTTGGGACGGGCCTCCTTGTTCCTCATTTGCACGCGGCGCCCGGACAGTTCACCACCGGAACAAAGGCTCTACCAATGGGTTCGGCACTACCCGGCCACGCAAGGACGAGCTGGACTGAGCAACGAACATGGGGCGCGCCCGACTGAATTCGGTATTTCGCCAACGCGGTTCCCGGTCCGGACAAGGCGGCCGAGTTCGAAGCCGATTGCCCAAAGGAGACTTCGAAAAATGAGCGAAGTGGGACGCCAGACGGAGGCCTCGGTTCCGGAAGCTTCGCGCTTCGCCAGTTTTTTCATGGCAGGCTTTGAATGCTCCTCGCACCGGCGCAAGGACGGCGTTCGCCTCGATCTTATTCGTGCGACCTCGCATAATTTGCATGCCCTGGGCGACTACCGCGGCTGCGCCGAACTCGGCCTTCGCACCATCCGCGACGGCCTGCGTTGGCATTTGATCGAAACCGCTCCCGGAGCCTATGACTGGTCAAGTTGGGCGCCAATGGTCGAGGCAGCCCGATCGGCAGGTGTTCAGGTAATCTGGGACATCTTCCACTACGGATCTCCGGACCATGTCGATCAGGGCTCGCTGCATTTCATCGACGCCTATGCCTCGTTCGCGGCAGAAGCCGTCAAGGTACACCGTTCGATCACCGGAACATCGCCTCTGTTGTGTCCCATCAACGAAATCTCCTTTTTCGCATGGGCTGTCGAGGTCGGCTATTTCCCGCGCGTGGGGCCGAACAAACGTGGATGGTTCAAGCGGCACCTCGTGAAGGCCGCCATCGCGGGTGTTCGTGCAATGCGGGAGATCGACCCCGCCTGCAGATTTGTCTGGGCCGAGCCGCTTATCCATATCGCCCCTCGCGACCGAACCCGCAGCGAACGGCGCCGGGCCGAAAACGCCCGACAGGGGCAGTTCGAAGCTTACGACATGTTGCTGGGCCGCGTCGAACCTGAGTTGGGCGGGAGCGAAGATGTTGTCGATGCCGTGGGCTTGAATTTTTACCCGCACAATCAATGGTACGTAAACGGGCCGACGATTCCGATGGGACACCACGAGTACCGCGCCCTGTCGGAAATGTTGCTAGAAGTTGCTCATCGCTACGGTAAGCCGATGTTCATTGCGGAGACCGGTTCCGAGGGATCCGGCGGGCCGGCTTGGCTCCACTATGTCTGCGACGAGGTGCGTTCCGCAATCAGTCTCGGAGCGCCGATCGAGGGTATTTGCCTGTACCCGATAACGGCCTACCCGGGCTGGGACAATTCGCGACATGCCGAGGTCGGTTTGTTTTCCGTCATCCAGGCTGATGGCAGGCGACACCTGCGCAAACCCACAGCAGATGAACTGGCCCGTCAGCAAGCTCTTCTCGTGGCGGACACGACGCCTTGAAGGGGCCTACAAACGGGGGAGGGGCGGGCGGGCGGCTTTTTAGGAACCCCCCCCCCCCCCGGGCGGTGGAAAAGCGTTTTTAATAAGCCCCACCCTCCCCCCCCCAGGCAAAAGGGCAGGT
>NZ_JAMYRV010000026.1:0-90150 GCF_040321555.1 Mesorhizobium sp. M0317 | reverse complement strand
CGAAAAATACTCCTAATGATGTCCCTGCCTGAGTCGTTCATATTCGTCATCGGACAATTGGAGAAATCGATTGCTTGGATAGGCACACATTTACGAAATGGATGCACTCTCGTTCGCTTCGCCCTTCTGCTGAGCAGTTGCGGGCTCGCAGGCGGCGGGGACCGGAAACAAGCGCTCTCGCAGCCAATCGTCCAGCCCGTCAACGCGGTCGGCCGAACAGGTTTACCAAACGGAACGGTCCCGCCGTGGCGGAGATACCGACGCACCGTGTTGCGCGCGCACCCGAATTCCTTCGCCCATCGGTTCGCTCCACCAGCCAAGTTCATGCAGCCGCAGCATCGCTGCTACCTCTTAGGCTGAAGCATCAGCTCTCTCCACATCGTTCTCGACAATGCAGGAATCTCCCAATTCCAATCGCCATCCATGCCTCCTCTCATAGTCGAGGGGGGAGCAGTTTCTCAATTTGCGGACAACTGAGACGTCCGGTGCTCTTAGGCAGAGGAATCATACGAGATCCCTCCTGCAACATCATTTCACGCATCCACAAGCTTGCCGGATCACTATTGTGGAGCGCAGGCCATTGGATGGCCTCCGTGAATGCGGGAGGAAGTGGTGGCGGAAGTTGGACAATCCGCAGGGGTGTTGTTTTTGCGAAATGCTGCGCCAGCCGTAAGGGCATGGTCCCGATGCGGCTGGTGCCGGATACAACGGGCGGGATCAGGCTAAAGCCGTGTACGACAACTTCGATACGTCTCTCGAAACCGTGCTCAAGCAGATACCATTCCTCGACGGAGAGCTGCCGGGTGTCCCCGAATTTGAGGACAACCTGCCCCATCGATAAGTATCGCTCCAATGTAAGTGGCTCTGACAGCTGCTTGTTCGTGCGGCAGCCTACGCATACGAGCTTATCTTCGAACAGGGCTGCGCGAGGATGTTTCGACATGAATACTTCCGGCATGATCAGAAAATCAACGTCGCCGCGCCGGAGAAGCTCCTCGGGGTCGTCGGAAATAGGGAGACATTCAAAGCGGACGGCCGGAGCTTCCCGCGCAGCACGTTCTACGATCTTCTTAAAAAATACGAGCGTGATGTAATCGGAAAGGATGATCCGGAAGCGACGATCCGATTGGGCTGGGTTGAAGGCGTCCCAGGAAATAATCGATAGCTGGATGTGCAGCAATGCCTCCCTGACTGCTGGGGCGAGCCCCTCAGCGCGCGGTGTCAAAATGAGCTCGCGGCCGCTCATCGTAAATAGCTCATCGCTGAAATAGGCGCGTAACCGAGCAACGGCGGCGCTCATTGCCGGCTGGCTCAGGTTAATACTGCGGGCCGCCGCGGTGACTTTACGTTCCCTGACCAGAGCGTCCAACACAACGAGGAGGTTCAGATCGAGTCCTTTAAAACGCATGTCTTGATCTAGGCGGCGTGTGAATGGGTTGCGCCCAAACATCCAATTCGAATGGTGAGTAGCGTCAACGCATCAGCCTTCGACGAAAAAGAGCAATCGAAAAGAAGAAGGGCAAAACCGTGTATATGCAAAGCGCGCCGATATGCAGGCCCATTTTGTCAATCGGACGGCCAAGCATCGCTGGACGAATGAGGTCGACTGCATGTGCGAGCGGCAATAAGGAGGCAGCATACTGAAAAGCGCCGGGCAATTGGTTGACCGGAAACATCGCGCCGCAAAGGAACAGCATGGGTGTAATAACAAGCGTATTATAAAATATGAAATATTCATAGCTGGGCGCAAGCGCCGTGACGACCATCGCTAGACTCGCGAAGGCGAGGCCATTGAGAGCGATGACTGGCAGCAAGCAGAGGATGGATGGCCACGATGCGTATCCGAGCGTGGTGGCAACAATAGTGATTGCTGTGCCCGCCATGAGGGCCTTCGTGGCTGCCCACGCCAATTCGCCGAGTAAGATATCGCCGAGCGTCAGCTGAGTGCATAGCATTCCTTCCCAGGTGCGCTGGTCGCCCATGCGGCCGAAACTCCCGTAGACCGTTTCAGCGGTCGCCGATGCCATCACGCTTGTGGCAACCATGCCAGCCGCGAGAAACGCAATGTACGAAGTGCCCTCAACAGGACCTATCATTGTTCCGATGCCAAAGCCGAGACCGAACAGATAGATCATCGGATCGGCGAGGTTGCCGAGAACCGATGCAAGCCCGATTTTCTTCCATCCAAGATAGTTGCGGCGCCAAACCGCGACCCAATTCCACGCATTGGCGGGCATGCCCGCCGCATAACGTTCGCCCATTGTTCAGTCCTCCATCTCGCGCCCGGTTAACCGCAAAAACACATCCTCGAGATTGGGGGGACGCTGCAGAAGGCGTAGACCCGTGCGCCCGCGTAGCTGCGCCAGCACCTGCTCCGGATCGGGTGCATAGCAAAAAAGCGTCTCACCGCTCACCTCGATGCGCTGTGCGTACGGCCGGATCAGCGCACCCAGTTCATGCGGATTGCCGCCGTAGACCTCGACCACGTCACAGCCGATCTGCTCGTCAATGAGTTCGGACGGGCGACCTTCGGCGATCTTGCGCCCCTCCTCCATAACGCACAGCCGATCGCACAGCCGCTCGGCCTCTTCCATGAAATGGGTAGTCAAAAGAATAGTCTTGCCCCGCGCCAGCAGCGATCGCAGCCGATCCCAGATCAGGTGGCGGGCCTGCGGATCGAGGCCGGTGGTCGGCTCGTCCATCACCAGCAAGTGCGGGTCATTGATCAGCGCACGCGCGAGCGTCAGGCGCCGCTTCATGCCGCCGGACAGTTCGGCGACGCGCGCATCCGCTTTGTTCTCGAGGCGGGCGAACTCAAGCAGCGATGGTATGACCGCATCGATCTGGCGTCTGCTCATCCGGAAGTAGCGCCCGAACACCAACAGGTTCTCGCGTACAGTGAACGCGGCATCAAGATTGTCGAACTGCGGGACCACGCCGATGCGCATACGTGCCAAACGCGCGCGCGCCGGCACTGGAGCGCCGAGCACAGTAATCTTCCCCGCATCAGGCGATGTCATGCCGAGGACCATACGCGCAATCGTGCTTTTGCCCGCGCCGTTCGGTCCCAAGAGCCCGAAGCATTCCCCCGCCGCAACGCGGAACGACAGCCTGTCGACAACGAGCTTGTCATAAGTTTTGCTTACGTCAGTAAGGTCGATCGCTACCATGGACATGGGTTCATTTTACCGAGAGGGACGACAAAACTGGCGGTTGCTTGGTTGCCTGCCGACCTGAAACTGTGACTCGTCTTCGCCATCCCCGCCGTCGATAACGAACTGATCGACATCACAAGGATCTAGCCGCTGCTCCGCTAAAGCGGCAACAATTGCGTCGAGATTATCGATGGATTGGTAACGCGGATCGTTGTGCCGCTTTTCCTGGTCAACGCAGAAGACGAGCCGTCCATCCTCGACCAGGGCGATCGCCCCATCATGGGTCAGCTTGGTACCACAGATGCGCATAGTGTCTCCACGTTAACGGCGATAGATTCGATTCATCAGGAAGCGGAAATCGGGTTCCGGAAACGGACGAGCAAGCAGTCTTCGTTGACCGACTCGCCCCGACACTCAAGACGCTCTACCTCGATCAACGTTTCGTTCAGCATGGCGATGACCGGCTCAGCACCAGCGGCGTGACCCCAGCGACGGCAATTAGCATCCCTTGCCGATCCGAAGATCAGATGCCCGCCTGGCGCAAGCACCCGCACCAGGTTTTTGACGGCCGCGCGCATCTCGGCTATGTCTCCGAGGTAGTAGAGGACCTCCGCCACAACGATCAGGTCAAACAACTCGTTGGTCGAAAACTGTTGAACATCGGAGACTATCCAGTTGATGCGCGACGGCTCCTTTATCCGTTGACGTGCTCGAGCAATCGCTTGCGCCACGACATCGATGACGGTGAGCCCTTGGCAGTAGGGGGCTAGTTTTTCCGTGAATGCGCCGGCAGCGCACCCGACTTCGAGGGCATTTGTAATGGAGCCTTGGGCAAGCGCCAGCTGGAGCATTTGCGTGTGGCGCTTCTGCTCGAACGGATTGCCGTCGAGGCGCCACGGATCGTCTGCGGCCAATTCCCGATCAAGCAACTGATGATTCGCGTTCTGGGTCAAACTCGTGCACCTCTCGTCCATCAGGTAAGTAGCGATCACTCGTCGCCGCAAATGTTGTCCGACAGGACTAATTCCGAAGAATCCCGCGCAAGATTGAGCCTGCGAAGCGGAGCCGAATGGGGCGAGAATTCTGCCCTGCTGGAACCAGTGATCGGAGTTTGGGTGGGGGCCTGTTTTCCCCCAGTGTTCGATGTAGCGACAGCAGAGCTTCGTGACAGCCAATCGCTATTGCTCAAGGTACACAGCGCGTAGGCCTTCAACGGAAGCAAGAGAAAGACGTTGATGAACGTGTGCAGCGAAAAGCCAAGAAATCGAAATTGTCGAGCACGAAATGCTACCACGCTGCATCGGAGCATGGTCATGGACACAATCATCAGTCCTGTCCACCAAGGCACAGTGCCTGTCAGTGCGAAATGTGCGAGGCCCGTTAATACCGATAGGGCGAGGAGTAGCGCGCCGAGATTCTGTCCGACCACGTCCAACGTGAGATAGCTATTTAGGCTAGGCAGCAAGCGCAGCCCAAGCAGCGTGTCCCGGAATGTGCTTCGTGCCCAACGGAGTTGTTGGCGCAGATACGGTCCGAGTCTGTTCGGAACGACTGTGGCCGCGATGGCGCTCGGAACGTATTCGGTTCGAAAGCCTGCTTTCAGCATCAGGATAGTGAGATGGCGATCCTCACCGAAGTCGCTTGGCTTGCCCCGAAAAAATTGCGACTCGTACTGGTCCAGTAACAAAAGGAGCGCAGACCGGCGGTACATGGCACATGGGCCGCAACAGCACATAACGGCACCGAAGCGAGCCTGTGCCGCGCGCTCCTCGTTGCAAGCCAGCCAGTACTCCATGTCTATCAGCCTGGTCAGCCAGCTCTCGGTTCGGTTACTGGCCGTCAACTGACCCATGACTGCGCCGACCGCTGAATCTCGCATCTTCGGTACAAGCTTGGAAATGACGTCGGGTGCGAGTACCGTGTCTGAATCAACGTTAAGCACCAGATCCCCTGATGAGCGGCGTATCGCGGCGATCTGCGCCTTGCGCTTTCCAACATTCTCGGGAAGCAAAATGATGTCGAACCTGGGGTCGCGCGCGTAGTCTTCGTGGACAGTTCCTAAGGCTTCGCGATTTCCAGAACCGTCATCAACCAAATAGACCCGAAGTCTTCCGGCGTATTCTTGCTCTGCAATGGAAGCCAGGCACTCTGAAAGCGTGCGCGGATCCTCGTTGAAGCAGGGGACGATGACATCCACGCTGGGCAGTTTGTCGGAGCCGACGAGAACCTCCAACGCCGACGAATCCTTTGTCGGCATAGCATAAAGCCCTTGCATGCTCTTATAGGCAGTCGAGAGCAGTGCATAAAGCGAAATGGCCACAGTGCTGGTTGTACCAAGAAGTGTCATGGGATCTCGTTTGTTCAGTGATGTTGAGGAAGTGAGCGGATTACAAATCCGCGCTCACGCAGTGCTGGAATCAGCCGGGACAGCGCCGTGACCGTCTGGTCGCGCATGCCGGCGTGAGCGCCCTGGCTCAACTCGCCGGGAGGGCATCCGTCGTGCAAGAGTACAATTGCGCCCGGCCGGACAGAGGCGAGCACTCTATCAATAATCGCCTCGACTCCAGGGCGAGACCAATCTCGAGGGTCGACGGACCAATGAAGGGCCGCCAGCCCGGCGATCTGTGATGCTGTGCAGACTTCTTCGCTCCAGGCGCCGTAGGGCGCGCGAACAAAGCGGACCGAGGCCTGCGGGCACGCTCTCATGATGGCGTCGTTCGCTTCAAAGACCTCACGTTGCACTTCGCCGAAACCGCATTGGTACAGGTCCGGATGAGACATCGTGTGGTTGCCTACCTCGTGCCCTTCTGCGATCATCCGTTGGATTAGATCTGGGTGCTCTAAGGCGTAGGCGCCGATGACGAAGAAAGTCGCCGGCACCCGCTGCTCTGCCAGCACGTCGAGAATCTCCGGTGTGAAAAGTGGATTGGGACCGTCGTCAAACGTCAGATAAACGCTTCGACGGCCGGTGCCGTCAGAGCACTCACGGCGCACTTCGTACAAGCAATCGGACCAGCTCATAGCTCTGGTCCGTTCCGATCTATCATCGTGCCCGTGGGCCATTCGCTGATCGGCCGTCCAACTGGCAGAACAATGGTGAGTGCGTCATCGATGCGTGTGGGCGGCAGGTCGAGGCGGGCCTCTGGTCGGGTGGAGCGCACGCGAATTCCCGACAAAACGGCCATAGGGCTGTATCGCCGTCCGAACCTCTCAACATGATTCCGCAGCGCGTCCCTGACCGTTCCGAAAGCGAATGGAACGCCAAGCTCCTGCAGTATTGGAAGCATGACATGGATTGAATGGGCGATTCCCAGACCCTCAAGGTCCGGACGTACCCCGTACAGGCCCAGCTCAGCCACCAACAGGTCGACCGCGTCGACCTTGATGAAACGGCGCAGTATGCCCATGTGAGCCGCTACACCGCTTGAATCATAGGCGATTACGCGGAGTTCAGGCCTGGCTCCGGCCCAGCTTCGACTACCTTCGAACGGTTCTGCGTTGGACGCCCCAGTCGGCCCGTACGTATCACGAAAGAACTCGGCGAGCTTAACGTGATCGGAGAGCTGCAACTCGTTTTCCCAGCACAACTTCCACTGCACCTGATGGCGCATTCAGGACCTCTCTTCATATTGGTTTTTGCGGCCGCATTACTCGACCAAAGCGGCGTTGGTGGCTGCACTCAGCCGTTGTCGTTGGCGAAGGTGAGCCAGACGCTCTCTCGAGTTCCGGCCCGTGTCGTCGATTTGAGCTTGACGTCGCTCACTTTCCGTTCCTCTAATGCATGGCTCGTAAATTCGTAAAATTGATTGTTTGAATGATACGCATCCACACGTTGGATAGAACATGACATGCGTTTTAAAGGGCTGGATCTAAATCTCCTCGTTGTGCTGGACGCTCTGATGAGGGAGCGTAAAGTCACTGCCGCGGCTCGCAGTATCAACCTGAGCCAGCCGGCCATGAGCGCCGCCGTTGCTCGGCTACGCGCCTATTTTAACGATGAGCTATTTACGATGAACGGCCGCGAGCTCATTTTGACGCCGCGCGCCGACGGGCTCGCCCCAGCAGTCCGGGACGCATTGCTGCACATCCAGCTATCGATTATTTCCCCCGACGCCTTCAACCCGGCCCAATCGGATCGTCTCTTCCGAATCATGCTTTCCGATTACATCACGCTCGTATTTTTTAGGAAGATAGTAGAGCGCGCTGCGCAGGAAGCTCCCGCCGTTCGCTTTGAATGTCTGCCTATTTGCGACGACCCCGAGGAGCTTCTCCGGCGCGGCGACGTTGATTTTCTGATCATGCCGGAAGTGTTCATGTCGAAACATCCTCGCGCAGCCCTGTTCGAAGATAAGCTCGTAGGCGTAGGCTGCGGCACGAACAAGCAGCTGTCGGAGCCACTTACATTCGAGCGATACTTGTGCATGGGACATGTTGTGCTCAAATTCAGGCACACCCGGCAGCCCACCATGGAGGAATGGTATTTGCTCGAGCACGGTTTCGAGAGACGTATCGAAGTTGTCGTACAGGGCTTTAGCCTGATCCCGCCCGTCCTGTCAGGCACCAACCGCATCGGGACCATGCCCTTACGGCTGGCGCAGCATTTCGCAAAAGCAACACCCCTGCGGATTGTCCAACTTCCGCCGCCACTTCCTCCTCCTGCATTCACGGAAGCCGTCCAATGGCCTGAGCTTCACAATAGTGATCCGGCAAGCATGTGGATGCGGGAAATGATGTTGCAGGAGGCATCTCGCCTGGCGCCTTTGCCTGAAATCATTGAGCGTCTCGGGCACGCCGATCCGACCTTTCGTTTCTTGGTACCGACTGCCACCTCGAAATCGCGTGCGAAGTCCCGGAAGATGTTAAGCCCCACCTAATCGCCCCCTGTAGACGGGCCGATCAGCATCTCGACAAGCGCCGGCGCGGCGCGTGTTGCCTACGTTCTGGGGCTGATCTCAGGCGAGTTGCTCGTCGAGGATGTGTGGCAGAGTGATGCCAGCTGCCTTGATTGCCCGCCTTGGCCGTAGGTGGTGACGACGCGAGCATTCTTTCGATGGCGGCTTCTGGAGGCGGACGCGATCGCGTCGGAGCGGTTGCCCTTCGGGCGTCGGGCCTTTGGCCCGGCAGAGCGGCGCAGTTCCTTGCTAAGTGCGAGGGGCCGGAACGAGCAGAACACACGCCCGGGCTGCTACTGAATTGACTGCCGCCTCGATTTGCGTGCGAAGTCCCAGAAGATGGTTAGCCCGGTTAAATTCCTGCCTTGCCGGCTGTGCCGCGGCTTTTCACGTGCAGCCAGGCGAGGAGATGGCGGTCGACGAGGTCGACCCCCAAATGGACTGTGCTGGCCTCGCTCGGCTATTGCCGTGCGGGATCATTGACCACACCCCCTTCACGAGAACGTCGGGCATGTTGGCAGTAAAGCCGGTGGAGGTTGACGCTGCGGATCTAGGCAATCTACCTCGCGCTTCCGCCTTAAGGCGCCGCCGATACCCAATTGGCTCTTCGTCCTGGGCCGCGGCTAGGGCCCGGGGGTGCGCCCACCCGTGTGGAGGGACCATCATTCAACTTTCTCTCGTTATGAAAGGAAACTCCCGCTTATGAACCTTCATATATTTTCCGGCAGATGGATGTCGAACGGCAGAAATGTCTGGCCGGGTGTTTCAGCGGTGCCGGTCTCGATAGCCCGTGTCATCAGCGTTATCAGCTCCTGGCAAAGCCGGCGCATTGGCGTGGCGACCGCCATCGTGACGATGTTATCTGCGAGCGCTGCCCGAGACTCAGGTGTGATTTCATTCACGATCGCGACGAGATCCCGACTTTTGCCCTCTTCTCGGAGCGCGGAGATGGCGCCCTCCATGCCGCCGCCGGCGACATAGAAGCCGACGAGCTCGGGCTCCCGCTGCATGAGATCAAGCGTTGCCTCGTAGGTGATCTGCCGTTTCTCGAGGTTCATGACCGGATCCAGCACCTCGAACGTGGGCGCGTTCTCACGGCAATAGGAGCGAAAGCCGACGTCACGGAGCTCGTGCCCCTGGAAACGATGGCTGCCGACAAACACCGCCACTTTGCCGGGCCGTTTTGCGACCTTGGACACCATCCAAGCGGCCGTGCGCCCCACCTTGCGGTTGTTGAGGCCGATATACCCCTGTCGCACGCCGGCGGCGAAGTCGGAAAGCAGCGAGAAAACCGGAATGCCCTTGGCCTTGAGGTCCTCAACCGCTGCTGTGATTTTCGGGTGGTCCGGTGCCACCATCGCGATTGCATGGCAGCGTGCGCCCAACTCCTTGAGCGGCGCGATCAGGTCGCTCGGCATATGTGACGGGGCGAATTCGACGAGCGGAATGCCGTGGAAGGACTGGGCCAAATTGACCGATGCTTCGACCTCGCGCGCAAAATCTTGGTAGAAATGCTGGGCCGGTTTTCTCAAGATGAAGCCCAGACGGTAGTGCGGTAGGTCTCGCCGCAACCGCTGCTTGATTAGCCCGGCAGCATGATAGCCGATCGCCTGGGCGGCGTCGTGGACCCGCCGCGCGGTCTCCTCGCGCACCGGATGGCGGGCGTTCAGAACCCGATCGATCGTTGCTACGCTGACTCGGGCTTCGCGGGCGAGATCGGCAATCGTGGGGCGCTTGGTCATAGGTCCTATTCTGATTGGTTTTTGACGCGGGCCGGCTCTCTGTCCGCCTAGCGCGTTTCCGTTTCGGGTGGCGAAGTGAAGACGTCCCCATACGAATGGGCACAACGTGTTGGACGAACATCATTGCAGACGTAAACCGGCCGGGTATACTGAAAGGCTCATTCGCTTAAAGGGCGGTGACGATTTGCACTCACACATTTAGCGCTTCTGATACATGGTCCGTGAGGAGCCGTTTAGAGGCTGCGGGTCGGTCGTTCAGTTATGTGACCAGCTAAGCGACTTGACAGGTCGTGGGCCGCCCACCTTACTTGCAGGAGGGTAGCCGGTTTGATGCCTCGGTAAGCTGATGACCGCTGAAGGCAGCTTTCATCTGTGCTCGGTCCAACTCTCCTTCCCAGCGTGCGACGACGAGGGATGCCACTGCGTTGCCGACGCAATTCGTCAGCGCCCGGCATTCGGACATGAATCGGTCGATGCCGAGTATCAGTGCCATCCCAGCAACGGGAACACTCGGAACTACCGCGAGCGTAGCCGCCAGGGTGATGAAGCCCGCACCTGTCACACCTGCAGCGCCCTTGGAGGAAAGCATTGCTACGAGCAGCAGCAGCACCTGATCGCCGATGGACAGATCCGTGTTCGTCGCCTGTGCGATGAAGAGAGCCGCTAGCGTCATGTAGATATTCGTGCCGTCCAGATTGAACGAATATCCGGCCGGGATGACGAGACCCACAACCGAACGCCTGGCGCCCGCCTTCTCCATTTTCTCCATCAGCGACGGGAGCGCCGCCTCCGAGGAGGACGTTGCGAGGACAAGCAGCAGCTCTTCCTTGATGTAACGAATGAGAGAACAAATCGAAAAGCCGTTGTAGCGGCAGACTGCGCCGAGAACCCCGAACACGAAGAGGAAGGCGGTGAAATAGAACGTCGCGACCAGCATCGCGAGGTTGACTACCGAACCGATGCCATATCTGCCGATGGTGAAGGCCATCGCGCCAAAAGCGCCGATCGGCGCGGCCTTCATCAGAATTCCGACGAGCTTGAAGACAGGCACAATGAGCGCCTGGAGGAAGGAAACGACAGGCTTGCCCGTCTCTCCGGCCATCGCAAGCGCCATGCCGAACAGAACCGAGAAGAACAGCACCTGCAGGATGTCGCCTTCCGCGAAGGCACCGACGATCGTTGGCGGGATGATGTTCATCAGGAAGCCGGTGACCGACTGCGCTTTGGCTTTTGCGGCATAGGTATTCACGGCCTGGACATCGAGCGAGGCCGGATCGATGTTCAGGCCGTCGCCAGGCTGGACGACATTGGCGACGATGAGGCCGACGATCAGCGCGAGCGTTGAGAAGGTGAGGAAATAAACCATTGCCTTGCCGGCGACCCGGCCGACCTTATGAAGATCGTTCATGCCGGCAATGCCGGTCGCAATTGTCAGGAAGATGACAGGCGCGATGATCATCTTGACCAGCTTGATGAAGGCATCACCCAGCGGCTTCAGGCTCTCGCCGGTCTCCGGATAAAAATAGCCAATTGCGACGCCGAGCGCGATGGCGGCAAGCACCTGGGCGTAGAGCTTGGTGTAGAAGGGTTTGCGGGGCGCGGGACTCGCGCCGCGGACTTGTGCAGCTGACACTGTTTCTCTCTCCCTGACCGGATCGAGGTGGCGTGACTTCTCCCGGGCTTCTCCCTATCGCGGCGCTCCGGTCGAACGCTGCACCACCGCCGCCGCAATACCCATGCCAGATGAATCCGCATCACCTGAACTGACGTGGGCTCGCCAATGATGGAGGAATGCGGTGTCAGACCAGCGGGCAAGGCCGCGGTCCGAACGCCCTTGATGGTCTCTGGCAGAGTGCTTGCGGGTCGATCCCTCTGGCTAGCGGCTTTGCTGCAAAAAGCGTGGTGGGTTCCTCATTAGCCGGCTTTGGACCGGGCCCCATCGTTGGCGCCAGCGCGTACCAATAGGTCGCCTGTTCAAGGCCGTCCAGATGACAGGCTAACTTACCCCTGTTCGGAAGCGCTCGTTTCTAGACAGCCTACGACCATGCAGCCACTGCAATCAGATATTCGGACGGCCTTTTGGACGACCAATTTTGCAAATCAACGCCCGCAGCAGGGGCAGCCGTTTCCAAGCGGTCGCATCGTAATCTGTTCAGACTTTTCGATACGCTCATTGAGTGTGCCGATTTCGGCCCCAGGCTGGTGATGGTGCTGACCAAGACGATGCGATTCAGAAGTTGCGGGCACCGCCTACGAAGTCGTACTCGATGCCAGCTTCGCGCCTTCACACGCGACATCGCCGCCGCCTGATCAACTCGAGAAAGATGGCGTCTGCCGCGACCGACCAGTGCCGTTGGCTGTTATTATCGCTCCCGCCCCTCCTTCGCGGGCGCTGGTGAATGGCACGGCCCCGCATTTACACTCCGCGCGGTCAGCGGCTCGGGCAAGGCATGGCCGGCCCAGGTATTTCTGCTTCAACGCAAAGATAGAACTGATGAATCCTATCATAGGCCGCGAGGTTTCCTTTCACAGATGAAAGAAAGCTCGATTGACTATGCCGCCTCGCTCCAGTCTTTTGAAAACAACGTGTGTTTGCCCGGGGCAAGCCAATAACATGGCCAAGCCTCGTGGAGGGAGTAGCCAAGCGATGCGTCAGGGCTAGACCCGCTTTGCACTCGACCACACGGCGGCGGCACGAGTTCACGTCGGAGCATTTTCGCGCGTGCCCGCGATGTCGCGGGCGCACATGCCGCCAGCCTAGATTTGATGGCGCGAGATCGAGGATCACATGCACCACAACATTAGCAAGTCAGAACAGAATGCCCGCGACTGCGGCATATCGCTGCCGAATGCGATAAAGGGTTGTCCAAAGTCCGACACGAATCCTGCGAGTGTGGCATTGCACGAGCGCGCGCTAACCGGCATCTTCGAAATATCGAAAGTACTCGCCGATGCCGCCCGGCTCGAACTCAAGTTGGCCAAGGTAGTCGATCTCCTGCACTCGTTTGTGCAGATGCGGCACGGCATCATCGCTCTCTGCGATGCCGAGGGCGGACTGGACATCTCAGTGGCCAGCGGCTGCGGCACGAACGGCAATGAGCCCTCCCGGTCGCGCCTGCCGCGCAACGCCATCGACCAGATTGTGACGACCGACACGCCGCTCCTCGCCGAGGACATAGCGATGCATCCGACCTTCACTGCCGCTGATATCGAGGTGCTTGGGGCCTCCGACACCGTGTCGTTCATCGGCGTTCCCATTCGTGTTGATGGGAACGCCATAGGCGCGCTGACTTTGGACCGGGTTTTGGAAAGCAGGTCAAGCTATCGGCTCGACGATGATGTCCGGCTGCTTACCATGATTGCCAACATGGTGGGACAGACAGTCAAGTTGCATCGCTTCTCCGCGGCCGACCGCGAGCGAACGCCGGAGCTGGAACATCGGCTGCAAACGAAATTTTCTGATGTTAAGCACCCTGCACCCCGGCGCAAAAAGGTCCACGTCGAGGGGATGATTGGTGACAGTCCGGCGATAAGCGCCCTGCTGGAGAAGATCGCGGTCGTAGCCAAGGCAAAAACCACAGTTCTGCTGCGAGGTGAGTCCGGTACCGGGAAGGAGCTGGCTGCCAAGGCAATTCACGAGTTGTCGCCGCGCGCCAAGCGGCCCTTCGTTAAACTCAATTGTGCAGCGCTCCCAGAGACAGTCCTGGAATCCGAATTGTTCGGTCATGAGAAGGGTGCCTTCACAAGCGCATTCAATTCCCGCAGGGGGCGCTTTGAGCTCGCTGACAAGGGGACGTTGTTTCTGGACGAGATTGGCGAGATCTCGGCCTCGTTCCAGGCAAAGCTACTGCGCGTGCTGCAGGAGCAGGAGTTTGAGCGCGTCGGCAGCAATCAGACCATCAAGGTCGATGTTCGCGTGATTGCCGCCACGAACAGGAACCTGGAAGAGGCGGTTGCAAGGAATGAGTTCCGCGCCGACCTATACTACCGCATCAACGTGGTTCCCTTGCTGGTACCAGCATTGCGCCAAAGGCGCAGCGATATTCCGCTCCTCGCAGCTGAGTTTCTCAAGAAGTTCAACGACGAGAACGGCTGTACGCTCACCTTCGATCCGCGTGCGATTGAAGTGCTGATGAAATGTGAGTTTCCCGGCAACATTCGCGAGCTTGAAAATTGCGTGCACCGGACAGCGATCCTGGCCGAGGGACTGTCAATCGGGAGAAACGACTTTGCCTGCTCCCAAGGCCAATGCTTTGCCGAGGCGCTGTGGAAGTGCAGATCGGGCAAGGCCGCGCTGCAACCACCGCCGATCCTGCCGGAGTCAGCGAATTTGGCCACGCCCCCGGACGAGGCCGCCAGTTCGGCCGCGACTAACCCGCTTGCCGGCGCAACCCACCCAATTGGCTCGAGGACGCCCGATATAGAGCGCGTCATTGCTGCCATGGAAAGATGTGGCTGGGTGCAGGCAAAGGCAGCGCGCTTGCTTGGGCTGACCCCGCGACAGATTGGCTACGTGCTGAGGAAATACGGCGTCGAGATCAAGCGTCTTTGAAAGCATGACCCTGGGCATGAGCTGAGCCGCTTAGCGCCTTGGCGCCGCGCAGCGATGCAGATCCGCGTGCGCGTCAACTCGATTCGACCGAGGACAGCCTGGCTGAATTCCCATGTCAGCCGGCGCTGCGACCATTGTGTGAAAGGCAACCCTGCCATCGTCAATCCCGTCCGCCATGTTGCTCTCGTTGCGAGCTCATACGGATGCCCCTGTGTGACTGAAACGGAGTTAAATATGTCCGATGCAAAACTGCAAACTGTGCTTTCGGCTCTTTCGCAAGTGACACGACAGTTGGATGCTCTGCCGTCCAACGGACCAGCGCCGGACGCAAATTTTATCAAGCTGAATACGAATGAGAACCCGTTTCCGTTGCCGCCAATCATAATGCAAAGTGCAGTGGCGGCCCTCAAGCGCCAGTATCTATATCCGGATGACGATAACTTCAGATTGAGGGAAGCAGCGTCCAGCACCTATGGCGTTTCCAGGGATCAGGTCATCGCTGGCAACGGGTCGTCTGAACTGCTCGGACTGATCTACAGAGCTTTCCTCGCACCCGGCGACAAGGTTGCGATGATGTCGCCAGGGTTTTCGTTCAACCGCAAACTTGCCATGCTTCAGGGCGCTGAGTTCCTCGAAATCGGATGTCAAGCTCATTCCCTGCCAATGGAGCAATTGCTTTCCGGTCCGGCAAAAGACGCCAAGTTTATTATGTTGGCCAATCCAAACAATCCGACCGGAACATTCCTCCCGATCAGCGATATCGAACGCCTCGTAGCACAATCGGACCGGTTGGTTGTCCTTGATGAGGCATACGTCGACTTTGCACCCGATCACGGACTGCGCCTCATCAACCGGTATTCGAACCTTCTGATCTTGAGGTCATTCTCGAAAAGCTATGCCGCCGCCGGCATTCGCGTCGGTTTCGGTTTCGGTCACCCTGAAATTATTGGAAGGCTGCGAAACATCCAGAACGTCTTCAACATGAACGTGATCGGGCATGCCGTTGGTATCAGCGTGCTTGCGCATCGCGGCGCCTACGCAGACAACCACAAGCACATCAAGGATGAACGAGAGCGAGTGACAGTTGCACTATCGCAACTCGGATTTTCCGTAACACCCTCCCGCGCAAATTTCTTGCTGGCCCGTGTGCCCGCGGGACAGGACGGCTCATGGTGGCAAGCAGCATTGGAGAGGCAAAAGATACTTGTCGCGTTTTTTCCGGACAAAGGCTTGGAACACTGTATCCGCGTCAGCATCGGCACAAAAGAGCAGATGGATGAATTTCTTGCTGCCGCTGGCGACATTGCTGGAAGCTTAAGGGTGCCAAGCTCCAGGGGCAGGGAAGCGTCAGGCTCTCCTTCTTCGTTACGCTGACGCTAATCGGCGATCACACACATCTCTTCCGACTTGCTTGGTGATCCCAGCAAGAAAACAGCCTGCTTTTAAAATCGGGGACTTAAAGAGTGACAAACGTCTTTCCTTCAAACCTGGCTTTCGGCATCTTCGATCATTTGGATGAGGATGGCCTCGATATAGGCCGGCAGTACGAAGATCGCCTGATCTTAGCAGAGGCGTGCGATCAGCTAGGGTTCTATGCCTACCATCTCGCAGAACACCACTGTACTCCCCATGGGAGAGGTCCATCGCCGAATCTGTTCTTATCGAGCGTCGCCCAGCGCACCCGGCGCTTGCGTCTCGGACCCTTGGTGATGCTGCTTGCGCTTTATCATCCGCTGCGTGCGTTCGAAGAGATCTGTATGCTGGACCAGTTGAGCGGTGGCAGGCTCGAACTGGGCATAGGGCGCGGTGCTCTCCCGACCGAATTGGGCTACTTCGGGATTGGTGCGGACGCGGTGCCGGGCCGTTATGCCGAAGCCAGCGAAATTCTTATGCAAATACTTGTTAATTCTAGGGAGGTCGGCACGCTATGCTATCAAGGCCGCCATTTCGATCTCAATGACGTTCCTTTGACGCTAAGACCTCATCAGCGTCCACATCCGCCCACATGGGTCGCTGCCAATCGACCCGAGTCCGCAGCTTGGGCCGCTGCGAATGGAACAAATATCGCGTGTGTAGGACCTTCCTCTTCCGTTCGCAAAACTACTGATGCGTTCCGCGCCTATCGAGAGGACAACGCAGGCGGGGGGGATCAAGGGCGATTTGTCGGATTGCTCCGCATGGTCGTGATTGGGCGTTGTGACACACATGCCTATTCGCTCGCGGCACCTGCTTACGCACGCTGGCTCAAGAGCTTCCAATTCCTTTACGAGCTTAACGCTATCCCCACTCCACCAAACTTGCCGCTGACCTTCGATGCGGCAGTCGAGAGTGAATTGTGCGTGGTAGGATCAGCAGAGTCTGTGCGAAAAGCTCTGCTAGATCAGTTGGAAGAGGCAGGTGCCAACTACTTGCTTTGTCAAATGGCATTTGGAAATCTGCCGCTAGATGCTTCCCTTTACACCGCGAGGACGATTCAGTCCGAAATCATGGCTCGACTTGGCTGACCATGAAATTCGCGGTCTGAGGTTAAATCGTTGTGCAGCGCTCTCACACTCATGTGCTCGAGCTTGCACGTGGTGGGGCGGGCAATCGGGAGGCGGCCAACTGACGACGAGCAGGCGGCACAGAATACCAGCTTTGTGCGTTGGCTGGCGGCTGGGCCATCGTGTGAACATGCACGATCCTAAGGAGAGGGTAGCCGAGCGCGTCACGATGCCGGCACGCGTCTGCTCGTCGCGCTGGCGCTAGTCGTTGCCCATAGCCAGCCGCAGGAGGTTCTTCTCGCCCGGGGCGGCGTCGGTGCGGCGCCCACTAATCCAGCTTCATCAGCGGCCCGTCGGTGGCAAAGCCGTCACTCGCTACGGCGCTATTGAGGGCGCGCTCGCGAGCGGCTTTGCGACGCCCAGCCAACACCTCCAGCGAGCTCGCCCGATGATGGTGGTGCACCGCGGTCGGATACGATGCTGGAGGAAATCGTTCGCAGCCGGTCTTCACGAATTGCGAGGAGTGCTCGTTCTTGAATGCTGGCTGCTTGCCGGATGCGGTGGCCTGAGTGGTCTGCCGACACGCCCGAAAGTCAACGCCACTACCACAAGGCCGCCAAGATGTCAGGTCTGAGAGCCAGCTTGGACGGTGGTATCGTGTTCGGGAAGGTCGTCGAAGGAGGCGTAGTTGAGATAGTAGAGTTTGGAATACAGGCCGCCCATGGCTATTAACTCATCGTGGTTGCCAGTCGCAATAACTTGGCCATTCTGAAGCACGATGATGCGGTCGGCCCCCCGGACCGTGGCGAGACGGTGGGCGATGACGAGGCCAGTCCGCCCTTCAAGCAGCTTGATCAGAGCCTTCTGAATCTGCAATTCCGTGTAGCTGTCGATATTGGCGGTAGCTTCGTCGAGCACGAGGATCTTGGCGTCAGCGACGAGGGCGCGGGCGAAACTGATAAGCTGGCGCTGGCCGAGAGATAAGTTGTCGCCGCGTTCGCCAAGTTGGGTCTCATACCCGTCGGCGAGGCTCATGACGAAGTCATGCGCGCCGACAGCCTTGGCCGCCTCGATCACCTTGTCGCGCGTGGCTTCCGTCTTCTGGTATCGAATGTTCTCGAAGACCGTCCCGGTGAACAGGAATGGCTCCTGCAGCACCATGGCGACCTGGCGGCCGAGCGATTCCTGGGTGAGGTCGCGTACATCATGTCCGCCGACCAGCACCTGACCCTGCTGAACATCATAGAAGCGGTGGACCAGGGCCATCGCACTCGATTTGCCAGAACCGCTCGGTCCGACTAGTGCGACCGTCTCGCCCGGATTGACCTTGAACGAGACATTTTTCAGAACCGAACGGTTCGGATCGTAGCCGAAGGTGACGTCCCTAAACTCGACCGAGCCGTCCATTTCGGGCGAAAGCACCTCGGCATTGGGTTTGTCCTTAACATCGATCTTGACGTCGAGCACATCGGTCAGGCGCTTGCCTGAGGCCATGGCGCGCTGCATGACCGAATATTGCAGGGTGAGTGAGCGGATCGGGTCAAAGAAGCGCTGGATGTAAAATAGGTAGGCTACCAACACGCCCACATCTATACGGCTATTCATGACCATCGAGCCGCCGACCACAATAACGGCGGCCAAGGCGAGGCCGGTGATGCCATCGACGATGGGCACCATGACCAGTGCATATCTGGCAGCGATCAGGTGGGTCCTGAGGTTCGCATGGGCCCGATCGTCAAAAAGACTGAAATTCACCTGCTGGCGGTCCATTGACTGTATGGTCCGCACGCCGTGAATGGCTTCGGCCAGCGCGCCATTGACGACGGAATTGGTTTCGTGTGCAGCCATGAAGGCGTCGCGGGCACGCGGCAACCAGACAATGCGGACGATCACCAGGATCGGCAGAACCGATAGCGTCAGGAGGCCGAGGCGAAAGTCGAGCCACAGCATTACGAAAACGATGCCGAAGAGAAGCGCAACATCGCCTAGGGAATATACCGAGGTTTCCAGGAACTCCTGTATGGAGTTAACGTCGCCTTGCAGGCGCGACATCAGGCGTCCGACCTCGGTCTTGTCCATGAAAGAGAGCGAAACCTTTTGCAGATGGCCAAACATGGCGCGGCGGATGTCGAACAGGACAGTTTCGGCCATTTTCCCATCCAAGGCTTCCTGCATGTAGCCGGCGGCGAAATTGACCAAAATCGCCGAAAGGAACGCGCCGACGGCCGCAAGCTGGGCTGAGCGATCGGGCCTTGCGGGGTTCATGCCGAGGTCGATCGCGTAGCGGATGATCAAGGGGATGAGAAGCTGCGTCCCGGTGAAGATCAGCATCGCGACAATCGTGACAACTACCTTTGCCCGGTAGGGATGGACGAAGCCCCAGATGCGACGGAGGATGCTCTTGTCGAAAGCCCGGCCGAACATCTCCTCCTCGATCCGGTGCGAGCCGACGACCGCGCGCGGAGGGCGTCTCCCGTCGTCAGGTTCGGCTTCGAGTTCGCCGCGGCCCTGGTCCATCAGCGGGCGCCCCCATCCTGGCTAATAATGCTATCACCCGGGCACGTCTGGAGATCGTAAAGGGCCCTGTAGCGTCCCCGCTTCGCCAGAAGCTCTTCATGCGTGCCGCGTTCTACGATTTCGCCGTTATCGACAAAAAGGATTTGATCGGCATGCTTAAGCGCACTCAGCCGGTGCGCGATGATGATCGTCACCCGATCCTTTGCGAAGCGCCGCATCGCCGCGCGAATGCGCAGCTCGGTGCCGGCATCGATCGCGGCCATCGAGTCGTCGAAAATGATGACGGAGGGGCGCAGCATCATGGTGCGAGCAATCGTGAGACGCTGGCGCTGGCCGCCAGAGAGAGAAACGCCGCGTTCGCCCACGACCGTCTCATACCCTGCCGGGAGCCCGAGGATGTAGTCGTGGAGCTGGGCGAATTCTCCAGCGCGTTCAATTCGCTGTCTCTTCGCCCAGGGATCGCCATAAGCGATGTTGTTCTCGATCGTTGTGGTGAATAGGAACGCATCCTGCTGTACAACCGCGACCGCCTTGCGAAGGCTCTCGAGGGTGACATTGCGTATGTCCTGGCCGTCCAACGTGATGGCGCCACCGGTCACGTCGTAAAAGCGGGGGACCAGATGAGCCATCGTCGATTTGCCGGAACCCGGCGGACCGACGATCGCGATCGTCTCGCCTCTCCGGGCCTCAAAGCTGAGGTTCTTCAGAATGGCGCGGTTTTCGGCGTTGGGGTAGGCAAATGAGACATTGTGGAAGCGCAGAGTGCCGTCACTTATCTCAAGCGGTCTGGCCTCGAGAGCATCCCTGATGGTGATCTCCTGATCGAGGAGACCGAAAAGCCGCGAACCGCAGCTAGAAGCGCGGGCAAACGCATTGACCATGAGACCGATCTGGCGGACTGGCATTTGCAGCATGGTCATGAAGGTCAGGAAGGTCGCCATGGTTCCGACGCTGATCTCGCCAGCGACGAGCTTGTTGCCACCGATCCCAAGCACCAATCCCATTGCGAAAAAGTAGGACAAGGTCATCGCCGACGTGTTGGGTACGTAGATGTCAACGAGATCGTTGGCGAGGTCGAGCGCGTTCTTGGAAGCGCCGTCGAACTTCAGCATCTCATAGGATTGAGCCGCAAAAGCGCGGACCACACGGATACCTGCGAGATTTTCCTTCATCACGCGGCTTAGTACCGAAAGGCGCTCATAGAGGTCGAGCCAGGTGGCGCGCAGCCTAAGCTGTGTGGTCGATGAGCGCCAAGCGACAAAAGGCACGAAGCTGAGCGCGGCCAAGCCGAGCACGGGATCGGTCGAGATCATCATGTAAGCGCCAATCCCGATCAGCATCGTCAGCAGGAGCACCCGCATGAGCCCGGTGGAAAAATACATCCGCACGCCTTCGAGATCGAGCATTCCGGCGGTTATCAGATCGCCTGAATGGGCCCGGTCGTGAAAGGAAAAGCTTAGACGCTGGATCTTGTCGTAGTAGGCGAGCCGCAATTCGTACGCGACATGATGCCCGACGGCTTCGGCAAAATAGTTCTGCGCCATCGTGAAAACGCCGCGTAGCGCGCTGACGGCGAGCAGCAGGAGAGCCGGGGCCCAGAGCGCTTGTCCTGCCGCAGCCCCCGCGACACCGCCCCCGATAGCTGTCTGGGTCTGGTCGACAGCCCGGCCGAGAAGCTGGGGAATGAGCAACTGGAGGATTGCCGCCATGATCGTCGAGCCCATAGCGAGGGCGACCTGCCACGGATGGCGCAGATTCATACGCGTGATGCGCAACAGCGTACTCAAATCCCGGCCCCAGCGCGCCGCTTCAACATGGGCCAACGAATTCAGTGCGTTCGTTGCGCCGCTGACAGCTTCACTGTTCACGGGTGTATTCCCGACTGCATTTTGCGCCTTCGAGGAAAGCCGAAGCAGACATCATCAAAGGCATCCGCCATTGTTAATCCCGTCCTCAACCTGCAGCCGTGCCCGTTCCCACAAGCCGAGCCGCCGCTTGACTTAGTGGCATGTCGATCACCGTGATTCCGCTTGCCGCAAGAAAACGCGCTTCGTTTCTGGTCAGGGTTTCCGCGTCCATTACGGTGCAATAGGGACCGCGGGAGCGCTTCATGATCTGTCTGGCGTAGGTGCGCAGCATCTGATCGTTGAAGCGGCAGCCAACGAAGAAAAATCCACGGGTGATGCGCCGTTCCTTCACAGCGTCTGGGATCGGTGTCTGGATATCAATTTCGGACAGGACTTCGACGTAGTCGGAATCTGCGACGAGAAAGTTTTGCGCGGGCGTAATACTCCCGTGAGGTGAATAGAGAACCGTCTTGGCCCCCAATCGGGGGTCGAGCTCCCTCCCGGACAAATCGTAGGTTTTCGTCCAAATGTTGCCGATTTCATTCGCGCGCGTGACGCCTTGTATCTCAACGACGTCCGTTCGGCCGGTCTCTACCAGAGCCGTGCGCATCGCGCTGTCATACCAGCTGTCGATGATGAGGGAGAGTGGCAGCCTTGCGAGCCAGGCGTGGAAGGGGGTCGGCCCCACCGGCGCTGCGAATATGTCGGTCATCCAAGCTTGAAGCGTCCGGCGATGCCGGCGCTGTTCGATGAACTGTGCAACCGACCACATATTGGTGCGGATCCTGGAAGGGGCTGGAGCCCGTGCATTGAGTGCCGCGGCAACAACCTCCGGGGTATGCGGCACAGGCGGTTCCACACAGTTCAACTCAAGAAGACCCGGACCGAGATAGGGGATCACCTCATCGGCGGCGAGCGCTTCCTTCGCCAGGTCAAGCAGCTTTTCAGCAAAACTGTCCCGCACAATGACGAGGTGGCCCCATGTCAGGATCGTGTTCATCTCGTTTCCTCGCGACGCACCTAGGGGCAGCATCAGCCCTCTTCGGAAATCTTCCTTGCCTCGACGGTGATCGGCAGACGCGTATCATGTGGGAGATCGGGTAGGAGGAGCCGCCACCCGTTCCTGAGCGTGACCGTTCCGCCCCACAACTCTTCCTTCTCGAGTTTGATGATCGGCTCTTCGAGGTCCTTTTTGGGGACATACGCTGACAAACCAGCATCGGTCCTGCGGATCATGACTTTCATCTGGCCGTCCCTTCATTGGTATTGCTTTCAGCACTGCAGGGCGCCTCGGCCTCGTCGAGGCTCATCAGTTCACGCGCTCGCATACCGACTACGGTGCCACGGTCGATCCACTCGACCGCATAGATGAAGAACTGCTGGAGAAAGGTGCCAATGTCGCGCACATATCCCTCGTCCCCCTTCCGCACGAGATTTTCGCCGATCTCCCTGCCAGGATAGGTGCCGTCATTCTTTATGTGGCGAGTGGCACGTACCCGCTCTCCCGGCATGAATCGTGGAGGCCTGCGGATTTCGATCTCCTCTTCGCGTCCGAGCGACATGTCCGTTCCCTGATTTCTCTTGCGGCTGAGATTGCGAACAAGGCGTTCCAGGCGTCCTGCGTAGGCAGCCCCCAACCATGTCGGCAGTCCAATGTCCGTTACGCAGGAACGCAGGTCTTCGGCACCGGACATACCGAGGCACATTGCTGCGCATCGAAGACCCCCTCGCATTCGGTGCACTTCTGTGACTCGATCACGTAGCTCTCGCCTTTGAACTTGATCGCGCCGGAAGGACATTCGAATTCGCAGGCGCCGCATTGGGTGCATTGGGATGCGATGATCTTGAAAGCCATTTTAACTCCTGGTCCGAATGAATGAGACAGCTCAGGCCGTCGCCGCGAGTGTGGGGATCCCAGATGCGGCGATGTAAATCGCGCTGATTGCTGTCTCGATATAGTCATGGGCACAGGCGTCGGTGGCTCTGATTCCAGCCTCCGCGAGCTGATCCTGCGGGCAATTTCCAATCTTGGCGCACAGCACGATATCTATGCCTTGAAGCGCTGCGATGACGCCATCGAGGGCGGCTTCTGCGCCCCAGCCGCCAAGGCAATACTTGTCCACCTTCCGATGCCCGACGAAGCTGATCCCTTTCAGCGAGGCTTGATAAACCTGGAATTCCTTCGCATGGCCGAAATGCTCATTGACGCGGCCGCCGCCCTTGGTCGCCACCGCGAAGAGAAGGGACTTGCCGGGGCTCGCTGCCTTGACCAATCCGATCGCTTCTCTCCTAGCCTCGACGTGATCACGGCGCTCCTCCGCGACCAGCTCCCGATAGGCCTTGCGTTTGCTGGCATCGTAGGTGACCTCGCCGGGAATCCGGTCGACTGTGAATTCCTGGCCACGATCTTCTCCGAGCAGGCCCACGGCATCTGCCCGGCACTGCCGGCAGTGGCGCATCAACTGGGCGCCGTTTTCGACACGATCCTGAAGAGCCTTCATCTCCATTGCGTTTGGGCCGCGCTGCCCGCTCAGACCGTAGTGCGTGCCGTGGGCCGGGTCCGAAATCAGCGGCATAAGGTTGTGCAGGAACGCGCCTCGCTCCTTAATCCATCTATTCACCTCGATCAGATGCTCATCATTCACGCCCGGGATCACCACCGAGTTGATTTTGGTGAGGATGCCCCGCGCGGTCAGCATCTCCAGGCCCAACATCTGCCGCTGGTGCAGGATCCGGGTGGCTTCAATGCCGACGTAGCGGCGATGATCGTGAAAGATCCAAGGATAGATCTTTGCACCGACCTCAGGGTCGACCATGTTGATCGTGATCGTCACGTGATCGACATTCATGTCAGCAAGCTCATCGACATGGTCGGGCAGCGCCAGCCCATTCGTGGATATGCAAAACTTGATGTCTGGGATTTCCCTGGCGACCCTGGCGAAGGTCGCCTTCGTCTTCTTCCAGTCGTAGCAGGCGTCGCCCGGTCCGGCGATGCCGAGCACGGAAAGCTGCGGCACCTCATTGGCGACCGCGATCACCTTGCGTAGCGCCTGATCGGGCGTCAGCTTTTCAGAGGCCACCCCAGGCCGGCTTTCGTTGGCGCAGTCATATTTGCGATTGCAGTAGTTGCACTGGATGTTGCAGCCCGGCGCGACCGCGACGTGCATACGCGCGAAATAGTGATGCGCCTCTTCTGAAAAGCAGGGGTGATCCTTGATCTTCTCCCAGACAGCCGGATCCGTGTCGTCGGGCTTTGTCGACGAGCCGCAGGACGAAGACGCGCAGCCCCCGAGTTTCATGGTGCCAAGCAACTGGTCACCGAATGTCGTGCTGAGGCTCTCAAGCGAAATTGCCGGTGCAGACATGAACGGCTCCGTTGCTGCGTGATGTCGCAGTTCAAAGCGCAAGAGCTATGCCAGCCCAAAGAGCTGTTTCGGTTCACGAATAGGCTTCTCGTGTCAGATTCCTTCGGATTGCTCCGACACACCTTTGTCGGGCTTACGACAGTGGACAAGCAAATAGGGTCGCGAGGCTAGCAGCCTCGGGCGCGCAGAGTGTGAGCGAGACCACTCCGGGCTGCTTGCGCTTGACGTCATCGCGACGTCTGGAATTTCTTCACCCTGATACCATGCCGGCGCAGGGCGTAGCCGATTTGCCATGGCGTGAGGCCGAGGATACGAGCCGCCCAGGCAGAACCCAACCGGCCTTGTCAATCGCGTCGATCAGCCGGTTGCGTTCCGTCAGATGCGGGCGACAAGCGGCATGGTTCGGATGCGGCCGTAAGAGGAGATACCTTGATGCGGAGGCGCCGATGCGACTGGCCGGCAGCTGCAATTCGCTTGATCTGTTACGGCCTGTGATATGAGGCGGCGAGTGCCTGATTGAGGTGCGTGGGTATTGCCGGCAGTGCCGGCAATCTGCGGCTCTCCTTCAGCGTCCAGGACGACGATCGCTCAATTACCCGTCTGCAGAAAGCGGGCAGGACGTTCACGACAATTGGCCAGCGTATGGCGAGCGTAATCTCCAGCTCGCTCGGGGCGGTCGGCACCTTCACATATCGTAGAGTCCCTGAGCGGGTATCTGCTTAGGGCATGCTGGATGGGCGGTTCAGGGCCTCGTCGACCCGATCTGCGGCCCGGTGGCTCATAGAGACGACTTCAGCGGTTGTCGTCCAGAGTGAACCTGAATTTTTTATCTGAGGCTGAATTATGCAAGAACAGTATTCATGCAATGTCTCTTCATTTATTGGCTATTAAAGCAAAAAATGGCATGGCCGAGACTCAGCTGTACTGGATGATCGCCGCCTTAAGTGTGCGTGCGCCGGTCATCCGAATTTAAAGAGGATTCCGAAACCGCCGCGTGGATAGTTCCACTCGATCTCACCACTCGTCTCGCACAAAATCCGGCAGGTGCCGCACTCCATGCAGCCGTCGGCAGTGATCTCCACTTGACCCTTGTCGTTCAACTCATAACATTTCGCCGGGCAGACGTGGGTCAGCGCGAGCAAATTCGCGCTCGGCTTCTGGTGCGGTCGCACTTTGATGTGCGGGCGGCCGGAATCCACCAAGTAGCGGTTCTGGTAAAGCTTGTCCTCGACACGTGACTTCGTCGCTGCGCTGGTCATATCGTCTCCCCTCAGCGCCACGCCAATGCAAGGCGGACCGCGTCGCTGACCAGCCCCCAGCGCGAGCGCGCCTTGATGAAGGCCGCCGTGGTCGCCTTTTCCTTCTCGATCTTCGGCGTGCCGTCGACACGCATGAAGTTCTGCGCAGCTTGCGACATCAACCGCGGATAAGTCGTGAAATAATTGCTGGAATTGGTGTGGAGCAAGGCCGGCATGTCTTTGTATTTCCTCAGGTCCTTGACCACGAAGGACTTGTCCAGCATGGCTTTGTAAAGGGCGAGATTCCGTTTGTTCATCGGACCGTTGCGGCTCTTGACCTCGACGATTGCCTCAGCCGCAATGCGGCCGGAGGTCATGGCGAGGTTCGAACCCTCGCGGTGAATCGCGTTGTTCAGTTGCGCGGCATCGCCGACCACGACCCAACCATCGCCAAAGAGCTGCGGAATAGCCTTGTAGCCGCCTTCGGGAATGAGGTGTGCGGAATATTCTTTCACTTCCGAGCCGGCGATCAGCGGCCGGATCGAAGGATGGCTCTTCAAGGCATCAAGGAGAACGTAGGGGCTCTCGACCATCGCGGCAAAATCGGAGACGAGGCAGCCAATGCCCAGTGAGATGGACTCCTTGTTGGTATAGAGGAAGCCGAGCCCGGCCATGCTGCGGGAGGTCGTGCCCACCGCCTCGATCACGCAGCCCTCATCGCCCTTTACGCCAAACCGCTGCTCAATGACCTCTTCGGGCAAGAAATGCATTTCCTTGACGGCGAGGGCCACGGTTTGCGGCTTTGGCATCTCGCGCAGGCCGGCTCGAGTGCCAAGCAGTCCGCAGACACCTTCTGCGAGAACGACCACGTCCGCGTAGATGGCCCCGCCCGCCCGGTCTGTGCGGACGCCGATCACCCTGTCCTTGGCATCACGGATGAGTTCCGTCACGGTCGTCTCGCACAGAACGGTCGCGCCGGCCGCGCGCACCTTACGCGAAAACCATTTATCGAACTGGGCACGGATGATCGTGTATCGGTTGGGCTTCGCCTCATTGAAGTCGTCCGACCTATAGTGAATCCCGGTATGGGATGTGTCGTCCATCACCCAAAGCCGCTGTTCAACCAAATGCCGCTCGAGAGGCGCATCATCCCGGAAATCCGGGATGATCTTCTCCAGCATGTTCGCGTACATGATGGCACCCTGGACATTCTTGGAGCCCGGGTATTCACCCCGCTCCAACTGCAGCACCTTCAGGCCATGGCTGGCCATGGTGTAAGCAGCTGCGTTTCCGGACATGCCTGCCCCAACAACAATGGCGTCGAAGTTTTCCTCGATCATGTCCATCCCCTTAGCTCGAAAGCTTATCGCGACTGTGGGGCGACAGCCGCCGGGTGAAGGCTTCCGTCAGTGCGGGCAGGAAGCGGATCGCGTCGGTGACGATTCCGAGGTGAGCGAAATCGAAAATCGGCGCGTTCGGGTCGGTGTTGATGGCCACGATGAGATCCGCCCCCTCCACGCCAACCCGATGCTGGACGGCGCCGGAAATCCCGGCCGCTATGTAAAGCTTCGGCCGGATCGTCTTGCCAGTTTGGCCGATCTGCCGATCAGCTGGCATCCAGCTCTTCTGGACTAACGGACGCGAACAGCCGTGCTCGGCGCCGATTGCTCGTGCGAGGTTCTTCACAAGCTGCAGGTTCTCCGCCGCGCCAAGACCAAGGCCTCCCGCAACCACGACGTCGGCATAGGCAAGGTTTGCCTTCGCCGACTGATTGTCCGGCAGGAAGCCGAGGACTTTGGTAGCGATCTCGTCCTCGGCAAGCGAAAGCTTGTGCCGGATGACACGCCCGACCGGTTTATCCGTCCGCTGCGGCATGGGCATGACCCTCGGCCGCACGGTCGCCATCTGCGGGCGGAAATTGAGCGTATAGATCGTGCACAACAAGGAACCGCCGAAAGTCGGACGCGTGGCGGCGAGCGAACTGTCGGTATCTACATCGAGTTCGGTGCAGTCGGCCGTGAGCCCCGTCTGCAAGGTCGTCGCCACGGAGCCGGCAAGATCCCTGCCCAGTGTGGTGGCACCGAGAAGAAGGATTTCGGGTTTGTGGGTATCGACCAGATCCGTCAACGCCTTGGTGAAAGGTTCATTCCGATAGTCGGCGAGCAGGGGCGCCTCGGCGATGTAGACAAGGTCAGCGCCATACGCGAATGCTTCGGCAACGGCGTTCCCCACGGCCTCTCCCGGCGGTCCAAGCACGACACCTGCAAGCTGGACCTGAAGCTTGTCTGCTAAGTTGCGGCCTTCGCCGAGCAGTTCGAACGATACCGGATGGACCTCGCCACGTTCGAGCTCGATGAAAACCCAAACGTGCCGGTAGTCCTTGAAATGGGCGGGCAACTCCTTCTTTATGCCGGCGCGGCCGGCGGCAGGGCGAGGGGTTTCTCCATTCGCGGTCGACATCGTTTTTGCTCCTTGCCGTCACGCGCCGCCGTTAAAGGCGAGCTCATGTTCCAGCGCCGGCTGGCGGGTGAAGATTGCGGTGATGAGTTCGTCAGCGACATCGCGCAAGGCCTTCTCGGCGGTGTCGATTTGTGCCGCCTTTTCAGCTCGAGCAGGAGGGGCGAAAACACGTTTGACGACCGTCGGTGAACCGCGCAGGCCGCATTTGGTGAGATCCTCAATGCCGGCGTCGGCCGCGCTCCATTTCAAGACCTGGCTGCGCGCGGCGCACAAGGCGTCCTGGATCGAGCCCCGGCGGATCTCGTTTGTGCCTTCCAGCATGGTGATGAGGCAAGGGAGCCTGCTCTTCAGCATCTGTGTGCCGCCTTCGGAACGGCGCTCGACCTTGATCTCGCGTGCAGCAAGGTCGACAGAAGGGATCTTCGCGACATAGGTCAGTTGCAGGAGTCCGAGGCGCTTGGCGATGCCGGGCCCGACCTGGGCGGTGTCGCCATCGATCGTCTGCTTGCCGGTGAAGACGAGGTCTGGCGTGCCGAACGTCTCGCCAATCTTCGCGATTGCCTGGGAAAGGGCGAACGAGGTTGCCAGCGTGTCGGAGCCGGCAAAATAGCGGTCGGTCAAGAGCACCGCTCGGTCGGCGCCGTAACCGAGCGCCTTGCGCAGCGCGTCCTCTGCCATGGGCGGACCCATGGTGAGCACAGTGACTTCGCCGCCATGTGCGTCGCGCAGTCTGAGCGCTTCTTCGAGGGCGAACAGGTCGTAAGGGTTGATGATGGTCGGAACACCCTGGCGCATGATCGTGTTCGTGACCGGATGGACCCTTATCTGTGCCGAGTCCGGCACCTGCTTGATGCAGATTACGATGTGCATTGGCGGTTTCTCTAGGCTCCTGTCCGGGTCCGGCATTGCGGTTATCTCCTTTGTCCGCATTATTCGTGCCAAGTCTCTTGCGCTCCCCCTTTCCTACAACTTCGGCTGGTTGCTTCTGACGGCGCTGTGGTGATGACCGCATTTGGCGGCTGCTCGACATTGTCGCGTCGCACCCTTGTCGCCGGTCATTCCCGTCCGAACCGCTTCAGTACCGAGTCGAACGGAACAAAGGTGTGACCCGGCGCGGCAGGTTTGTTCGGATCGTGGTCCTTGAGCACCTTGAAAATCCGATGCGTGAGCGGCGAGGAAATCGCAAAGTCCTCGTAAGCTCGTTCGAGCGTCGCGCGCACCCTCGCGGCAATCACCTGGTCGGGCAGACCGGAGAAATCTTCTTCGGCGAGGTATTGGCCCACACGCTTCATGATATGGAGCCGCGAGACATTCAGTACCTTCGGGTCATAGGCGACGCCTAGGACTGAGAAGAATTCCTCTGCAGCCGACAAGCGCTTCAGTCGTGCGAGGATGTCGGTGACATCCATGGGGCGGCTGTCAGCGGAACAATTCATTGCATTCTTCCTGGTCGCAAAACTGTGGCCTCTGTGCGCTCGCGCACGGCTGACTTGGACCCGCACAGCTCGATGAGGGATGCCTCGCTGCACATTCCATCGTAGAGCTCGACCAGTCGAGTTGCAGTGACGGTCGATTTGGTCTCGGCCGCCTCGCGTCGGACGCGGGCCACCATCGCGGCTGCCAGATCCGGGTCGAGATCGCGACCGCTTTCGCTCAGCACATGGGCAATCGCAGTGGCGCCGGAATGCTTGCCGATGACGATCCGCCGGCAGCGGCCCACGAGAGTCGGATCGAGCCCCTGATAAGTACGCGAGTCCTTCAGCAGCCCTGCGACGTGAATGCCGGATTCGTGGGTGAATACATCGGCGCCGACGACCGGCTTAGTGGCTGCGGTCTGCCGGCGGGCGGCCCAAGCCACCTGGGCGGCGAGGCCGGGCAATGCGGTCAGCTCAATGCCGGTGTCTGCGCCGTCGAAGACTGCCATTGCGGCGGCCACCTCCTCCAGCGCGGCATTGCCCGCACGCTCGCCGAGCCCCAGGACGGTGACGGAGGCATGGCGCGCGCCTGCGCGGATCGCCGCCAGCGTGTTGGCGCCAGCAAGTCCGAGATCGTTGTGCGCATGAAATTCAAGGTCGATTGGAGACTGCACCACGAGCTGGGCGACAAGTTCGAAGGTCGAAAACGGGTCGAGAACACCGACTGTGTCGGCCAGCCTCACGCGGCTTGCGCCGGCGCGAGCGGCCGTCTCGATGACGCGGGCGAGATGATCCCGATTGGCCCGCGAGGCATCCTCGCAGCCCACCGCGACGAAGAAGCCGGCATCGGCGGCGCGCCTGACCATATGATCGATGACCTGGAGCGCTCCCGCCTTGTCGAGGCCGAGCTTGGCGGCAAGTTGGATGTCCGACGCAGGCAGCGACAAATTGACCGCTTGGACGCCGCTCTCGATCGCTGCATCGAGATCCAACGACGTCATCCGGCACCAGGCCATGAGCCGAACCGGAAGACGCCGCGCTACCACGGCGCGAATTGTTTCCATCTCGTCGACGCCCATGACCGGCGTGCCGATCTCGATCTCTGTCACGCCAGCCGCCGCAAGAGACTCAGCGATCTCCAGCTTTTCCGTCGTGGTGAAGGCGACGCCCGGCGCCTGCTCGCCATCGCGCAAGGTCGTATCGTTGAGGGAGACATGACCGGTCATGACAGGCAGCCTGTTCTTCTGCGGCTCACGCATAGACCGGACTACCCGGCCCAGAACCGGAAAAGCTGCGCAGCTTCCCCACGATTCCCGGCATGACCTCGAGTACCCGGTCGATGTCCTCTTCGCTGTTGTCCCGCGCCAAGGAGAAGCGGACTGCCGCGTGTGGCGTTTTCATCGCGCTTAGGACATGGCTTGGTTCCAGAGAGCCGGAGGTGCAGGCCGAGCCAGAGGAACACGCGATGCCAATGCGGCTGAGGAGAAGTGGAATTCCATCACTTTCGACATGTTCGAAGGAGATGTTTGCGGTGTTGGGCAACCGTTGCAAGGGATCACCAGTGACACAGGTGCTTGGGATGCGCTGGAGGATCCCGCCCTCCAGGCGATCGCGGAGCGACTTTACCCGTGTGGTCTCGTCGTCCATGAATTTCAAGGCGAGTTCGGCCGCCGTGCCGAGCCCGGCTATGCCGGGCGTATTCTCGGTGCCAGCACGCCGGTTGTGTTCTTGGTGACCCCCCTTGATCAGCGAATGGAAATCGACGCCACGTTTTACGAAAAGCGCACCGATCCCTTTCGGCCCGTGCAGCTTGTGGCCGGAGAGCGACAGCATGTCGATTGCGGTCGACTTCAGGTCCATCGGAAGCTTGCCGACCGCCTGCACAGCATCGGTATGGAATAGGGCGCCCACTTCCTTGGCCAACTCGGAAAGCCTTGCCACGGGGAAGATCACACCAGTCTCGTTGTTCGCCCACATTATTGATACGATTGCAACCTGTGGGGTGAGGGCGGCCATATAGGCGTCGAGATCGAGCCGACCACGGCAATCCACCGGGATCCTGTGCACCTTGAGGCGGCGGGTCTTCTCAAGATGCGCGCAGAGCGTCAGCACGGCGGGATGCTCGACCGCGGACGTCACGATCTCGGTTCGGTTGGGCGCCGCCTCGAGCGCTGAAAGAAGCGCTGCATTGTCGCTTTCTGTCCCACCCGAGGTGAAAGTGATCTCATCCTCGAACTGCGCGCCGATCAGCGCTTGCAACTGCCTCCGCGCCTTTCTCACCGCCGCACTGACTGAGGCGCCAAGAGCGTGTGCCGACGAAGGGTTGCCGAATTGATCCCTAAAGAACGGCAACATCGCTTGCACGACCTCAGGATCGACCCGTGTGGTTGCGTTGTTGTCGAGGTAGACAGGCTTCATAGGTGCGATCCTCAGTTAAACAGAATGACGCGAGCGCTAGACCGACTCGTTGAGCCTCTGGCGCATGCCGTTGATGATCATTTGAACTGGCAGCGCGCGCAGGCGCCCGGAGTGTTTGACGTAAACCGGATCTCCGTCGATATGGACATGTTCGCAGTGGCCGTAGGTCAGCCCGCAGGTACGGACGCCCGAACGCGATAACGCTACCGATGAGCCGAATTTGGCGCAGCGGCGCGATTTGTCCGCAAGCAGCTCGGGTGCCACCAGGAACCGAGCTGCTTCGGGAGGCGACGTTCTTTGAATCCTACTGGGAGCGAATGGCGGTCCCGAGATCGGCTTTGACCTTGTCTTGTTTTTTAGGACGGGGACATCTGTTGTGCCGGCCATATAAGTCTCCTCTGCCGCAAAATCACTCTGTCGGCCGCACAGACGCTTCGGGCGTTTAACTGAAGGACTTGCCGCAGCCGCACTTTTCGCGCGCATTGGGGTTATCGAAGACAAAACCGGAAGATTGGAGCCCGGTGAGGAAGTCGACGGTCATGCCGGCTACATGGGGTTGGGAGCCCGCGTCCACGAACAGCTTGACCCCATCTGTGTCAGTGATCGCGTCGCCCTCGCGCGACACGCTCTCCAGGCCCATTAAGTATTTGAAGCCTGCGCAGCCGCCGGCCTCGACCATAATGCGAAAGCCTTCCGCCGGCTCGCTGGCACGGCAAAGAGCAGTCTTGAAGGCGGCAACAGCGTTGTCGGTGAGCGTAATCATGGCTCCATTCTCCTCAGTCCGCGACCTGCTTGCCCATCACGTTGCATGCACCGTGCCAAAGCCAAAAAACGTTTCAACACAGCGCGGCATCTCTCGCACTGGTGCCTCTTGATTGCTGATAAGGTGTCGGCCAATCGACACGTGCTGTCGGGTTTGTCAGGTCCGGCACGAGGGATGTTGGCCTGAGTTCTTGGGTGAACTCACATCACCAAGGACAGAACTTCTTCTGAGCTTGCCTCGGCGCAATTGGCACGGTTTTTGAAGCTCCGTTTGGCGAGACGGCAAGAGCATGCCGATCCACAACCATGCCGTGGGTGCCATCGCGATGGATGGGGCGAAGCAAGGGAGTAACATGTCAGGACCGTGGTCAGATACGCGTTGTTGGCAAAGCAGCGCCGCTCGTGGCATCCGAATGCCCGCTTGGCCGATTGCGACAACATCCATACTGGCTCACCACCGCCCAGTAGCCGCCGACCGGCTCGATGGGATGCCATCGGCATGTGGCTGCTCGCCGGTTTTCGCATCGGTGCGACGCCGTGCGCACGCTGTCCAGCGACACCTTGTTCATGGGCCAGCAGCAGATCAGGATCGAGCATTTCGGCGCGCCTTATCGGCTGAAGGTTCCCGGGCAGGGCAGATGATCCTCACACGTCGTAGAAACAGGGGTACGCATGGACCAACGCGAGAAACCGTCGCCCGACGAAATCCGGCGGGCGTGCAAAGACAATCCGAAGATCCGGGAGCATGATCTCGCCGCTCGATTGGGCATTTCGGAAGCCGAGTTGGTCGCGGCGCATTGTGGTCACGGCGCGGTGCGCATCGAGCCGCGCGTCGATGATCTGCTGACCGGCCTCGAAGCGGTCGGCGAGGTGATGGCGGTCACCAGCAACGAAAGTGCCGTGCACCAAAAGATTGGCGTCTACGGCAAAGTGGTCACCGGCAACCAGCATGCCATACTGCTCGGCGACGAGATCGACCTGCGCATCTTCCCGAAAGCGTGGGCGTATGGCTTCGCCGTCGAGAAGCGCGAGGGGGCCGAGATCCGCCGCAGCCTGCAATTCTTTGATGCCACCGGCGAGGCGATGCACAAAGCTCATCTCACGCCCGCCTCGAACCTGCAGGCCTATCAGGATCTGACGGCAGAGCTTGTATCCCCCGACCAGGAGCCGATCATATCGCTCGAGGCGAGCGGGGCGCGCGATAACGCAGTGAGTCCAGACCACGCCACCACGGTCGACGACCTACGCGAGCACTGGGGCCGGCTAAGCGACGTGCATCAGTTCTACCATATGTTGAAGACACTGAAGCTCAGCCGCTGCCAGGCGATGCGTATGGCCGACGAGGATGACGCCTGGCTACTCGACAATGATGCCATTGGCGCCCTGTTCCAACAGGCGGCCGAAGACGAGATGCCGATCATGTGCTTTGTCGGCAATCGTGGTTGCATTCAGATCCATTCCGGCCCGATCAGGTCGGTCAAGCAGATCGGGCCGCGGATCAATGTGCTCGAAGAGACCTTCCATCTGCATCTTAGGACCCATCGCATCCGCGAGGTCTGGGCCGTGCGCAAGCCGACGAGGGATGGTCACGTTACGTCCATTGAAGCCTATGGCGCGGACGGCAAGATGATCATCCAGTTCTTCGGCACGCGCAAGGAAGGCGAACGCGAGGGCAGCGACTGGCGGTTTCTGGCCGAGAGTCTGCCACGCGTTCCCGGTCCGACCTCCAGGGGTGTGTTGACTGCCGACAGGTCCTCGGATTGAATTGGCAGCGATAGGACTCAGCACCACGTTCCGACAGCGGCTCGCGAGCAAATCTAGGTCCATGAGCGGAAAAGATGCCGTCGTAGCGCATGCGCATGGTCAGGTGATGCACGCCGGAATGGACCGCATCTATACAGTCAAGCTGGTCGCCGGTCGGCACCGGTGCGCACGAGTGCATCGCCGTCTGCCGGAAAAGCCTTGCAGCGCCTGCGAGCGATAAAACGCATACGCCATCAGCGCCGAACCGAAGCGCGGCTTGACCTTTTTAATATTTCCGATCGTCTCGCGCAAGCGCCGTCGGGTCTTCTCGGACCGCACCCGATCCTTGCGCTGGATCGCGTCATTGCTCAATCCGGGCCGTGCGAGCGATCTACTCGCTCGTCGACCGGCAGGCTGTGCAGCAACAGCCAAGCCGAACAGCCCGATGTCGCGGGCTCGACAAAACCGACCACGGATGTCGGTTGTCGGACGTTGTCATAAGAATGATGGACAGGTGATCATCAGCGGCAGACCCAGCGCAGGCTGGCATTGCTTGGTGCACCGCCATGGCTACCCTATCCGGCACGCGACTTGCTTCGACAATTTGATCAGCAGGGCAGAGGTGATTGACCAGTCTCTCAACCCTAACGGGGAAGCGGCCGCTTTGCTTCATGACCGGAGCGCGGCGGAGATGCCCCTCTGATCGACTTCGCAACCCATCTCATCCGCGCTGGTGCAGGTGGGCTGTATCAGGCGACAGAATCTAGAAGGCGCCCGACAAGAGACGTGCCCATGCTGGAAATCGACTTTATGAACAGCGGTGCAATCTCAATTGAGCCATGAACGCCAATGTAGAGAAAACAAAATGGCGACCAACCCCGTTCCAGATCATGTCCCGCCCGAAATGGTGAGGGACTTCAGCCTGTTTACATCGCCAGGGATGCCACCAACACCCAACGGGGATCCACACGCAGCTGTCGCTTGCGTACATGACGGGCCTCCGATCTTTTACTCCCGCTACAACACGCAAGATGGCCGGGGTACCTGGGTCATCACCCGTGCCGCGGACCAGCGGAAGGTGCTGCAGGACGCAGAGACTTTTTCCAGCCATCGCAGCATCTTCTCCTCCATACTGGGTGAGAACTGGCCGACGATCCCGCTTGAGCTCGATCCACCGGCCCATGGCGTCTTTCGCTCACTGCTTAATCCGCTGCTTTCGCCAAAGCGGGTGTTGGCTTTGGAACCGGCTGTCCGCGAACGGGCGGTCGAGCTGATCGAAAGGATCGCCGCGTCGCGCACAAGCTGCGACGTGATGAAGGATTTTGCCTTTCCTTTCGCGGTGAGCACCTTTCTTCGCTTTCTGGGGTTGCCTGATGACCGACTCGATACATTCGTCGGCTGGGGGAAAGATCTGCTCCACGGCGACGATAAGGAACGACCTGTGGCTGCCCGGACGATCGTGGCATTCATCGACGAACTTGCAGCCATGCGCCGCGATGAGGCGGTTGACGATTTCATGACCTTTATAGTGCAGGCACAGGTCGAGGGCCGCCGGCTGACTGACACCCAAGTCCGCGGCATCGGCGTGCTTGTCTTCGTCGCTGGGCTCGACACGGTCGCAGCAGCTATAGGCTTTGACTTGGCGTACCTCGCACGCAACCTCAAAGATCAGCAATTGCTGCGGAGCGAACCGGACCGCATCCCTCTCGCAACCGAAGAATTGCTGCGGGCCTATCCGCCCATTCAGTTGATCCGGGTGGCCACGAAAGATATCGACTTCGAAGGCGCGCCGATCCGGAAGGGGGACTATGTTTCCTGCGCCACGATGATTGCCAATCGTGACCCGGCGGAATTCGAATGCCCCAACACGATTGATTTGGAGCGGGAGGACAACCGCCACGCAGCGTTTGGCTATGGTCCCCACCGTTGCCTTGGCTCACACCTTGCCCGGCGGGAGATTGTCATTGGCCTGGAGGAGTGGCTGGCGCGCATCCCGGCTTTCAGGATCAAGCAGGGTACGGCGCCGATAACTTCTGGCGGCCATGTGTTCGGGATCGAAAATTTGGTCCTGGACTGGTCTTAGGCCCGCCCCGAGCCGGGCACAGACAATGGAGGCAGCGCCATGCGCATCATCGTCCAAAAGGCCAAATGCCAGGGCCACGCGCGATGCGCGGCGCAAGCGCCGGACATCTTTAAACTCGATAATGACGGTTACATCCTGCCTGGTGACATTGAAGTTGCGGAAGGGGAGGAACTGCCTGCATCACGAGGCGCGCGATCCTGTCCTGAACGTGCGCTGGAACTCACTCGCTGACGCTCTGGATGAGACGGCATTCAACCGTGAGTCTGGCGGCTTGAACCATGTGGCCGCACTCAGCACGCGGCGTTGTCCTGCACGGTCCACGTCCAACTCTGCGGGGCATTTCCGGCGCCAGTGTTCCCGTGAGGCGCAAACGGCAGGGCAGGGGTTCGCGAACCTCTTCGAATCACAGAATTTGCGTCAGAGACGATGGACCAGACGAGAATTGCCGAACTACTCGACGCGAGGCGACCCGGAGTGCCGTACCGAAGAACTGCCCGACCCATGTTGCGGCAGGCCGGCTCTCTGCATGATTTGATAGGGCGAAACCAGGAGAACGCACCATATTTGCCCAACATTATGCCCGGCTCAGCACCGGCCAATGGCCGCAGCTGGAGAGAAGGTTCGACCAGCATGTGCTTGCCTGTGTGCTTTCACGTGCGCTCGAGGAGATCGAGGCCGGCGAGGCGACGGCGACGGAGGCAACCGGACTTTCGCGCGCCGAGTTGCGCGATGTCCTGTCCCGCTGTTTCCCTGCTTTTCCTATCAACGCGTTTGCCTTGGAAGAGGGGAGCGAGCCTGAGCCGGATCTGGAAGAAGAACTTCTGCGCGGACTGCTGCTGGCGCATGCCCGGCCCGACGACAAGGCAAGCGCCCGCTTCGCCAAGATCATCGCCCGGCGTGCCATGCGCAATGACCACCTCTGGCAAGACCTTGGCCTTTTTAGTCGAAGCGACCTCGGCCGCCTGCTCGCCTCGCATTTTCCGACGCTGGCGGCCGGCAACACCCAAAACATGAAATGGAAAAAATACTTTTATCGCAAGCTCTGCGAGGCCGAAGGCTTTTCGCTGTGCAGCGCGCCCAGTTGCCGGGAATGCAATGATGTCGAAAGCTGCTTCGGCCCGGAGGAAGGCGAAAGCCGCCTCACACGGATCAAGAACGGCATCGCCTCGGATTGAGAACCGCTTTCGTCTGTCGTACAGCCGCAGCGCTCGCGCCGCGCCATATGTCTCTTACGAACGTAGACTGACGCCTTCGGGGATTGAATGCTGTGCCTGCTGTCCGATTAGTCGCCATGCTCACTTCGGCGGGCGCCGTCATGATGGCGGTGCGGGATGCGGCCCGCACCATCGCCGCCGAGCAACTGGTGTTCTCCGGGCCGTTGCTGCTCGCCTGCCTGGCGGTTGCGGCGCCTGGGCGGCCGCGGTTCACCGCCGTCATTGTTCGCGCTGGTGCACAGTTTCGCCTCGATCACCCATTGGGGTGGCCAGATTGTCTCCGGCGTCGCCATCAATTTCGTTGCTGCGGCTCCGCCATCATTCTCGGCCAGTTTCCGGCGGCGCGCGCGCTGGGGTTCCTGGAAGCTTTTCGAACTTTCTGCCTTGCGCCTCCAGCTGAATTTCGCGCGCTCATGAAGGAAGTTGACGGCCCTGGACATACAGTGATGCAAGCATGATCGAACCGCTTATTCGGGGGTTCGAGTCGGGAGAGGGCTACCGCCAATACAGCGCTGTTGTAGAGATCGTCTGCTAACGGACCATTCGCGGTGAGTTTATGCGGTTTAGATCTGGTTTTGCTTCAACCGAGTCCCGGCGCTGGTATCAAAGGGACTCAGACGGCCGCACCGGCAGAATCGCGTATGTTCGCGCACTCTCTTCGACCTTTCTGAGTTGCACCCAAGCCCGGTAGCGCGGGTCAATACTAGCCCCGAATATTTTACGTTTAATTGGCTGCTTTGCGCCTCATCTGCCCACTCAGGATCAGCGCGTCGGTGAGCGACCACTCCCGGTCACTATCCTCCACCGCTCGGGCATAAGCCCGGCGGCGCATATGTACGCGGTAACTCGGCTCGGGATGATCCTCGGCAAGGGTCAAAATCTCCCGATAGGTTGCTTCGCCTGGGATCGCCGAAAGGAGATTGAACAAACTGTTACGGGCATCTTGGGCATCATCGCGCGTCGTGGGCGAATAGACGCGGCCGTTCGCACGATCGAGGTCTTCCCTCGATCGGATATGTTGGTGCATCAGCACATAGAGCGCTTTGAGAAATTGAGGACTTTTCCAGGCGCTAGTCGACAAGCCCGACTGATAACTGCCGCCTACGAGAGAGACGACGAACTCCTCGGCAAAGCGTGCGTCGTCGGGCGACGAGAGCGATTCGAGATGAGCGTCGAGGACCGGGATCGCTGCGTCGGGAGCGCAATCCACCCACATGGCGAGCCAACTGGCAAACTGGTTCGCGGGAGTAGTCGCGTCCTCAACACGACGACGGGCGAGGGCGGCGAGAGAGGCGGTCGAAAGTCCACCGCTGATCATGATCGTGCATCCATGGCGCAGGCAATCGCCATTCGCGGCACCATGCTCGGACAGCCAATCATGGATCGACGGTGCCAAGGCCGCGTGTAGCCAAGGCGCGTGGTAGACCAGGTCGTGGAGCATGTAATGCATCGGCTTGGCACCGCTATTGGCCAGTTCCCAGCGCGTCTCGCCCCAAATCAGATCGAAACCGGCTTCAGGATGGGCACGGTAGAGCGGTTCAAGCCAGTGCGGAAAACCATTCAACTCGGAGAAGACGTAATGCAGGGCATGCAACGCATCGTCGTTGCCGAGCTGGGTCAGGCCCCTCCCATCATCGCCGGACTCGATCTCGAGCCCTGCCATTGCGAAGATCAACGCATAGGGAATGGAGTTGCTACCGCCATTTTCTGAGCGCAGGGTTGGGCGATAGGCGCGCCAATGTAGCTGAGCACCATCGCGAAAAGCCACGGCGACCGCCTCGCCGAATTCGGGAATGAGCATCTGCCATTTGCTACCAGCGCCGCGGCTGATTCGCATCCCATCGCCCTCAACACTCTGCAGCAGATGAGCTTGGTCCCAACTCATCTGTCCGGGTTCTAGGCCAGCCGGCTCGCGCACGAGGTCGGGATTTGCCTTGAGTCGTGCGACGAGCGCCGCCCGGCCGGCCGCCTCATTCTCGTCGCGCCTGCGGCGACGTTGTGCCCATTTGCGCTCATTGGCGCGCCACCGCCTCCGCTCTGGCGACGCCATCGGGCGCATTAAGGTCTTGAGTTTGGATTCCAGAATAGGATCGCCGCCAACCGACCGCCACAGAAGCCGGCGCCAACTACGAGGACGCCGGTTCTGCGCATAGGTACGAAACGTCCGGGACAATGCCAGCGAACGATCATCAGCTAAGTCTCGCGTTCTGGTCCAACCAAGCGTGCGCGAGAAGCTTGGTTCGTCAAATGCCCAGAAGTGACCCATCCAACTGACGGTCCAGTCGTCGTCCACCGGCTTGTCAGTGTCCTCACGTGCTTCGCGTACCATCGCGACCGTGTGCCAGAACAGTGCATCATTCAGTGCCGTCCACCGCGGGACTAACTTGTTAAGCTTGGTCCGATGCTCGTGTTCTTCGCTGGCGCCCCAATGTCGCAGGGCAGGCGCCTGGCTCAGTACCGCCAGCGGGGCGGGGTCGAAGCAGGCTTGCGAGCGGCTGACGATTAGGCGTTCGACGGCATGCATTGCCGGCGCCATCAGCCAGCGGAGGGTTTCCGAGATCTTGCATTCGCGTCGTTGGATATGCGGTTCGCGCGCGAGGAAATCGGCCAATCCCTCGATGAGTCGAACTAATGGCCGCTCCGGGGCAGTGTCGCTGGTTAGCGGTAGCCGATCGATCAGACTGCGAATAGCCTGACTAAGGCCTGTGGTCTCGAATCGTTCGTGCGACTCGACCGTTTCTAGTGACGCGAGCAAAAGGTCGACCGAAGCGAGATCTGGTGGCGCCCCATCGACAAGTTCGCCCAAAAGCCGGCGCGGCAGCACTACACCGGATGCATTCAGCGCAGACCATAACTCCCTGCCAGCGTCAGCACCGCCGATCGTCGAGACCGCACGGGTCGAAACAATACGCGCGTAGATGCCACGGTCAGGATCACGCGCGACTGGGGACAGTCGTTCGGCGGCGACCGCCATAGCACCCTGCCACACCAACCGGCCGAGGAAGAAGATGACGTCATCATTGTCACCATAGGCGCCGAGCAACGCCAACGTCTCATCGGTAAGGTCGGGTTGTGCGATCCTGGCAATCGCGCTGTTGTCGCCACCGCGTGAGTCTCCAGTGGCTATGCGCTCGACAAGATCGCGCAAGATGCGCTTCCGAACCTCGATCGGCAGGCGGGCTGGATCGCCGCCTTCGGTGATGATCTCCGGTTGCAAAGCGAGAGCCCGATCTCGTACGCGCTCATCGAAGAGGATGAGCCATGGTAGCAGCGGACGCGTGCGCGGCACGACCACGGCTTCCCCGTAGACTTCGCGGAATAGCAAAGCCTCAATCTTGGCGCGAAGCTCGGGGTTCGCCAGCGCGCCGGCCAACTCCTGCGCCGCCAGCAGTTCGCGGCTCTCGCGATGGCGGAAGCGCACCATTTTGTAAATCGCGTCGGTGAACACTCCCCGGCCGAGCAGCTCAAGGATCTCGGCGATCGTCCAGTCATGCAGAACTGCGACGGCATCGATCCCCCCGCCAGAGGCCCCGGGCATCTGAATGTTGGCCTCGCCGGTGAGTGTCGTTGCAATCGCGATGCGGCGGGCGCCTTCCACCGCCTTTTCTAACGATAGTGTGACGAGCCTGCCGGCTGAAGGCGCAAGTCTGCGCCGGAGACCGCGTTCGAGTACCGCCAGGCGACTGTCAAGCGAGCCGGTCTCCCCCCAGACGGCGAGGATGTCTTCCAGATCGAACGGAAGCTGGGCGATGACGAATAGATCGGTGCGTTCGAGCGCCTCGATCAACGCGTCGGCATCGCTCACTCCCCGATGGCCGGCAAAGATGCGGATATCGTCGGGGTCAAGTGGAGCAAGTCGAAAGAGTTCAAGGCCCGGCTTGGCATCGTTCTTGGCCGCTGACACCTCGGGCTCGGCCTCATCGCCGGTCGCCTCGCGTACGGGCGGCTCATAGGGCAGCAGTTCTTCTATCAACGCACCGTCGATCCTAGATCGCCAAGCGTATGGCCGGCTCGAAATATAGACATGCGCGCGCTGCCGTGCATCGTGGATACGGCTGGCAAAGGCGCGAATGGCCGTCTCGAACGCGCGCGGCGCCTCGAGCCTGACCTCGTCCACGGAATCGAGGAAGAACCAAGCTTCGCCGGTTCCCGCTAGCCACGCCTCGAAAGCCTCCGGCTTGCCGACCTCGAACGCGGCCCCAAACGCCTCGTCGATATCCTCGATCCTGATGAAGAAGGCATTGCGGCCACGTGCCGCAAGACGCTCCGCCTCCGCCTTAAGCTCAAACGTCTTGCCCGCGCCGGCATCGGCAAGGATCACGCATCGATAAGCGTCGCGAAGCGATCCCCATTCAAGGCGCTTACCCCGATCGAGGATCGTCCAGATGTTTTCAAGATCGACATCTGCGTCCTGATATTGGCGGGAGATCGGCGTGAACCGTCGGATAAGGGGGACGGCGCCGCTCACGGCCCTGACCCTGCATCGAGCGGATAAAGCCTCGGAAACCAGCGCTCGGCTATATTGGCCGGAAAACCCAACCGAAGCGGTGCCCGACTGCTCGACGATGTCAGCATGCCCCGATCGATCAGCGCCGAACTGATGATCCGCGCCGCGCGTTCCTCGTAGCCAGTGAGAGACGGCACCCGGCCGCGCTCGACCTCGCCATTGAGCGCTGCCTCTCGGAGTACCACGAAACTACCTCGTGGCAGCCGCTTGGCACGGACTTCTTCCTCGATATGCAGTTCCATCCGGCGCAGTAACACGTCGGGCTCAAGCAACTCGCCCATGAAGGCGATCTGATCGAGCGCGCGTTCAAGAAAGAATCGTGAGAAGGCGACCAAACCGCGCTGTGTCAAGTTCCCGCGCCCGTCGCGGTCGCCTTCCCGAGGACCATCGGCCGCCATCAGCAACTGTTTGTAACGGGTCTCTTCACGCGCAAGGCCGCGCGCGACCGACCAAAGACTTGTGCCAATGCCAAGCCTTTTCAGGAGTGCGTGTGACATCAGTCGCGCAACACGCCCATTGCCGTCGAGAAAGGGATGGATCCAAAGGAAGCGATGATGGACAGCGCCAACAGACTGGACCTGACGTAGGCGCGATAGAGTTGGGGCCGTATAAGCCTGATCGAACCGGGCGAGGAATCGTGGCAGGTCACCGTGAAGCGGAGGTTCGTGACGCCCAACACGGACATCGCGGGTTCTTAACTGGCCAGGCACCACTCGGAGCCGTTCGCCCGTGTCAGGATTCTCGACCCAAAGGAACTCTTCTGGCAGCCGCTCACAAAATCGCTCATGCAGCCAGCGAGCGTAGGTTGCAGTCGCCGGCCAGATCTCCGGATCCTTTTGCTCATCGATCAACTGCTGCACGTAGATATGCGCAACAGCCTCCTGCTGGAGTTCGCGCTGCTTGGGTTCACTCGAAAAGTCATTTGCTAGCGCACGGTCGATGTCGCGCGGATGAGTATCGTGGCCCTCGATCAGGTTTGAATAGTAGCAATTCATCGAGCGCACGAGCGCACCAACAGTCTCCCGCACGATCGGGTGCATGCGGCCGGCAAGGCGGCCGGCATCCAACAGCAACTGCGCTGTCGTGTCCTCAAGATCGCGCACACCCTCTTCGGGTAGCATCGGTTCCATCGCGCTAGTGCCCATGCCGGAAATTATGCCGCATTTCATGCCGCTTGTATATGCCGGATTTCATGGGAAAAGATGCGAATCATACCGCTATCCATGCCGGTTATATTTCCGGTTAGCTCCGTGGACCACTGCATGGGCTGAGAGGAGTTTCGCAAATCGCCCTTTTCAGCGCACCAACACGCGCATCCCGCGTCCTCCTATGCGAGCGAGATCCCGTAAACCTCGCGTTTCAGAGGCAACCAAGGCTGGCAGCAGCGACTTTCTCAAGCCAAACTTTCTGAAGCTTTCAAGCTAACTGACGAATGAAGAACGCATGCTTCAAAGTAGCGGAGCTTGGCGGTCAAGCGGCAAGTTGATTTTACGCCAAACGTTTAGGTAAAGAGTTTCGCTACGTCGTTTTCCTCGTCGAGCGTCAGCTTCTTAACGCGACTCACGTGCGGCGATTGCAAACCAGCATACATTTGAGTGTCGTTGAAGATCAGAAAAGCCATCAGTCTTTTTGTATGACCCGCGATGCGCCGCCAACTGCGCCGATCGACAAAGGACGGTTCGGCTACTCCGCCTGGGTGTGTATGCCATTCGCCAACCCAATCGATCGTCTGCCCCGAGCGCACCCACTCTCGAAGGGCCCGAAGCTTGTGACCTTGCTCAGATCTCCGGAAGAGGGTTGGAGTGGCATAGTCCCACCGCCCCGGGAAGGTAGCGCTGTCGATCTGAATTGCATCGTTTTTGCGGTAGCCGAGGAGAAGACCGCCGCGTTCGCTTAGTCTCGGCCAGTTATTTTCGTGTTCGCGAATTTTATCCAAGACCGATTTCGGCACCAGTACCTGCGTCATGCTGACGTTCGTCTCGACGCACATGCGGGGCAGAATTCAGAAGGTCTCGGAAAACGTGGTCCTTGCACCCGCCCGCGGCGCAGATCGACCACAGCGGACCTGAGCCGCGGACCCGGATGGCCGTTAGCCCAATCGAGCGCCGCACGCGTTGTCAGACTGGCTGCCATCATCGGCGCGTCGATCGTGAAGGGGATGAATGAGCCGTCCCCACAAGTCGCAGGCTGCAAATTCAGTTCGTCCTTCTCGTCTCCGACCGGAAAGCGCCAAGGTCCATCGAAGACGGGCTTCAAACACCGGAAGCAACTGAACTCGTCTCTTAAATTGAGAAAGCTCTGCACGCCCGCGCCGTTCATAAACACCCAAGAGTGAAGAAGTGCGCTAGTCTGAATGGCGGAGTTATCTAGATACCATTCGTTGATGGCCGACTGTACGTTCCAGGACCCTGTCGCATCGATTATCAGATCATGTTTACCCAGCACGTCCAAATGTTCGAGCGCATCTTGCTCGTAGGCAGCTACATGCACCTGCGGGTGAAACCGCTCTAGCTCGGCCGCGACAGCTGAGGCTTTTGGTTTTCCGATCTCGGTAAAGCCAAGCAAATGTCTCCCGATGTTGCCTTGGGCCAAAACTTCGTTGTCGAAGAGGCTAAAAGGCTTGCAACTGCCCGCGCCTATCTGGACGAGCATGCGAGCAAGATTGCTACCGATCGTGCCGCAGCCAATGAGGGCTATCGATTTTTGCTGCAGGGTATTTTCGCTTTGATTGTTTCGATTTGTCACGTCAGTCAGACTCGACCATTGACCCGAATATCTGTCCAGAGTGATTTTGGTGGCTAGCGTTTCTGCGATACCAAGCAGCGCCTGTTGACGTATATTACCTTTCGACACTGCATGCTTGAGGTCTTGCGGAAAATTGACGGAAATGCCAAGCAGAGCGTTTGGCGCGGAGATAAAGAGACAGTTGTCCGCACATAGGAACTGCACAAGCCTTCGCCAATCGCGGTGCAGATCAGGATGTCCTACCAGCCACTTCTTGAGGTCTGCGAGCGTCCGCGGCGCCATCATGATACCTATAGGCCCAACGAGCTTTTCCGTTCGCCAGAACTCAACTGCACGGGGAAATGCTGACTCGTAGCCGCGTAGTTTCTCTTCACTTGAGATGCATAGAAATTCCACCTTGCCTTCACGCTTGGCAAGAAAGAGAGTTGCACGCCTGCCATCTGCAACCTCATCTCGCGGAAGCATGCAGCGCACTGTCAGGTCTGACTTCCAGTAAGATTGGTATTCGTCTATCAACTCGGCGGGGCCTTTCCCTCGGTAGGAAAGCTCCAGTGTCCTGCTCGCTTCTTCGAGCACTCGCAAAATCGCCTCGCCAGGCTGATATAGATCTAAAGGAAGCCCAGCCCCGGAGGCATAGCAAATCCCGGTCTCCTCTTCGACATGCGCGAGAGTTTCGACCGGAATCTGAGTGCGATCTTTGAGTGTGATCCGAGGGCGAGTTGCAAAGCGCATATCGGGGATCGATATGGAAACATCGACGGGCCTGCCATGCACTCTTATCTGGCCGTCATAATCGGCTGGCCCTACACCGGCAGGAGCGAAGCCGGCATTGCGCAAGGTCGCATCGACGATAGCCAGTGCGTCGCTTGAATTCATTAGCCCGAAGTCGAAGCAATAATACGCGGTGCGGGGACAACCGCGGCCGCCGCCTTTTGGATCGCTGAAATTTTTGGCGCCATTTTAATCGCGTCGGGCCGATAAGGGATGCGCGTGCCGAAACGGTTCCGCAGTTTCAGCACAACCTGTTCTGCGTCGCCCGTGCGTTCGAGGGCGGCTTCCATTTCACCTCGAAGCGCGACCGCGCCTCTTACGATCTCGTTGCGATCTTGGTCGCTCCAGTCATTGATGCAAAGATGCCACAGAACCGGGTTGACGATCGTTCCGTCGAATATACTGGGCAGGCGCTTCGCAATCTCCAGTATCAACTCATCGTCGCGATCGCCTCTCGGAAGGCCCGGGAGTTCCGAGAGAGCCATGTCGATTGCACGCATCAGGCAGATCGAGGAGAGCACCGACTTCTCCCAAGTGTAGTCGCGCCAGCCCTTGAAGAAACGGCAAAGACGTCGAAACGGCGGCCCGTATCTCTCCGATCGGCCGTCGACCCAATCGTGTATCATCTGCGGGTCGGACTGAACCCAACTCCCGTCTCGTTGAGCCAACATGATCTTATCTGAAGGTAGTTTCCAGCCACCTTTAACGGAACCGCGTGTTGCTACGGCTATATGCGCCTTTGCGAGACTTTCACGAAGTTGATTGAAGCGGTCCTGTGGGATTGAATAGATCGGAATGTCGATGTGAGCACCCGGCCACAATTTCACCCTTGCACAACAAGCTTTGGTCGTATCACGGACCCAGCCTCGCGCGTCGCAAAGCGGTATCAGCACTGAATCCACAAACTCGAACAAGCCTTTCGCGGCAAGTGCGGGTTCGCCGTTGGCGATGAACTGGACGGGCACGTACATGCCGTCGTCAAGGTCGATTTCTTGCTTGGGCTTTTGCGCGGGCTCGTTGAGCGTCCGGTAGGCGAAGCTGCCTTGGGTCATGAACTTGACTTGGATTTCGGGTCGTTGCCGCCAGTTGACTTTCTGACGATACGAATCCTGCCAGTAGTTGTCGGTCAGTTGGATTTGTGATGCCGCGGCCTTCAATGTCGCGCGAATTTCACTGCGCGCTTCCATCAGTTGTGCGCGTTCATCGTCGCTTACATCTAGGTTCGCCAGATAGCTCGGCTCGGCTTTGAGGCCGTAAAAAAGCGCGTGCGCATTTGCTAGAGTCATTCCCCACCTGGCCGATTCTTACTTTGATCTGAACATGGGCGAGGCACGCAGGGGTTTCAAGGAGTATAGGCGCGATATCTACAGGAGTCTGACGAAGGCTTGATTTTTTGCCGTTTTGGCTGTTTGTGCTAGACCTTGCGCCACTTTCAGATCCGATCGGGTCCAGGATGGCGCGCCAGGACAGGCTTGGTCTGAAAGTCGAATGGATTTCTACCATGCGCCTCTGGACCACCCCAGCTTCAGGTAACCAAAAAATTGGGCAGATCAGCTCGCACAAACACAATGTTGTAACGGTTTGCATTCGATTCCAAAAGCGCGCAGTTCAGCACCATGACGTCGGCCGCACCCAAAAAATTGATCAAGCAACTGGTGAGCCTTCTTGAGGAAGTCGACGTTCGCGCAGGGTCAGATTTCTCCGGAATTGGGTTGATAGTGGCGGAATCTCCTGAATACTTGCCGATCATTTCGCTGCGCCCGACAAGCAATCTCACCGATGATGCCGAAACTGCAACAGCGTTGGCGGCGATCTCGCATCCTTGGCATGAACTTCATGATGGCTTTCATGTTCTTAAGCCAAACCTCGAAGTGACCAGGGTTGCTCAATATTTTTCGCCACCTATCGTTCCTGCGGCACGCATTGACAGAAAGAAACGCTTCGGTGGGCGTTATCTCGCAGCGTTGTTTGGATCGACGCTCCCCGGGGTGCTGGCCACCGGCATTTCGAGTCGTGACTTCGGCTTGGCCGTGTTCCATCGAGGTAAAGAGGAGTTCTACCGTGCTGCACGCGATCGCGGCCGGGAGTGAGGGGGCTTTGCAATGATCTTCGCAATGAGTCGCAGTCTGATTCTGAGTACGCTCGTGCTGGTAATCGTGGCGTTCTGCGTGGGAATTCTCCATTTTGGCTATGCGGCAAGTCCCCGAGATCTTTTTGAATGGACTTCCAAAATTGCACTATTCATCAGTTGCGCGATCGTGCTGCTTAGTATCCGACCAATTTTGCGCGTTCTGCACTGGATAACTTTTGCGAAATACTGGTGGTTTCCATGGCTTGACGGGGAATGGCGTGCCGAAATTCGGTCCAACTGGCCCAAGGTGCAGCGCTTGTACTTGGCCGCTAAGCGCGAAGCTCCTTCCTTCGATGCTCTCGCCACGGGACTGACACAAGCCGATGAATTGGTTACCAAGGCGACTGTCACGATAGAATCGAGCCTGTTCGACATTTCGATCGAAATTACGCCGGACGGAACAAAAAAAGTGAGCCGCACTCGCTTCGTTCGTCCACGCTGGGCAAAGCCAGATCGGCCAGAGCTGAGCTACGTCTATGAACAGTTGGATAACACCAGTCTTGAACCGACTGACGTGAGACAGCATTACGGGGCCGGCATTGTCGAGTTCATCGCAAGGACCGGCGAGCTCTCTGGTCACTACTGGACCAACCGAAAGGCCGAAGCCGCATTGAGTACGGCCGGCACTATTGTCATGCGCCGCGTGCCAAGACCTGGCTTTTTCGCGCGGTTCTTAGGCTAAAAATCCGCGTAGCTTAAGGCCGGACTGGGTGGTGCGTGTGTCCGCCAGCCCTTTCTGGCCTGTTTCTCAAACCCTTGGTCTCAAGGGCTGTACAAGCCTGCAGATCTCAAAATGGGTGGTGGCGCCTAGAGACGAACGCGTTGATCCAGATTTCTAGCTTACGGAGGACCGATCGAAAGCTTGCCTCGTCTCGGCAGAAGATGGTGGCTGTCGAGCGATTGTAATCCTCATCTCTGTCGCTCAGGAACGCTTCGGCCTCATCCTTGCTCAATCGCTGTTCAACCGCTTTCCGCAATTTCTGACGCCACAAATTTGCTTCGGCTAGGTTGTCACGGTCAGCCCGTTGGCGGCGTTCAATCGCGGAAAGGATTTCACGCGCCTTCCCGGCGGCGTGATAGCCATGATAGGCGGCCTCCGAAGGCGAGCGACCGTCAAGATCAGGATGTGACTCGTTCAGCCATGCGCCGGGGTCGTTGAGTACCGTTTCGGCGTACTCCGCAAGCTCTTTCTGCCGATTGATTTTGATTGTCTCAGCTTGCACGGCAGCTCTGGCCTTCTTCTCCGCCTCCTTCGTGGCAACAACAGCCAGGCGACGATCGCATTCGTTTGCAATCGGAAGGCCCAAAAGTTCACGTACGTCAGTGCGAGTGCCGTTGAAAAGGCCAACGATGGCGCGCAACTCAGCTTCAACTGGTTGCATCGTGCGGTGCTTGCCAGCAGGGCGGCGTACGGTTCAGCTGTCTCCGGGTTGATCATGTTCAGCCAAGAGGCGTCGATCTGATCTTGGAGTTCCGTTCAACGAGAGGAACTCGCCATGGCTACCCTGTCGACCGATGCACCAATCTCTCCGCTTCGCCAGCGCATGCAGCACGACATGCTCATGCGTGGCCTGGGCTCCCATACCCAGCAGGACTACGTTCGTCACCTCCGGCGCTTCGCTGTGTTCCTTGGCCGCTCGCCCGACACGGCGACGGCTGCGGACATCCGTCGATTCCAGCTGCATCAGCATGAGAGCGGCGGCGGCCCTGCGACGATCAATTGGCGCCGTCTCGGCACTGCGGTTCCTGTTCCTCGTGACGCTGAAGCGTCGGGATCTGGCGCGTGCGCTGGTGATCATGAGGTATTAGCGCAAGCTGCCCGAGGTGCTGAGCGTGGAGGAAGCGGCGCGGCTGCTCGAAGCCGCACCCGGCATCAAGTAAAAGGCCGCGCTCGGCGTCGCCTATCGCGCGGGCCTGCGCGTGTTGAAGTTGCGCACCTCAAGATCGACGACATCGACTCGACACGCATGCTGATCCGCGTCGAACAGGCCAAGGGACGCAGGGACCGCAACGCTATGCTCTCGCTGCAATTTCTGGAACTGCTCCGGCTGTGGTGGCGCGAAGGCAGGTGGCGCGGGGTGATGCTCCCCCATGGCTGACTGTTCCCCGGGGCGCAGCTTCACCGCGCCGATCTCATCGAGGCAATTGCACCGCGCAGTCCAGGAGGCAGCCAAAGTCGCCGGCATCCGCAGCTCACACCTATGTCGGCCTCCGTTACCTTGCCGCGAGCTGGGCTAACTAGGACGTTGCTCATACCTACTCGTCGCATGGACGAGAGCATCTCGCCCCCATCGGTAGTCTTTAGCCGAACAGAGTGAGGTCAGCCGGCGCGTGCGGCCTTTGTGCGATTACGTCCACCTGCCGGTCTTTTAACGCTATGCACGGAGACGGCTTTGGGAGCCACGACGTCGCCGAGCCGCTCTATACGGAGGGGCGCGCGCGAGGGAAGGCGAACGACGAGTTCGAGTTGCCCCCCGATCGCCTCGACGTAGCTTTTAAGAGTAGACAAGTACATGTCGGCTTGTTTCTCGATCTTCGAGACCGAAGGCTGCTTGATCTTGAGGACCGAAGCGATTTCGGCCTGGGCCTTTCCAGCGGCACGCCGCAAATCGCCGAGACTCTCGACTTCTCCCCTTAACTCTTCGAAACGCGCGTCGACCCGCTCCCGACGATCCGCGGGGAGCGCAGCGATTAGGTCATCAAGCTTGCGTCCCATCACTTCTTCTCCTTCTTCGCCGCCGCCAAACGGTCGAGATGCCCTTGATAGCGCTTGTCCGCCTTGGCGATCAGACGTTTATAGAAGCCCTTCTCACTCACGCCCGACTTATCGCCGGCGACGAGCAGGATCGCCTTCCGCTTCCGGTCGAATGCGAACGCAACCCGCCAGACACCATCATCAGCATCGAAGCGAAGTTCTTTCATGTTCGCGAACGACGAGTCATTCAAGGTATCCGCATGCGGTCGCCCCAGCTGGGGCCAAACACACCGAGCAGCTTAGCGGAGGCCAATAGCTCATCTTGGACTGTCTGGGGCAACGCCTCGAACTCCCCATCGAACTCATCGCCAAAAACGACTTCCAAAGTCATACATAGCTCCTAGGCTATGTTGTCAACATCATCAAGCTGCCGAACGATAGTCTGCGGCCGAAACAAGGTAGGCGCGGTCGACGATAATCCGGCCGCCGTTGACACGACTGGCAATTCGCGACCTGTCTGCGCTATCGAGCGGCATCGTCACCGGCGTTCTGACGGGCATGGCCGGCGCGTAGCTGTCGCTTGCCCAGAATGCCGGCTCGTCGTAAAGGATATGACCGCCAGCAAGGGTTCCATCGCGCCGGCAGCGCTCACCGACGCCAAATGGAACCGGTGCCGGCGAGGTTCGCGTGTCTGGCGGCGAAGGTCGCGTGGCCCGGAGGTGAAGCCGGCGAGGCGCTTGCGCTGGTCCATGCGTAATCGTGCGGAGGACCGCGCCGCGCCGTGCATCGCATCTCTTGTCCCGCTGCGCTGCTGAGACCTCTCTCCTGTCAGGCGGTCTAGGTTTCGCGCTTCGGGCCGAGCACGAACACTATGAGGGCAGCGACGAACGTGGCAACAGCACTGTAGGCAATGGCGCTGGTAATCCCCGCATTCTCCACCAATAGTCCGCCGAAAATCGCGCCGGCGGCGATTGCCACTTGGAATACTGTGACCAGCAGCACACCGGCGCTTTGGGCCTGCTCGGGAACAGCCCTCCGTACCATCCACGTCTGCAATCCCACTGGCACCGCGCCGAAGGCAAACCCCCACGCGGCAACAGCAATCGCCGAGGCCAAGGCCGATGCTCCCGCCGTCAGCAGCGAAACAGCGGCTATCGCTATGAGCAGCGGTGCAAGGGCCGCGACTGCCTTGAGACTGTACTCGGCCAGAAGCCCGCCGGCCAGATTGCCGAAAAATCCGCCGATGCCAAAAGCAAGCAACACAAGCGAGATCGTTTCTACATCCAGCGCGGGAATCTTCTCGAGGAAGGCGCGGATATAGGTGATTCCGGCGAAGTGGCCGGAAGCGACCAGCAGGACGACCAAAAGCGCAATTTTGACCATCGGAATCTTGGCCACATCCAGCAGGCTTCGGAAGCTAGCCACTCCAATCGGAGGCAGTCTCGGAATGGTTATGAGTTGCACGAGCAGTGTAGCGGCGGCGCCGGCTGCGGCGAGCATGAAGGCGCTTCGCCATCCCCAGATATCGCCGACATAGGCGCCGATTGGAGCTGCGCAGACGGTAGCTACGGAAACGCCGGTGAGGATGATCGACATAGCGCGCGGCAGGAGGTGGCTTGGAACGAGCCGCATCGCCAGTGCTGCCGACATTGACCAGAAGCCTCCGAGCGCTATGCCGAGCACGACGCGTGCAGTCAGGAGAACCGCCAGCGACCACGCGCCGGCCGCCAGAACGTCCGACAGGATCAGCAGCAGCGTCATTGTCCACATGACGGTCCTGCGGTCCAGGCGCTTTGTGATGATGGCCACCGTCGGCGCCGAGATCGCCCCGACGATAGCTGTCGCCGTCATCGCCTGTCCAGCCGCTCCCTCGCTGATACCGAGATCACGCGCGAGGGGCGTGAGCAGGCTGACAGGCAGAAACTCTGCCGTGACCAGCCCGAAGGTGCCCAAGGAAAGCGAAATGACCGCACCCCATGCGGGACCAGACGGTGGGACGGGCTTTTCTGGGTGCAGAACAGCGTCCATGACACCTGCTGCGGATTGGGTCATGAACGAAGTCTCCACTTTGATGCAATGCAACGTGATGTTGGCTGCCTTGACCCAAATCTAAAAACACAAGCGCATTTCCCGGCGGCGTTGCACGGAGGAGGGTATGTTCATTGCTTCGCGATATTTTGTGACGGTGCGGCGCGCAACATCGATGCCGGTTTCCTTCAGCCGGACAGCGATGTCCTCATCGGAAAGCACGTCGCCGGGAGATTCTGCGGCAATGATCGCTTTGATCCGATGCCGGACAGCTTCGGCGGAGTGCGCATCGCCGCCTTGGCAGGACGCGATCGCGACGGTGAAAAAATACTTCAGTTCAAAGACTCCGCGCGGGGTAAGCATGTACTTGTTCGAGGTCACCCGGCTTACCGTAGACTCGTGCACGCCGATCGCGTCAGCGACGGTTCTAAGATTGAGAGGCCGCAGGTGGGCGACGCCATGTTCCAAAAAGGCATCCTGCTGACGCACGATTTCAGCCGCAACCTTGACAATGGTCTTGGCGCGCTGATCGAGGCTGCGGATTAGCCAGTTCGCATTTTGCAAGCATTCGTCGAGAAATGCTTGATCTTTCGAATTTTGGGCAGTCTGACGCGTGACTTCGGCATAGTAGGTTTGGTTGATCAGCAGCTTCGGCAGGGTGGCGGGATCAAGTTCGATCTGCCACCCGCCTTGCGGCGAGGGCGTGACCCAGACGTCGGGTATGATTGATTCAGACGCACCGGATTCGAATCTGTTCCCAGGCTTTGGATCGAGCGCACGAACCTCATGCATCATGTCGAGAAGGTCTTCTTCATCGACGCCGCAATGCTGCTTCAGCGCCTCAAAATCGCGTCGCGCAAGCATTTCAAGATGGGCAACCAAAGCTGCCATTGCCGGGTCGAGCCGGTTTCGCTGGCGCAACTGAATCTCGAGGCATTCTCTGAGACTTCGCGCAAAAACTCCCGGTGGATCAAATTGCTGCAAGGTTCCGAGAACCCGTTCCACAACAGCCTCATGGACATTTAGGCTCTCGGCCAGCTCCAAAAGGTTTGCCCGAAGATAGCCAGTGTCTTCCAGATCGGCGGCAAGCTGGCCAGCGATCAGCCGCTCCTGTGGTGTGAACGCAGTGAGGGCGATCTGACGAGCGACATGGTCGTGCAATGTTTCGGCGAGGGTGGCAAACTCGTCGAGGGAAGGGCCATTGCCCGGCGGGTTGTTGGTCGTGTTGCGAAGTGATTTCCATTGCCCGAGCCGTTCAGGCGACCCTGCCCCGGTCGCACCTTCAACGGCGTTTGCCCCAAAGCCGACAGGCTGATCCGCTCCCGAAATCGAAGCATCGTCAAAAGGCCCGCCATCGTTTGACGCAGATTCCAAGAGCGGGTTCTTCTCGATTTCCCCCTCCACGAACTGATGCAGTTCGGTATGCGCCAGTTGCAGCAAGCGAATCGACTCAATGAGTTGAGGCGATGCGACGATGGATTGCTTCTGGCGCTGAAACAGGCTTGCTGAAGATTGCATGGTGAGTGCGATAATCCTGTCGAGGAGCCTCTTGGGGCCTGCAATGGCGCCAGTGAGACGTTTTCTAGGTCATGCGGCGGCTTTCAGCGTTTCGAGAACGTTTTGCGGGGATGAAACGCCATACGGGTCGGCCTCGCAGTTGTCGGAGAAACCTTCCTCCTCGAACCAGTGCTCCACCACGCCATTGTTGATCAGGGCGGCGTAGCGCCATGAGCGCATCCCGAATCCGAGATTGTCCTTGGCAACCAGCATGCCCATCTTGCGTGTGAACTCGCCTGAGCCATCGGGGATGAGCTGGACCTGCTTCAGGCCCAAGGACTTTCCCCACGCATTCATGACGAAGGCATCGTTGACTGAGAGGCAGTAAATCGCGTCAATTCCCTGCTTCGCAAACTGATCATAGAGCTCTTCGAACTTGGGCAATTGGTAGGTCGAGCAGGTCGGGGTGAAGGCGCCAGGCAGCGAGAACAGGATGACCCGCTTGCCGGCAAAGTAGTCGTCAGATGTTTTTTCTTGCCAGCGATATGGATTTGGCCCCTGGACTGACTTATCGTGAACACGCGTGAGAAAGGTGACGAAGGGAACTTTCTTTCGAACTGTCATCAAGTTGCTCCTGAAGAAGACTGCGCTGAATTCTGGCAGAGGCTGGCGCAATACCGGGCAAAGGCTCGTATCCCCGGCACGGAATGAGGGCCTCGCGGCTCGCAACCTCCTTTTTTCCCTCCCGACGTATGGGAACGTCTTGGCGGTTGGTCTTGGCCACCCGAACGCAATCGATCTGAGCGAGCTGGACACCGTCGAGCCGGTTGCTTTCCACGGCTATGGCGCCGGAAGCGGGATCGGTCACTAGCGATAGTGCGTTTGGAAAAGGGATAGCGGCCGGAAGGAGCCAATATCGCAAAGCATGTGGGGGCCTGAAATGTCACTTCACGCAACAGACCCGCTTCACTGGATTCCACGTCACTGGACTGGTTCAGCATGTTGTGGATATGTGGCAGTGACCCGCCGGCTTTGGCTTGGGTGACGACCCTTTGACAAGGCTTTTCGGCACTCAGATGCTGAACAGAACCGGCAACCCGCATTTGCGTGCGCTGCCCGTGTTGGCGTGCCGGCATCGGACCAGCCATGCGCAAAGCGGCCATCCAGAACGGACTTCCGGAGGAGACGATGCCCCGATGTTCAGCTGCAAGGGGCACCGTCTCCTCAGGCCACGGTCTGGAGCTTCGCGTGTCGGGCATGGTGCAAGTCGCTTTCATCGTGATTTGATGGTGCTCTAACCAGGAGCAGCAAGCGGCGTGCCATTTGGAATAGAGGGGCTGTTGGACCGCCCCTCCTTCTCGGAGGCCGTGTCTTAGAAGATCGGGCGCGCGCTATAACCGCCTCGTCACACAGGCAACAACGATGCTGTATGGTGCGGATATTCGGCGCTTCAGCCCCGGCTGGGCAAAGACGAACCGGAAGCCGAGCCGATGCATTACCTGAGCCTGGAGGGCACTCCAGTCATTGCGTAACGTGTGGCGCTAGCGTTCATTGGTGCGCCGGCACGGCTATCGCGAACATGCGCCTGTCGCAGCGACCATGAGCGGGCGCTCTTGGGCAAGCGCCTTGGCCCCGTGAGGATCGAATTCCCCAATCGTGTCTGTTCGCCGCCTCTTATGTTCGAAACTGGACCAGAATGTCGCAAGCCCGACCTAAAGGTCGCCGAGGCGTTCTGTCCGACACTTTTCCGTCGCCTTTGTTGGCCCGCGACACCGGCCTATTTCGCCTAGCTCTTCTCTGGCCTCAGGCTAAGCCCCTAAAAGCATCACAGATTTTTTTCTTCGGTTGGCCAAATTGGCACGAGTTTTGAAGCCGCTTCGTTGCGGGCCGGGAGCCGCCGACCGACTTTCATTTCGTGGATGGCACGAATGGAACGAAGAAAGAAAAGCAAAATGTCAAATCCGCGTCGGATAGCGTCTATGGGCATGGGGTCCTCGGCGAAACCGCCCTTACCCAACAGCTCGCCGCTCTTGTCGACCCTTGCGCAGGAAATCTTGGCCGGCGGCGAGTCAAAGGCCCACCACACCGACTTTATCCTGACCTCGAAGGTACAGGATAACGTTCTGCATCTCGCCGCGCGTTTGCCTAGGCAGTTAAGCGTTAGCCGATCCTGATAATCGGTCTGCCTTCCGACGACGTCGTCTACATGCCGTCTTAGGTCTTCTCTACCGCAGCGCCCGCCGGTCACCTTCCGCCCTTCCATCGCTATAGAGTGAAGTGCCAGCATGTCCGAACAACCTTTGCCGACGCTGCCGATGTGGCGCGTCGATCACATTGAGCCCTCGCCTGAGATGTTGGCGCTACGGGCCAACGGTCCGATCCACCGCGTGCGCTTCCCGTCCGGGCACGAAGGCTGGTGGGTGACAGGCTATGACGAGGCCCGGGCGGTGTTGTCCGACGCGGCGTTCCGGCCCGCGGGAATGCCGCCGGCGGCATTCACCCCGGATTCGGTGATTCTCGGTTCGCCAGGATGGCTGGTCTCGCACGAGGGGGGCGAGCATACGCGGTTACGCACGATCGTGGCGTCGGCCTTCAGCAACGGCAGGGTGAAGCTGCTCGCGCAGCAGGTCGAGGCGATCGCCGCGCAGTTGCTCGAGACGCTGGCGGCCCAGCCCCAGCCCGCCGATCTGCGGCGCCACCTCTCCTTTCCGCTTCCCGCCATGGTCATTGGCGCGCTGATGGGCGTGCTCTACGAGGATCACGCCTTTTTCGCCGGGCTGTCCGACGAGGTGATGACGCACCAGCATGAAAGCGGCCCGCGAAGCGCGTCGCGCTTGGCCTGGGAAGAACTCCGCGCCTACATTCGCGGCAAGATGCGGGACAAGCGCCAGGATCCGGGCGACAACGTGCTGACGGATCTGCTCGCGGCGGTCGACCAGGGCAAGGCGACCGAGGAAGAGGCGATCGGCCTGGCGGCGGGCATGCTGGTGGCGGGGCACGAGAGCACCGTGGCGCAGATCGAATTCGGCCTGCTGGCCATGTTCCGCCATCCGCAACAGCGCGAACGCCTGGTCGGCGATCCATCCCTGGTGGACAAGGCGGTAGAGGAAATCCTGCGCATGTACCCGCCGGGCGCCGGCTGGGACGGCATCATGCGCTATCCGAGGACCGACGTGACCATCGCGGGCGTGCATGTTCCCGCGGAGAGCAAGGTGCTGGTCGGCCTGCCGGCGACGTCATTCGATCCGCGCCATTTCGACGACCCGGAAATCTTCGACATCGGACGTGACGAAAACCCGCACCTGGCGTTCTCCTACGGGCCCCACAACTGCGTCGGCTTGGCGCTGGCCAGGCTGGAACTCAAGGCGGTGTTCGGTTCGATCTTCCAGCGCTTTCCCGCGCTGCGCCTGGCCGTGGCGCCCGAAGAACTGAAGTTGCGCAAGGAGATCATCACTGGCGGGTTCGAGGAGTTCCCGGTGCTCTGGTGATGCGCGGACGCCACCAGGAATCCCGATGTTCTCGAGTTGCCGGCGCGACTGCCGCGCGCCGACCAGATCAGCCAGCCAACAGGTGACCAAGATGGACGTGCAAGAAACCATGGCATCATGCCGGGACGCCTTCGCCGAACTGGCGTCGCCAGGGTGCATTCAGGACCCGTACCCATTCATGCGGTGGTTGCGCGAGCACGATCCGGTACATCGCGCGGCGTCGGGCCTCTTTCTGTTGAGCCGTCACGCCGACATCTACTGGGCGCTCAAGGCCACGGGCGATGCTTTTCGGGGACCGGCGCCGGGCGAACTGGCGCGCTATTTCCCGCGTGCGGCGACCAGCCTGTCGCTAAGTTTGCTGGCGTCCACTTTAGCGATGAAGGAACCACCAACGCATACGCGTCTGCGCCGGCTGATCTCGCGCGATTTCACCATCGGCCAGATCGACAACCTGAGGCCGACCATCGCTCACATTGTCGCAGCGCGCCTGGACGGCATGGCGCCCGCGCTGGAGCGCGGGGATGCGGTGGACCTGCATCGGGAATTCGCGCTGGCCTTGCCCATGCTGGTTTTCGGCGAACTGTTCGGCATGCCCCGGGACGACATGTTCGGGCTCGTCGCCGGCATCAGCGCCATTCTGGAAGGCCTGAGCCCGCACGCCAGCGATCCCCAACTCGCCGCGGGCGACGCGGCCAGCGCCAGGGTGCAGGCCTACTTCGGCGACCTCATACAGCGCAAGCGCACCGATTCCAGCCACGACATCGTGTCAATGCTGGTCGGCGCACACGACGGCGATGCCGAGATACTGTCGGATGCGGAATTGATCAGCATGCTGTGGGGCATGCTGCTGGGCGGCTTCGCCACCACTGCCGCGGCCATCGGCCATGCGGTCCTGGCGATGCTGGCGTATCCCGAACAGCGGCATTGGCTGAAGGGAGATGCCGTGGGGGTGAAGGCATTCGTCGAAGAAGCTCTGCGCTACGACGCGCCCGCGATGTTCAGCTCCATTCCGCGTATCGCCCAGCGCGACATCGAACTGGGCGGCGTGGTGATCCCGAAGAACGCTGACGTGCGCGTGCTGATCGCGGCCGGCAATCGCGACCCGGACGCCTTCGCCGATCCCGATCGCTTCGATCCCGTGCGGTTCTACGGCGCCAGTCCTGGCATGTCGATCGACGGGAAGATCATGCTGACCTTCGGCCATGGGATCCACTTCTGCCTTGGTGCGCAACTGGCCCGGGTGCAGTTGGCCGAGAGCCTGCCGCGGATCCAGGCGCGCTTCCCCACGCTGGCATTGGCCGAGCAGCCGACCCGGGAGCCCTCCGCGTTCCTTAGGACATTCCGCGCGCTGCCGGTACGGCTGCATGGGCAGGAGGGCTGAGATGCGCGTCGTGGTCGATCAGGATCTGTGCGGAACGACCGGGCAGTGCGTGCTGACGCTGCCGGGCACCTTTCGCCAGCGCGAACCGGACGGCGTGGCCGAAGTGTGCGTGGCGACGGTCCCGCAGGTGCTGCACGCCGCCGTGCGGCTTGCGGCCAACCAGTGCCCGGTCGCCGCCATTCGTGTCATCGAAAGCGACGCTGGCCATGACGAGCGCGCCAGCGCCGACCCTGCGCCCTCTCCGGTGGAGGCCGAGCGGCATGCTGCGAAAGACCAATGCAATTCAGGAGACACGATGGGACGGTTTGAAGGCAAGGTGGCCGTGGTGACCGGCGCCGGCGCCGGCATCGGCAAGGCATGCGCTCTCGCCATCGCGCGCGGGGGCGGCAGAGTGGTGGTGGCCGACATTGATGGCTCGGCGGCCATCGCCTGCACTGCGCAGATCGCGGCCGAAGCAGGCCACGCGCTGCCCATAGCCATGGATATCGCTGATGAGCAGGCGGTGGCAGCGCTGTTCGAGACGGCGGAGCGGCACTTCGGGGGGGTCGACCTGCTGGTGAACAATGCGAGCGCCGTGCATCTGACCCCGCGCGACCGCGCCATCCTCGAGCTGGACCTGGCGGTATGGGACCAGACCATGGCGACCAATCTGCGCGGCACGCTGCTCTGCTGCCGGCAGGCCATCCCACGGATGATCGCCCGCGGCGGTGGCGCGATCGTCAACATGTCGTCGTGCCAGGGGCTCAGCGGTGACACGGCGCAGACGTCCTACGCCGCGTCGAAGGCAGCGATTAACATGCTGTCGGCCTCGCTCGCCACCCAGTACGGTCACTCTCAGATCCGCTGCAACGCGGTTGCGCCGGGTCTTATCATGACCGAGCGTCTCCTCGCCAAGCTGGACGAGTGCATGCAACGCCATCTGCGTCGGCACCAGCTCCTGCCGCGCGTCGGCCGTCCCGAGGACGTTGCCGCGCTGGTGGCGTTCCTGCTCTCCGACGATGCTGCGTTCATCACCGGCCAGGTCGTGTGCATCGATGGCGGCATGCTGGCGCATGTGCCGACATACGCCGACGGTGGCAACAGCTGCGCCGCGCGCCCTGCCGGCGACACCGGATCGGCGGCGGCGGCGCGCTGCTGATGGACATGCTGCTCAACCCACTCAACCGTCGGCACCGGCTGCGATGCGACATCCCGGTCATGCCTGGCGCTTTCCCCCTGGTCGGGCATCTTCCTGCCATTGTCTGCGACCTGCCGCGCCTGCTGGAGCGCGCAGAACGGACGCTGGGCAGCCACTTCTGGCTGGATTTCGGCCCTGCCGGACATCTGATGACCTGTGTGGATCCGGACGCATTCTCTCTGCTCAAGCACAAGGACGTGTCCTCGGCGCTGATCGAAGAGATCGCGCCCGAATTGCTTGGCGGAACGTTGGTTGCCCTGGACGGCGGCGCGCACCGGCAGGCGCGCGATGCCATCAAGGCAGCGTTCTTGCCCAAGGGGCTGACCCAGGCCGGGATCGGCGACCTGTTCGCGCCGGTCATCCAGGCGCGGGTGCAGGCGTGGCGCGCCCGCGGCGAGGTAACTATCCTGCGCGAGACCGGCGACCTGATGCTGAAGCTCATCTTCAGCCTCATGGGAATCCCCGCGCAGGACCTGCCGGGATGGCATCGCAAGTACCGGCAATTGCTGCAGTTGATCATCGCGCCACCGGTCGACCTGCCCGGATTGCCTTTGCGGCGCGGCCGCTCCGCCCGCGACTGGATCGACGCGCAGTTGCGCCGGTTCGTCCGCGATGCGCGCGCGCATGCCGCGCGCACCGGGTTCATCAACGACATGGTGAGCGCTTTTGACAGCAGCGACGGTCCGCTCTCCGATGACGTCCTGGTCGCGAACATTCGCTTGCTGCTGCTTGCCGGTCACGACACCACTGCCTCGACGATGGCCTGGATCGTGATCGAGCTGGCGAGGCAGCCTGTGCTGTGGGACGCCCTGGTCGAGGAGGCGCAACGCGTGGGCGCGGTGCCGACCCGGCACGCGGACCTGGCGCAGTGTCCGGTCGCCGAGGCCCTGTTCCGCGAGACACTGCGCCTGCATCCGGCGACCACGCTCCTGCCGCGTCGCGCGCTGCAGGAATTGCAACTCGGCCAACGGCGTATTCCCGCGGGCACCCACCTATGCATCCCGCTGCTGCATTTCTCGACCTCGGCGCTGCTGCACGAGGCGCCTGATCAGTTCCGCCTGGCGCGGTGGCTGCTACGCACAGAACCGGTCCGGCCCGTGGACATGCTGCAGTTCGGTACCGGCCCACACGTCTGCATCGGCTACCACCTGGTATGGCTGGAAATGGTGCAGTTCTGCATCGCCTTGGCGCTGACCATGCACAAGGCCGGGGTGCGGCCGCAGTTGCTGAGCGACGTCGAAAAAGGCCGGCGCTATTACCCGACCGCACATCCGTCCATGGCAATCCGCATAGGCTTCTCATGAGCTGGCGTCGCACGCCCTGTGTAGCAAGGCAGCGGCGCCGGCGGGGCGCGGCATTGCTGCACTCAGCGCACGCACTCGTGTGACGACTTGCGCTCGCCGTGGCCGTCTCAGCTACAAGGACATGAACAACATGCAAACCGGTTCCACTCCACGCGACCGAACTGGCGTTTCCGCATTCGGCGGGTTGGGCGCGCCGGCGCGCGGCGCATCTGGCGGGCTGCTCCCGGAGATCTGGATGCAGGACGGCGCAAAGCGGGTCGAACAGGCGCTGGCGCGTCTGCTCTGCGCCGAAGACGACGGTAAGACAGAGCTGATGGCAGCCATGCGCTACGCCACCTTGCATGGCGGGAAGCGCACCAGAGCCTTGCTCTGTCTGGCTGCCGGCGCACTGGCGGGCACGCCGGCGCACATGCTCGACGACGTCGGTGCCGCCATCGAGATGATGCACGCCTGTACCCTGGTCCACGACGACCTGCCCGCGATGGACGACGACGTGCTTCGCCGCGGCCTTCCGACCGTGCACGTAAAGTTCGGCGAAGCCACTGCGATCCTGGTCGGCGATGCGCTGCAGGCCCACGCCTTCCTGACCCTGGCGAGCCTGGATGCGCCGGGCGACAATCGTATCGCGCTCGTGCGTGAACTGGCGCAGGCGGTGTCCGCCGAGGGTGCCGCAGGCGGGCAGGCCATGGATTTGTCGCTGGTCGGAAAGCACGCCGGGCTGGACAGGATCCTGGCGATGCACCGGATGAAAACCGGAGCGCTAGTGCGCGCGTCGGTTCGCATGGGCGCGCTATACTCCGTCGCGGAGGATGCCGCGCACACTACGCTGTACAGTGCACTCGATCGCTACACCGCCTGTTATGGCCTGGCGTTGCAGGTGGCCGACGACATTCTCGACGCGACGGCGAATACCGCGACTCTTGGCAAGACCCCCGGCAAGGACGCGGCCGCGCAGAAGCCGACCTGCGCGTCGATCATGGGGTTGCAGGCAGCGCGCCAGTTCGCGCTGTTTTTGTTGCACGACGCCGGGGAGGCCATCGCCCCTCTGGGGGCGCGTGCGGAAGGGTTGGCGCAGATGCTGCAGCGGGCCAACGTCTATCTGTCCGCGCCATACGCATGAGCGCGCCCATCCATAAGGACTTGCCGCTGTGCTGCTGCGATCGGCCGGCGGGCGCTGCATGCTGCACTGTGTCCGTGTCGGCGGCGACGTGCGCGGCGTCTGCCCGTTTCTGTTCTCATAGCCCTCTGCAGAAGGAAAATCCCGCGTGAACGCGCTGTCCGAACAGATCCTTTCCGAATTGCGCCACCTGCTGAGCGAGATGAGCGACGGCGGCAGCGTCGGTCCGTCCGTATACGACACGGCGCGAGCTCTGCAGTTCGACGGCAAAGTCACCGGTCGGCACGAGGCATATTCGTGGCTCATCGCGCAGCAACAGGCCGATGGCGGATGGGGAGGTGCGGACTTCCCGCTGTTTCGCCATGCGCCCACTTGGGCGGCGCTGCTGGCATTGCAGCGTGCCGATCCTCTTCCCGGCGCCGCCGACGCAGTCCAGGCTGCAATCCGGTTCCTCGAGCGCCAGCCCGATCCCTACGCGCATGCGGTGCCGGAAGACGCGCCCATCGGCGCGGAGTTGATCCTGCCGCAGTTGTGCGACGAGGCCGCATCCTTGCTGGGCGCCTTGGCGTTTCCGCGCCACCCGGCGCTGTTGCCGTTGCGGCAAGCACGCCTGGTCAAGCTGGGGGCTGTGGCGACCTTGCCGAGCGGCCATCCGTTGCTGCACTCCTGGGAAGCCTGGGGGGCGTCGCCGGCCACCGCATGCCCGGACGACGACGGCAGCATCGGCATCAGTCCGGCGGCCACCGCCGCGTGGCGTGCGCACGCCGTGACACAGGGAAGAACGCCGCAGGTCGGGCGCACCGACGGGTATCTGCAGGCGGCATCGCGGGCAACGCGCACCGGCATCGAAGGTGTCGTTCCCAACGTCTGGCCGATCAATGTGTTCGAGCCATGCTGGTCGCTGTACACCCTGCATCTGGCCGGTCTGTTCGCGCATCCCGCGCTCGCCGAGGCGGTGCAAGTAATCATCGCGCAGCTCGACGCCCGCCTCGGAGTCCGCGGTCTGGGCCCTGCCTTACACTTCGCGGCCGATGCGGACGACACCGCCGTTGCGTTGTGCGTCCTTCGCCTTGCAGGCCGCGACCCGGCGGTCGATGCATTGCGCCATTTCGAAACCGGCGAGCTGTTCGTCACCTTCCCCGGCGAGCGCAATGCCTCGGTGTCGACCAACATCCATGCCCTGCATGCGTTGCGAATGTTGGGAAAACCCGCCGCCGGCACCAGCGCCTACGTCGAGGCCAATCGCAACCCGCACGGTCTATGGGACAACGAAAAATGGCACGTTTCGTGGCTGTATCCAACCGCGCATGCGGTCGCTGCGCTGGCGCAAGGTAACCCGCAGTGGCGCGACGAGCGCGCGCTGGCAGCGCTGCTGCAGGCGCAGCGCGACGACGGCGGCTGGGGCGCCGGTCGCGCGTCCACATTCGAGGAAACCGCCTATGCGCTGTTCGCGTTGCACGTGATGGACGGGACCGAAGAGCCGGCAGGGCGCCGGGGCATAGCGCAGGCGGTGGCGCGGGCGCTGAAGTGGATGCTCGCCTGCCACGTGGCGCATTCACTGCCCCAGACGCCGCTGTGGATCGGCAAGGAACTGTATTGCCCGACCCGGGTGGTGCGCGTGGCCGAACTCGCCGGGTTGTGGCTGGCGCTTCGTTGGGGGCGGCATGTTTTGGCCGAGGGAACAGGAGCCGGGCCATGATCCCGACCGATCGCGCGCTGCAGCAGGTGCTGGAATGGGGGCGTTCCCTGACCGGGTTCGCCGACGAGCATGGCCTGGAAGCAGTCAGGGGCGGCCAGTATATCCTACAGCGCATCCATCCGAGCCTGCGCGACACCAGCGCCCGCACCGGCCGCGATCCGCTGGACGAAACGCTGATCGTGGCGTTCTATCGCGAACTGGCGCTGCTGTTCTGGTTGGACGATTGCAACGACCTTGACCTGATCGCGCCGGAGCAGCTCGCCGCGGTGGAGCAGGCGCTGGGGCAGGGCGTGGCGTGCGCGCTACCAGGATTCGAGGGCTGTGCTGTGCTGCGCGCTTCGCTCGCCGCGCTCGCCTACGATCGTCGCGACTATGCCCAGCTTCTCGCGGATACCAGGTGCTACTGCGCGGCGCTGCGCGCCGGACACGCGCAGGCGGTAGGGGCGGAGCGATGGTCCTACGCCGAGTACTTGCAGAACGGCGTGGATTCGATCGCCTACACGAACGTGTTCTGTTGCCTGTCGTTGCTGTGGGGGCTGGACATGGCGACCTTGCGCGCGCATCCGGCGTTTCGCCAGGTCCTGCGGCTCATCTCCGCGATAGGGCGCTTGCAGAACGATCTGCATGGACGCGAAAAGGATAGGTCGGCCGGCGAGGCCGACAACGCGGCGATCCTGCTGCTGCAGCGCTATCCGGCCATGCCTGTCGTGGAGTTCCTCAAGGACGAGCTGGCCGGCCACACACGCATGCTGCACCGGGTGATGGCGCAAGAACGCTTTCCCCCGCCGTGGGGACCGCTGATCGAAGCCATGGCGGCCATCCGCGTGCAGTACTACCAGACCTCAAACAGTCGCTACCGCAGCGACCCTGCGGGGGCAGCCCAGCGTGCGCCGGCCTGAACGAGCGGAAAACGGCGGCGTGCGCGCGCTGCCGTCGGTCCGACCCGACGCAACGCCGTCGCCCGATGACGCGGATGGAGCGAGCATCAGCGACACCAAGTTGAGCCGGCGCAAGGACGACCATCTGGACATAGTGCTGAATCGGCGAACGGCACGGGCCAAGGCCGCCGGCTGGGAGTACATCCGTTTCGAACACTGCGCATTGCCCGAGTTGGACCTGACGCAGATCGACCTCAGCGCCTCGCTGCTGGGCAAGACCATGCGCGCGCCTCTGCTGATCAGCTCCATGACTGGGGGCATGCCACGCGCCGAGGCCATCAACCGGCATCTGAGCGAGGCAGCGCAAGCCTTGGGGATCGCCATGTGCGTCGGTTCGCAGCGCGTGAGCCTGCAATCCCGCAACTCCCAGGGGCTGACGCGCGCGTTGCGCCGCCTGGCCCCAGACGTTCCCTTGCTGGCCAATATCGGCGCCGCGCAACTGCGCGAGGCCGACGGCCTGGACCTCGCGCGCCGGGCGGTGGATGCACTAGAGGCCGATGGACTCATTGTCCATCTCAATCCGCTGCAGGAAGCGGTACAGCCGGAGGGCGACGGCGACTGGCGCGGCGTCCTGGCCCAGATCGCTCGCGCCGCACGTAGCGTCGGCGTGCCGATCGTGGCCAAGGAAGTGGGGTCGGGCCTCTCTGCCTCGGTGGCTTGTGCGCTCGTTCAGGCGGGCGTGGCGGTGATCGATGTCGCCGGCGCCGGCGGCACCAGTTGGGCCGCAGTGGAGGGCGAGCGGGCCCCCGATGCCGCCGACCGTACAGTTGCGATGGCGTTCGCCGATTGGGGGATCCCGACCCCGGCCAGCGTGCAGGCGGTACGTCGGGCGCTGCCAGCGGTGAAGCTGATCGCGTCGGGCGGGGTCAGCGACGGCGTCGACGTGGCCAAGGCTATCCGCCTCGGCGCGGACATCGCCGGGCAGGCAGCCGGCGTGCTGCGCGCGGCTACGGTATCCACCGAGGCCGTTGTCGCGCATTTCGAGATCGTCATCCGCCAGTTGGCCGTCGCCTGCTTCTGCACCGGCTCGGCTGATCTGGCGGCGTTGCGCCAGGCCCGCTTATTGCCCTCGGCGCATCTGCCCGCCGGTTGATGCCGACGTAGCCCGCAGGTGGCGGCGGGCGCATAGCCTTACTGAGTGAGAAAGTCTCGGAAGCGGGGACGCGCTGGTCACGGGCTTGTTCGGGTGCTGCTTCGTGATCGGGGAGGCACCCCGCCATGCCCCGAACGGACAGCCGAGAGTAAAGCGGTATTCGACGGCTATGTCGATGCTTGATCAGGGTGACCGGTCACGCCGATCGAGCCGAGCCCCTGAAAGGGCCGGAACACCAGGTGCGGCGAAAGACCGGTAGGAGCAGATGGTGCAAATCCATAGCAATGAAGGAGTATTCCTGCAAGCAACGGAGAAGGTAAGCCAGCCTCAATCCCTTGTGTTTGCTTGGTGTTATCCAAATTAGGCACCGATCCACATTGCCCCCGAGTCATGCGCGGTCGGTCGTGAGGTGCCTCCGGCTATCCACAGCACTTCCCGGCAAGGTGCCCAACGCCCATTAGAGGGCATGGATCGGCTTGATCAGGGCGTTGGGCGCGGTCGTCATGAAGCCGTTAAGCTCGAAATCGCCGGCGCCGTCCTTGACCTTGCGCACCCCATGCCATGGCGTTCAGAGGCCAGCGAAGAAGAAAAGCGGCCGGTCCTCATTGAGCGCGAACCAAATCCGCTGAATACCTGTCTCAGGGTCCTTATCGCCGGGTGTTGGGCTGGGCTCCGAGAAACTCGTCACAGGCACCACACAGCGATGCTCAACCCCAACATACTGCTGCCAATGGCCGTATTGTGGGTTGCGGATATTGGTCGTGCCGTAGTCGGCCCTGCCCTTGACCCGTTCGAGCGGTGTCGGCATTCCCCAAAGCAGGTTGGCGACTTCACGTTGCCCGTCTGCCGCATTGCGGACTACCGGACCGGGATGGTTGGGGGCTGGTTAGGGTAGATGTCGATGGACGGTTCAGGTTGCCTGAGATGGTCGCGCAGAGCCCTGGTGCACTGGCGTATGGCTTCTTGCGACGTGGTGATGTTGTACAGATTGCACATCTAGGAAGGAGCAACCCCGTTCTTTTTGGCAAGCATGGAAAGAGCTTTTTCCTTGATATCTGCCGCGACCAAAGTCAGAGCTTCGTCGCGATCCTTGAAACTTGCGATCGATGTTCCCTTGAGGGTCGCCTGAAAAGACCCGAAGACCTCTTCCTGCCACAGGCAATTTCTCGCGATCACTGGAATAACAACCGTCGTGTTGTTGGCCTCTCTCTCCATCGCGTGGGTTAGCTCAATCTGGTTGCAATAACGCGAGTTGATAAAGTCAACGCTTATCAGGAGGATGATAATGTCGGCGCTCTCTAGATTGCCCTTGATGGCGTCCGCCCATTTGTCGCCAGTCTCGATTTCGCCATCGTGCCAAGCCTCGACAAGACCAAGTCGGCTCAGCGGCGTAAGGTGCTTTAGAAGGTCAACCTTGATAGCCGCATCTGCATGCGAGTAGGAGATAAACGCCTTGAGAGGCTTGGGACTGGGGCTAGCCGCATTTTGGGGGAGGGACATAGTCCCACCGGGACCTCCTCTTATCAGTCCATTCTTCCTCAGGCGGTCCTTAGTTGTCGTGTAACGTTCTTCTATCCAACCCAGTTTATTGAAAAGGGCTGCGTTCTTAACGCTCACTTTTCCGCCACCCGACAATTCTCTAACGGCGTCCATAAACCGGTCTTCTAGAGTTCCAACGCGCTTCCGCGATTTTGCCTTGCTTGCCATTTTATGGAGCCCCCGAATCTAGGTCGACAGTTCCAGCGAAAGTCTTTTGCAGTCAAGTCGACGCTGGAAATTAAGCCGGGAAATCCTCTAATTGGGGAGCCGGCTTGTTGCCAGCAATAAACTCGAACGGTGCGTTGCGTCTTTGTGTTAGCTTGTCGGGTCGGAGGTCTAGCCAGCCTGAGTTAGAGCCTTCTCAAGCGCCGGTCTGGGCACCTCAAGCTGCGCCTTGTCGCCACCCCATAGTCGTCCCCGACGCTGCGAGCCGTCCAAGGGTTGTCAGCTTTGGTGATGCTGACACGGGGCCTAGCCTACGCGCTTACCGTCATCTCAGCCCCTGTCGGTTATGTCCGCGGCCAGGGCATCGATATTCCGTCGAATTGCTCTCCCAGGTCGCACCGCTCCCTGGCTCATATCGCATTCACCAAAGACTATCTCTGGAACGAGATTGACCGACCCGGGAACGCTCCAGGCCGATCCGAGCTAACCGGTCAATCCAAACAACTTCGAATTACCTTAGCGGGTATTATTCTAAAAATGCCCACAGTGCCCCGGTTACAGGCAGCCCGCGAACGCGGGTGAAAGGGTGGACGCCGTCCGAAACAAACCCAATCAGCGCTCCGAAATCACTCGACTCAGCTAAATGAAGGCTGTCCGGCATCTGAAGCAGCCCGTCTCTTTCATAGGACCACCGTCGAGCGCATCGGCGCCGAGGTCAAATAGCCGTTGGCTGAATGTTCTTTCAGTTGGCCGTCTGCAGCGACGCATGCACTAGGCCTATTACGAAGAAAAGCCGGTGGACGGTGGCCACAGCAGCTGTATGAACCGTGCTCGCCGGCGTGCCTTCGGACGTGGCAACCGCATCGGGTCGAGCCGATCTGGAAGGTGCTGCCGATCGCCCCGTCGAGCTACCACGACCATGTCGCCAAGCGCATCGATCCTCCCCGGCTGTCGGCTCGGGCGAAGCGGGATGAGGCCATGGCCTTGAAGGATGAGGTCCGACGCGTGTTCGAGGCCAACTTCCGCGTCTACGGCGTTCGCAAGGTCTGGCGGGAGTTACAGCGTGAGGGCTCGACGTCGCCCGCTGCACGGTTGCCCCACTGATGAGGGCCATGGGTCTTGAGGGCATCATCCATCGACGCGGACCATGGCGCGACTTCGAAGCCGTCGAGTTCGGTAGCTCGATTGGGTCGATTGGTTCAACAATCGCCGGCTGCTGGAGGCCATCGGCAACATTCCGCCGGCCGAAGCTGAGGAACGCTACTACGCCATTCTGTATGACCCAGCCATGGCCGCGTGACTCAACGAAACGGCCTCCGGAAAACCCGGTGCGGTTCAGTTCTCGGAGGAACGACGTTGCCGCGCGGCGCTAAAGAGAGAGGAAGATTGATCTCTTTCCATACCATTTTCTTCACATATGATACGTAAACAGATCATAAAGCATTGAAACTACTCGCTGGATGAGATACCTTTGCGTACCATCGCGCATTGGAATAGATCGTATAGGTTGCGTTATGGACTCTCAATCGGAAATTCTACGGGAAATCGGTGGGTTTTTCAGGCAGGCGAGGTTGGCCGCTGCGATGACGCAGGAGCAGGTCGCCGATTTGGCGGGTATATCCCGTCCCCGATATCGCGACATCGAAAAGGGAGCCGCAGCCGCGCGTGCGACGACGCTCATGAATATCGCTCGCGCGCTCGGTCTGGAAATGATGCTGGTTCCGCAAGCCATGGTGCCGGCTGTCAAGGCTCTATTGCGTCCGCATGATGATGACGATCGACCCGCCTTTGTTTCTCAACCTGACGATGACGATCATGGCTCCAGTCTTTCGCGCACCTAAGACGATCCCGTCACTGGACGTGCTCTTGAATGCAGTGAAGATCGGCACAATCGTCAGGACGCCGGGCGATTTCAATGCGTTCAACTTCGATGACGCCTACCGCGCGACGGGCGGCTTTCCGGTTCTCAGCCTGTCGTTCCGGGCAGCGACGGGAGGATTGCGGAAAGATCCAAAGCCTCTGGCAAGCGCCTTGCCCGCTTTCTTCGCGAACCTCCTGCCGGAGGAGAAATTGCGGGAGGCGATGGAAAGGCATCACGAAGGCAATGTGCGGCCAGGCAATGATTTCGATCTTTTAGCGGCACTGGGCGCCGATCTGCCGGGAGCCGTACGGGCGTTGCCCAGTGACGGCGCGATAACGGTTTCGAAGGATGGCTCAAAGGATCACCCCAAGGCACGGTTCTCGCTTGCCGGCGTGCAGATGAAGCTGTCGGTCATGAAGAACATTGGAAAAGGCGGCGGCCTTACCTTGCCGATGGACGACGAGCAGGGCCGGTACATTGCCAAGTTCCCTTCGACGGCGTTTCCGGGCGTTTCCGAGAACGAATTCGCCAACCTGGCGCTGGCAGCAGCAATCGGCATGGAGGTTCCTGAATGCGAACTGGTCGAGAAGTCCGATTTTGAGGGCGTTCCCGAAGAATTCAATACGCTGTCGGAGGGCAAGGTCCTTCTCGTCAAACGCTTCGATCGCGGCGCCGGTGGCGAGAGGATACACATCGAGGATTTCGCTCAGGTCTTCGGTGTCTACCCCTCGCGCAAATATGAGGGGGCCGCTTATCACGACATAGCCTTGGCTCTTGGCGTGGCCGTCTCGCCTAAGTGAGCCGAGTCCCCTCGGGTTGCTGATATAGCGGAACTTTCGATCCGCGGCCCTATGGATGGCTGGATCGAAGGCATGCCAGCGTGGCGCAAGATTCCGCGGAGTGTCCACGATGACACGCGTGAGCAAGCACGTCAGCTCGCACTGAGGATCGCGATCCGACGCTTTGTGTCGCCATTGTCGGGTCCGCTACACGGTCTGTTGCGACGATCCTTTCTTTGGCCCTCAGGCTAAACCCCTGAAAAGCAACCATCAAATTATTCTTCGGTTCGATCAGCCAAATTGGCACGAGTCTTGAGATCCTTAGGTGCGAGGCGGCTACAGCTGCCCGACCGGCATTCATGTCGCGGCAGCCGCGATGAATGGAACGAAGGAAGGAAAGCTACATGTCAGGTTTGCGTCAGATCGCCTTTTACGGCAAGGGCGGCATCGGCAAGTCCACCACCTCCCAAAATACGCTCGCCGCCCTTGTCGACCTCGGGCAGAGAATCCTCATCGTCGGCTGCGACCCCAAAGCCGACTCCACCCGCCTGATCCTGAACGCGAAGGCGCAGGATACGGTGCTGCACCTCGCGGCAGAGGAAGGTTCGGTGGAAGACCTGGAACTCGCGGACGTGCTCAAGGTCGGGTACAAAGGCATCAAATGCGTGGAGTCGGGCGGGCCCGAGCCGGGTGTCGGCTGCGCCGGCCGCGGCGTGATCACCTCAATCAACTTCCTCGAGGAGAACGGCGCCTACGACGACGTCGACTATGTCTCCTACGACGTGCTCGGGGATGTGGTGTGTGGCGGTTTCGCGATGCCGATCCGCGAGAACAAGGCCCAGGAAATCTATATCGTCATGTCCGGCGAGATGATGGCGCTCTATGCCGCCAACAACATCGCCAAGGGTATCCTGAAATACGCCCATTCGGGCGGCGTGCGGCTCGGCGGCCTGATCTGCAACGAGCGCCAAACCGACCGCGAACTCGACCTCGCCGAGGCGCTTGCTTCCAGGCTCAATTCCAAACTTATCCACTTCGTGCCGCGCGACAACATCGTCCAGCACGCCGAGCTCAGGAAGATGTCTGTGATCCAGTATGCGCCGGACTCCAAGCAGGCCGGGGAATACAGGGCGCTGGCCGAGAAGATCCATGGGAATTCGGGCCAGGGCACCATCCCGACCCCGATCACCATGGAGGAGCTCGAGGACATGCTGCTCGACTTCGGCATCATGAAGACCGACGAGCAGATGCTTGCCGAGCTTCAGGTCAAGGAAGCGGCTAAGGCGGCCGCACAGTAGCGACCGCTGCGACATAAGGCGCCGCCTGACCTGGTGCGCCTTTCAAAGAACGGCGCCTCGTCGGTGAGGCGTCCCTGAACCTTGAAAGGGGTCCCATGAGCCTGGAATACGAGAATGACGGTGCCCTCCATGCGAAGCTTATCGAGGAAGTGCTGTCGCAATATCCTGACAAGTCGGCGAAGCGCCGCAAAAAGCACCTCAGCGTCGCAAAAAGCGGCGACGAGGCTGGCGAGGAAAGCGAGGTCCTTTCTGAATGCGATGTCAAATCGAACATCAAGTCCATCCCCGGCGTGATGACGATTCGCGGCTGCGCCTATGCCGGCTCGAAAGGAGTGGTGTGGGGTCCAGTCAAGGATATGGTCCATATCTCGCACGGGCCGGTCGGCTGCGGGCAATATTCCTGGTCTCAACGCCGCAACTACTACCTTGGCACGACCGGCATCGACACGTTCGTCACCATGCAGTTCACCTCCGATTTCCAGGAGAAGGACATTGTTTTCGGCGGCGACAAGAAGCTCGAACGGATCATCGACGAGATCGAGGAACTGTTTCCGCTGAACAAGGGCATGACTGTGCAATCCGAATGCCCGATTGGCCTGATTGGCGACGACACCGAAGCTGTATCCCGCAACAAGGCCAAGCAGCACGGAAAGACAATCGTGCCGGTGCGCTGCGAGGGCTTCCGCGGCGTCTCGCAATCCCTCGGCCACCACATCGCCAACGACGCGATCCGCGACTGGGTGTTCGAGAAGAAGGACCTCGAGTTCGAGGCCGGCCCGTACGATGTCAATGTGGTCGGGGACTATAATATCGGCGGCGACGCCTGGGCTTCGCGCATCCTGCTCGAGGAGATGGGTCTGCGCGTGGTCGGCAACTGGTCGGGCGACGCTACGCTGGCCGAAATAGAGCGAGCGCCAAAGGCGAAACTCAATCTCATCCATTGCTACAGGTCGATGAACTACATCTGCCGGCACATGGAGGAAAAGTATGGCATCGCCTGGATGGAGTATAATTTCTTCGGGCCCTCCCAGACCGAAGCCTCTCTGCGCAAGATAGCCAAGCACTTCGGGCCGGAAATCGAGGCGAAGGCCGAGGCGGTCATCGCCAAATACCGGCCGCTGGTCGAGGCGGTCATAGCCAAGTACCGGCCGCGCCTCGAAGGCAGGACGGTGATGCTCTATGTCGGCGGGCTGCGCCCCCGTCACGTCGTCACCGCATATGAGGACCTGGGCATGGTGATCGTCGGCACTGGCTATGAATTTGGCCATAACGACGACTATCAGCGCACCGGCCACTACGTGAAAAAGGGCACGCTGATCTATGACGACGTGACTGGTTACGAGCTGGAGAAGTTCATCGAGGGGATCCGTCCTGATCTCGTGGGCTCCGGCATCAAAGAAAAGTACCCGGTCCAGAAGATGGGCATACCGTTCCGTCAAATGCATTCCTGGGATTATTCCGGCCCGTATCATGGCTACGACGGGTTCGCCATCTTCGCGCGCGATATGGACCTGGCCATCAACAACCCGGTCTGGAACCTCTACGACGCCCCCTGGAAGAAAAAAGCCGAGCCGTCGGCGGCGATCGCAGCCGAATGAAACCCTGGCCTCCCGGAAGCCGGGAGGCCGCTAACGCCTGTGGCCGCTTGTCCGCGGGAGACCTGAAAACGTTTCGACGTCCCTGTGCCGCCGTATGGCGGGCCAGATGGAAAGAGGTAACCACCCATGCCGCAGTCGGCTGAAAAAGTTCTCGACCACGCGCCCCTGTTCCGCGAGCCGGAATACAGGCAGATGCTCGCCGAGAAGAGGCTGAATTTCGAATGTCCTCACCCGGACCAGATCGTTACCGACCAAGGCGAATTCACCAAGACGTGGGAATACCGCGAAAAGAACCTTGCTCGCCAAGCCCTGCTCGTGAACCCCGCCAAGGCCTGCCAGCCGCTCGGCGCGGTGTTCGCGGCCGCAGGCTTCGAGCGAACCATGTCCTTCGTCCACGGCAGCCAGGGCTGCGTCGCCTATTACCGCTCGCACCTGTCGCGCCATTTCAAGGAGCCTGCTTCGGCGGTTTCCTCCTCGATGACCGAGGACGCAGCAGTGTTCGGCGGCCTGAAGAACCTGGTCGATGGGCTCGCCAACACGTACCAACTCTACGACCCGAAGATGATCGCCGTCTCGACCACTTGTATGGCGGAGGTCATTGGCGACGATCTGCACAGCTTCATCGAAAACGCCAAGGACGAAGGCTCGGTCCCGCGCGACTTCGACGTGCCTTTCGCCCATACGCCGGCCTTCGTCGGCAGCCATGTCGACGGCTATGACGTTACGGTCAAGGGCATTTTGGAGCATTTCTGGAAAGGGGAGGAGCGAACGGAAGCCGAGGGGACCATCAACGTCATTCCGGGCTTCGACGGATTCTGTGTTGGCAACAACCGGGAACTCAAGCGCCTGCTCGACCTGATAGGCGTATCCTACACCTTCATCCAAGACGCCTCTGACCAGTTCGACACGCCGTCCGACGGCGAATACCGCATGTATGACGGCGGCACGAAGATCGAAGACGTGAGGAAGGCACTCAACGCCGAGGCGACGCTGTCGCTGCAGCATTACAACACCAGAAAAACACTGGAGTATTGCGAGGGGGTGGGGCAGGCGACGTCCTCGTTCCATTACCCGCTCGGAGTCCAGGCAACCGACGACTTCCTCGTGGAGGTCTCCGCGATTTCCGGCAAGCAAATCCCCGAGGCAATCCGCCTGGAGCGCGGCCGACTTGTCGACGCCATGGCCGACAGCCAATCCTGGCTGCACGGTAAGAAATACGCCATCTACGGCGATCCGGACTTTGTCTACGCCATGGCCCGCTTCATCATGGAGACGGGCGGCGAGCCGACCCATTGCCTCGCCACCAACGGCACGTCGGCATGGGAAGCGGAGTTGAAGGAACTGCTTGCATCATCGCCCTTCGGCAAGGATGCTCAAGTCTGGGCGGGCAAGGACCTCTGGGCGATGCGCTCCCTGCTCTTCACCGAGCCGGTGGACCTGCTGATCGGCAACTCCTATGGCAAGTATCTGGAGCGCGACACGGGCACGCCGCTGATCCGGCTGACGTTTCCGATCTTCGATCGCCACCATCACCATCGGTTCGCGCTGATGGGCTACCAAGGCGGGTTGCGCGTGCTGACGACGATCCTCGACAAGATCTTCGACAAACTCGATCGCGAGACAAGCGAGACGGGCGTGACGGACTATTCGTATGACCTCACCCGCTAAGCTTGACGGTCGGCTTTGGCCGGTCGTCTTCCCGAGGAACTTTGGAGACCGACGCAATGTCCTTGCTCAGAGCCAAAATCCAGGATGTCTTCAACGAGCCTGGCTGCGAAAAGAACCGCGGCAAGGATGCCAAGGCGCGCAAGGTGAGCTGTTCGAGGCCACTGACCCCCGGGGCGGCGGCCGGCGGCTGTGCCTTCGATGGCGCCAAGATCGTACTGCAGCCGATCACCGACGTCGCACACCTGGTCCATGGGCCGCTCGCCTGCGAGGGCAATTCCTGGGACAACCGCGGTGCGGCTTCGTCCGGGCCAACGCTGTGGCGCACGAGCTTCACGACCGACCTCACCGAACTCGATGTTGTCATGGGGCAGGGCGAGCGGAAGCTCTTCAAAGGGATCCGCGAGATCAAGGAAGCGTATGGGCCGCCGGCGATCTTCGTTTATCCAACCTGCGTGACGGCGCTGATCGGCGACGACATAGAGGCCGTCTGCCAGCGCGCGGCGGAAAAGTTCGGCTTGGCCGTTGTACCGGTCAATGCGCCGGGCTTCGCCGGCTCCAAGAATCTTGGCAACAAGCTTGCCGGCGAGGCATTGCTCGATCATGTCATCGGCACGGCCGAGCCCGACGATCCCGGCCCTTACGACATCAACATCCTTGGCGAATTCAACCTCTCAGGCGAATTCTGGCTGGTGAAGCCGCTGCTGGATCGGCTCGGGATCCGGGTGCGCGCCTGCATTCCGGGTGACGCGCGTTACTTCGACATTGCCTGCGCGCACCGCGCCCGGGCGGCTATGGTGGTGTGCTCGACCGCGCTCATCAATCTCGCCCGCAAAATGGACGAGCGCTGGGGCATCCCGTTTTTCGAGGGCTCCTTCTACGGCATCACCGATACCTCGGATGCACTCCGGAACATAGCTGAGCTGCTCGTGAAGCAGGGTGCTGATCCGGAGATCCTCGGCCGCACCGAGGTATTGATTGCAGAGGAAGAGGCGATCGCCTGGAAGAAGCTAGCGGCCTACCGGCCGAGGCTCGCAGGCAAGCGCGTGCTGCTCAACACCGGCGGCGTGAAGTCCTGGTCGGTCGTCCATGCGCTGATGGAGATCGGGATCGAGATCGTCGGCACCTCTGTCAAGAAGTCGACCGTCGAAGACAAGGAGCGGATCAAGCAGATCCTCAAGGACGACAACCATATATTCGAGCAGATGGCAGCGCGCGAGCTTTACGCCATGCTCTCCGAACACAAGGCCGATATCCTGCTATCAGGCGGGCGCACGCAATTCGTCGCTCTGAAGGCCAAGACACCCTGGCTCGACATCAACCAGGAGCGCCAACACCCTTACGCCGGCTATGACGGCATGGTGGAACTCGTACGCCAGATCGACCTGGCCATTCAAAACCCCATCTGGTGCCAGGTACGGGAGCCGGCACCATGGGATTGCCAGCCTGCGGTGGGGGAGGAACTGCCGCGCACGAAAAGCGAGAACGTGACCTTGCATGCTGTCCAGGAATTCTCCGGCACGACGGCCGCTGATTTCGGCGAGTGTTGAGAAGCCAATGGGCCGCATCCTTCCCCAGACCAAAGCGGCGGCGGTCAATCCGCTGAAGTCATCGCAGCCGCTGGGTGCCGCCTTGGCCTTTCTTGGCGTCGACGGCGCGATGCCATTGTTCCACGGCAGCCAGGGGTGCACCAGCTTCGCGCTCGTGCTCTTCGTGCGACATTTCAAGGAAGCCATTCCCTTGCAGACAACCGCGATGGACGAGGTGGCAACGATCCTCGGCGGGGCAGACCATCTGGAAGAGGCGATCCTCAACCTCAAGGCCCGCACAAAGCCAACGCTGATCGGGGTTTGCACGACCGCGCTGGTGGAAACCCGGGGCGAAGACTGCGCAGGAGATATCGCCAATATCAGGCTGAAGCGCACCAAAGAACTCGCGGGTACGGAGGTGGTGCTGGCCAACACACCGGATTTCGACGGCGCGATCGAAGAGGGCTGGGCCAAGGCTGTCACCGCTATGATCGAAAGGATTACGCGGCCAGGCGAGCAGGCGCGGCAGTCGAAGAAAATCGTGATCCTGCCTGGCTGGAACCTCACTGTGGCTGACATCGAGCATTTGCGTGAGATGGTTGAGAGCTTTGGACTGAAGCCGGTGATTTTACCGGACGTCTCCGGCTCGCTCGACGGTACGGTGCCCGACCGTTGGGCCACGACCACCTATGGCGGCACCAGCGTCGAGGATATCCGCGAGCTTGGCACGGCCGAGCGATGCATTGTCATCGGTGAGCATATGCGCCGCCCGGCCGACGTGCTGCATAGGTTAACCGGCGTACCTTACGTGCTGTTTCGGTCGCTGACTGGATTGAAGGACGCAGACCGGTTCGTCTCGCACCTATCGGCGGTTTCGGGCGCGGCGGCGCCGGCTGGGGTACGCCGTCGCCGGGCGCAGTTGCAGGACGCCTTGCTCGACGGACATTTCCACTTTGGAGGTAAGAAAATTGCGATCGCTGCTGAACCAGACCAACTCTACCAACTCGCGAGCTTCTTCATCGCCATGGGCTCCGAAATCGCGGCGGCGGTCACAACGGCCGCTATGTCAAAAATTCTGGAGGAAGTGCCGGCGCAGTCGGTTCAAATCGGCGATCTCGGCGATTTGGAAGCGCTTAGCGCCGGCGCTGATCTTCTCGTTACTCATTCCCACGGCCGCCAGGCGGCGCAGCGCCTCGGCATTCCGCTCATGCGGGTCGGCTTCCCGATCTTCGACCGGCTCGGGGCCCAGCACAAGCTCACAATCCTCTACCAAGGGACCCGCGACCTGATCTTCGAGATTGCCAACATTTTCGAAGCCAACGGGCACGCGCCGACGCCTGAGGCGCTTGATCCACTCCGTAAGCGAGAAATGCCAGATGCGCTCCGTTCGTCGCCTCTCGCTCGTCACTGACGAGGTTCACGCACCGAAGCCGGAACGCCAAGCCGGCGCATTGCGCGTGGCCATCGCCACGCAGGACATGAAGAACCTCAACGCCCATTTCGGATCGGCCAGGCGCTTTGCTGTCTACGACGTGATGCGCGAGGAGTGGAATCTCGTGGAAGCCGTGGCCTTTGACGACGTTTCCGACGAGAGCGGGAAGCACCGAACCGAGGGCGATGACCGCATCACCCCGAAGGTGGAGGCGCTAAAGGGCTGCCATTTGCTGTTTTGTCTGGCAATCGGCGGACCTTCGGCAGCCAAACTTGTTTCCGCAAAGATCCATCCGATCAAAGTGTCGCAGCCCCAGACCATCCAAGAGGTGTTGTTGCGCACGCAGATGATGCTCAGGACGTGTCCTCCCCCTTGGCTGCGCAAGGTGCTGGCGCAGGCAGGTGTCGCTGAACAGAAACCCTCCTTCGAGGACGAAAGCTGAAATGAGGAGTGGGCGAAATGTTTGAAGCCGCTGTTAGCCCTGCCGCCACCGAGGACGAGGCGGCCCTTGCCACCCCGTTCGTCAAATGCCTCGTGCGGCTGATCCGTGCCAATGATTCCCACGGGTCATGGGAAGGCAAATCGGACGCCGAGCTGCTGGGCGACTTCATCATCACCAGGGAACAGCGCCGCGCAATTCCAATCATCGGCGATCCCGATCCGGACGTGCTGTGGAGGCTCGATAAGTTCTACACCGCCGTCGGGCTTGCGATTGAGGAACGCTCCGGCCTGATGGCATCCCCGATGATGGAGATAAGCCATGAGGGCTTCGGGCGCGTGCTCTTCACGGCCGGGCGGTTGGTCGTTCTGTCGAAAACCCTGCGCGACGTCCACCGGTTCGGTTTCGAGACGTTCTGGAAACTCGCCGCGGCCGGTACTCAACTGGCCGGCGATGCCACCGCAGCCATTGAGGCTTATCCCGAGGTGGCGCGGGCGTGATGGAACCGATTTTCGATCGAGGGGATCATGTCAGGCCTTGAGGACATGCGATGGCCAGCCCTCTCAATCGAGGCGGTCGAGGCCGATGTCGTTCTTGGGGCAGCGCTGATGAAGCCAGTGGTACTGATCTGTTCGCAAGATGCGGAGTTGTATCTGTTCCTCAGCCACATTCTGGGGGTGGACGGCTTCACGAGTGAGCCGGCAGGCGGCGTGAAGGAAGCACTTGCATTGGCCGATGAACGGGAGCTCCAGGCGGTAGTCCTGGACTGCGGGCCAGCGAGCGCGACAGGCTCCACAATCTGCGCCCGGTTTAAGGGGGAGCCCCGCACCGGCCGCCTGCCCGTCATTGCGTTGATCGCGCCCGGCGCCGAGAACCAGCACCTCGATCTCTTGAAGGCAGGTATTGACGAGAGCTTTGTGCGGCCCTTCGCGCCGGCCAAGCTGGTTGACTGTCTACGCACGAAGCTGGCGCTGCCACAGCCGGGTTCAAACGGGATAAAAAACGGCAGCTGGCTCAGTTGCGGCAGCCTTGAGATGAAGCTCGATGCCCACCGAGTTCGAGGTAATGGCCACGACATCCATCTCGGACCTCTCGAATTCAACCTGCTGCGGCAATTTCTTGAGGCTCCCGGCAAGGTATTCAGCCGAGACGAGCTGATCGACGCGGCCTGGCCGGACAATATCCATATCGGTGAACGCACTGTCGACGTCCATATCAGCCGGATCAGAAAGGCGCTGAAGGCGGCCTCGCCAGGGAGCGTCATTCGTACTGTCAGGTCTGCCGGCTACTCGCTCGAGAAGCCGGACGACTGAATAGCGAACGGATAGTGTGCCACTCTCCATCTTCGTTCTGCTGAAGGGAATTCTTGCGGCTTCGAAACGCGCTACGGGCGCGACATACTCAGGGGGAGCAGTCAGATGGCCTTCAAAAGCCTACTCAGTGTAGCGGGAGCTGACCACTCCGATAGGGACATCAGAACAGCTGCAAGCTTGTGCGCCGAAGTCGGCGCACATTTGTCCGTCCTGATTTTGTCGCCTCTGCCTCTCGTTATGTCACCTCCGCCGCTAAGCGATTGCATCTCCGAGTGGCCTGAACAACGCGCGCACGCCATTGCCGCACTGGAAAAACGGTACAGGCAAATCGAGAGATTTTCACAGGACACGGCCAGTTGGGAAAAAGCATCCAGGGAAATTCACAAACTGCTGAGAGCCACGTGGCGGTGCTATGATGTCGATATTGCCAACTGCGATCAGGCCAGCGTCGGTGACGCAGTGCGAACGCGGGCGCTCTGCAACGACCTGACAATCGTCGGCCCTGCACTTCTCAACGACGTTAACGTCGGTCCCCTTGTTATCAACGGCAGCCTGTTCGACACCGGAAAGCCGGTGCTTGTCGTGCCGGAGGGCGCTGAGGCGACTCTGTCGCCGCGGCGCGTGCTGGTCGGCTGGGATTCGCGAGTCGAGGCGTCCCGTTCGGTTCGCGAAGCGCTGCATCTGCTAGCCGGTGCTGAGGAAGTTCGCGTCGCACTAGTCGATCCGAAGGCGACCTGCATCGGAAACGGCGCCGAGCCGGGAGCCGACATCGCTACCTATCTCACTCGGCACGGTGCTCGGGTGTCGGTCGACCGGCTGGCGAGCGCCGGAAAATCGGCAGCCACGGTGCTCGCGCAGCACGCAATCGACACGTCTGCCGACATGATAGTCATGGGGGCTTATGGCAATCGCCGGCTGCGTGAGCGGCTCTTCGGCGGTGTCACGAGATGGATAGTTGGGAAGCCGCCATTGCCGCTGTTTTTGGCTCGCTGACGGGTTCTGAAGTAGCACCGATGCTGTTCCAAGCTCTACTCCCCTGGTCACCTACCCTGATGCGAAGTCGGAGAAAGGTCGCCGGAAACGAGCAAGTTCCGCGAAGCTCATAAGCAATTGCAAGCGCCGGCGCGAAGAACATTGCCGGACGCCTCTAACGCGCTCGGTGTCTGCTCGGTAACGCGCAGACAAACGGCCGGGCTGAGGCCCAGGCGTCCTAAATGCGCTCAAAACACCGATACTCGAGCCGGCGTCAGGTCGAGAAAGAGAGTCGTTTCAGCGCGGCGGCCGCGTTCGGACCGTAGCCTCATCGTATTGGCGTTATCACGATTTCCCTCACCACTGGCCGGGAACGGAACACGCAACGACCGTGCAGCGGCCAAGGCACCGACCTTCGACCCCGACGGTCGCGCTCTTGCCGGCCCTCGGCGCGAACGGTGGCATCAATCACGTGTCATCGCCTGGGATGGTAGCCGGGTCAGCGGCGAGGGCGGCCGCATCTTCGGCGTTTTCAGTCTGCCCGGCCCACCGCGTGGCGACCGAGTGGCCTTGAGACCGATCAATTCCCACAACGCTCACATTCGCACCAGGCGGTCCCTGTTGGACCTGTGCAAAGGGATACAGAACAACAAAAGCAGGAATCCGGGAGAGTTCACCGGCCCGGCACATGCCGGCAGATCCCGGCTCTCTTCGGCACGATCATCATCCTCGATCTGGCGTTATTCGCGACACGCAGCCGGACATGACCGGCTTCGTCGTGAAACTCTGGCGTTGCGAGCCAGGAATTCAAGCACAAAGCGGAAGAGGTAGGGCAGAGGCGATGCTCGGAGGGCGCGGCCCCTGCAATCGCAATGGCGTCCGCTGAGCGACCGGAACGGCAAGAAGCTCAAGCAGCTTGAGGCGGAGGATGATGACGGGGCTGGCGCTAGCCAAGCAGTCATGATGTCCATCTGTTCGTTCCTATATGTCGAGACGTCCATGGATCGTGTCCCGCGGCGTGGTGTAGCTGGCGGCATTAGTCGCGTTGCTGTCCGGCATGGGCCGGGCTGATCAGCGCGCCACGGCTGGCAGGCTGATCAGGGGATCATCGCTCATCTGGCTGACGTTTCCAGAGTCATATATCTGGCCCGCTGCACTGCCCATTCATCGTTCTGTTCGAGCAGGATTGCGCCGACGAGGCGCACGATCGCATCGTCGTTCGGGAAGATTCCGGCGACCTCGGTGCGCCGCTTGATCTCGCCGTTGAGACGTTCGATCGGATTGGTCGAGTGGAGCTTGGCGCGATGTTCCTTGGGGAAGGTCATGTAGGCCAGCACGTCGGGCTCGGCGTCGTCCATGATTGTCGCCAGCTTCGGCACCTTCGGCCGGATCTGGTCGGCGACGGCGCGCCATTGTACGGACGCGGCCTCGGGCGTTTCCTGGGCGAAAGCGGTGGCGATGAAGGCTGAGACGACCCTGCGGCCGCTCTTGCCGGCATGGGCCAGCACGTTCCTCATGAAGTGGACGCGGCACCTCTGCCATGTCGCGCACAGCACCTTGGTGACGGTCGCCTTGAGGCCTTCGTGAGCATCGGAGACGACGAGCTTGACGCCGCGCAGGCCGCGACGTGTCAGCTTGCGCAGGAACTCTGTCCAGATCGGCTCGGCCTCCGAGGTGCCAATCTCCATGCCCAGTACCTCGCGCCGGCCGGCCGCGTTGACGCCGACGGCGATGATAACGGCGACCGAGACGATCCGCCCACCGCGGCGGACCTTCAGGTAAGTGGCGTCGATCCACAGGTATGGCCAATCGCCCTCGATCGGCCGATCGAGGAAGGCCTTCACCTTCCCGTCGATCTCCTCGCATAGCCGCGAGACCTGGCTCTTGGATATGCCGCTCATACCCATGGCCTTGACCAGGTCGTCAACCGACCGGGTCGAGATGCCTTGCACATAAGCTTCCTGGATGACGGCGGTTAGCGCCTTGTCGGCCATGCGGCGCGGTTCGAGGAAACCTGGGAAGTAGCTTCCCTTCCTGAGCTTCGGGATGCGCAGCTCGACCGTGCCGGCCCGCGTCTCCCAGTCCCGGTCGCGGTAGCCATTGCGCTGGGCGAGCCGCAGCGGGTTCTTCTCGCCATAGCTGGCGCCGGTGGCCGCGCCCACCTCCATTTCCATCAGTCGCTCGGCGGCAAAGCCGATCATCTCCCGCAGCAGATCGGCATCCGGGGTCTTCTCCACGAGCGTGCGCAGGTTCATCATGTCGTCGGTCATCGGTGGTCCTTCCGAAATGGGTTGGCGTCAACAACCAAACCCTACCGGAAAGCGCCGATGACCACCCACACGCCGCTCGCTCGCTACAGCGCTACTAAGGGCGCGCTCGTGAGCGGCTTCGCTACCGCCGAGCTACACCACCTGATGGGACACGACCCGTCCACCCGTCCATGGCCACGCTTCTGTCTCGACGGGAAGCGGGTGATGCGTGTCCAAGACCTGACAATGGCAGAAAACATGTCGATCCAATACAACCGGCTATCTTGGGGCGCTTCACAACTTCTCAAAGTATATCAAGCGTTTACCGCAAGCTGAGCGCGTTGGCACGGCCTTTGCGAATTGAGTTGAGCAACACTGAGTGAAGGCTGACCGCACGCAGATGCGCAAGACGAGCGATGGTCTCTCTTCGTTGAACCCTCGTGCCCCGTCGCAAAGAGGAACAAGCTTGCGCATAAGGTCACGCAACCTTTGGCAACAGCTTTTTTTGGAGGGCAAGATGATGTTGCGGATGGGGTCGCCGGCTCCTTCGATCAAAGTGGAGGACTGGCTGCGTGGCGAGCCCGTTGCGGACTTCCAGCCCGGCAAAGTCTATATCGTCGAATTTTGGGCAACTTGGTGCGAACTATGTTCGGCGGAGATGCTCGAGCTGATGCAGCTACAGGAGAAATACAAGGACAGCGGACTTGAGGTCCTCGGGATCGCGGCTGATGAAGAAGCTCCAACGGCCGTCGAGGCCCGGACCAAGTTAGATGCGTGGTTGGCCGAAAAGTGCCCGGATCTGAATTATCGGATTGGGTTCGACTTCACAGGCGAAATGAAGAAGCTTTGGAGGGAACCCAGCTTTTGCGTCGGGATCCCCACCTCGTTCGTAGTCGACCGAGACGGCTGCATCGCCTTTATCGGTCATCCGAGCCAACTCGGCGAGGTTTTGCCGAAAGTGTTCAACGGCAGCTGGCCTACCAGCAACAAAGCGAAAGCCGCCGATCAGCAGCGGATCGCCACAAGCGAACCCCTGGCGCGCGGACAAGCGCTGAAGAAGCCGATCGATGACAGGTTCTGGGCGGCGGTGAAGCTGGAAGATTGGAAGACGGCGCTCTGGGCGATCGAAGAGGGCATCGCCTTGATGCCGGACGACCTCAATTTCCGCTTGGCCCATGCACATCTGTTGCTTCACAAAATACAAGACATGTGGACCGGCTTGCCCGTGATGCGCCAGTTGGTTCGCGACGCGATCGACAAAAACTCCGAGGATTGGATGGTTTCGGCGCTAGACCAACTTTTCCATCCGGCCAATGACCATTCGCGCCTTCCCCCTGCTGAGCGCTTCGCGATGGGCAAGGAGCTGTCCGAACACATCCTGGCGCTGAATCCCCCGCAAGGCGACAGTCCCAAGTTCCGATCTTATCCCGCGGTCGCCCGGTACTATCACGAGAACGGCAACAATGATCGCGCGATCGAGTTGGTCGAACTGGCACTGACGTCGCTGGACGGTCCGGAGCCTATCCCGGCCGAATTGAAAGAGCAGCATCTGCCGGATTTGCTGCAGGCCCTCGCCAAGTACAGGGGTGCGAAGGCTTGTTGCGGCGCTCTCTTTGCCGCTGCGCAAAACAGTTTCCCGAAGGTGCCAAAGCGCGGTCGGCCGAGGAAGAAAGATAAAAAAGGGTAATTGGTCGAAAGGGCTTACTGGCCACTGCGTCCATTTCCCTGGCGTGACCGCAGCAAGGAGGTCCATGCAGCACTTGGTCGATCGTTTGCAGCAGGATCGAGGCTCGAATCTTCATGGCCTCCAGCATTGCGGCGGAAGCGATGTTCGACGCGAATTCGCGTGGGAGACTTCGCAGTCGAGGACGTGTCAAGGTCGGCCCGAGGGACATCAATTGCGTGGAATCAGCGGGGCCGAGCCATGCGTCGGCTGCGCAAGTGCCCGAAGTAGGCGTCCCAGAAAACAGACATCGTGCTTCGAGGAAGAGGACTGCGAAATGTCTGATGCTGCGGTCAGCTCGGCTGTCAACGAGGACGAGGCGGCTCTTGCCATGCCTTTTGTCAGATGCCTCGTGCGGCTGATCCGTGCTCAACACTCCTATGGTTCGTGGGAAAGCAAATGGGATGCCGAACTGCTGGACGACTTCATCGTCACCAGAAAACAGCGCCGTGCGGTTCCTATCATCGGCGATCCCGAGCCGGACGTGCTGTGGAGGCTCGACATGTTCTACACCGCCGTCGGGCTTGCGATCGAGGAGCGCTCCGACCTGATGACATCGCCAATGATGGAGATGAAAGCCATGGGGCTTCGGACGATTGCTTTTCACGGTCGGGCAGCTCGTCGTTCTGTCCAGACGTCCATCGGTTCGGCTTCGATACGTTCCGGCAACTCGCGAAGGCCGGTACGAAACTGGTCGACGATGCGACCTCAGCCACTGAAGCCTATCGCAACGTGGCACGGGCTTGAAGACACCGATTTCGAGGAAGGATCTATGTCAAAGCTGGATGAGATGGGAATGAAAGTCCGAAAGCTTCAGCTGCGCGCGGCAATTGCCAAGATGAAATTGCGCGACCTTGCAGAGGATCTCCCGGGAAAATGGATGGAGATAGAGGAAGTGCCGAGGAAACGTCGGCCGTTTTTGCCGAGTTGGATGGCGCCAAGAGAGGGCTCGCTGCAAAAGAAGTTACGATGACAAGCACATTCACCACCCGCGATGGCTCCGGATGGGTGCCGGAATATCTCACCGCTATAAACGGCACGACCTGCATCGGCTGCGGCCGCTGTTTCAAAGTCTGCTCGCGCGAGGTCATGCATCTTTACGGCGTCGATGACGCAGGTGAAATCCTCGGCGCCTGCGACGACGAGGATGACGATTTCGATGGCGAGCTCAATCGCATGATCATGGTCGTCGACCATGCCGGCCGCTGCATTGGCTGCGGAGCCTGCGGCCGCGTCTGCCCGAAGAACTGCCAGACCCATGTTGCGGCCGACCAGGTCCCAGCATGATCTGAGGAGACAAAACCAGGAGAACGACGTTGCCCTTAAAGATCTTTTGTCGCGTCCTGGGAATGGTCCTGTGCAGCACCGCACTGATCGTCTACTCCGCTTCTCGGTCCATCGACAAAGTAGTCGTCACGACGTTGGCATGTTCGCTGCTCCTTCAGCTGGCATATTTCGCAAGCGTGCTCTTTCTGATCTGGCGGTCTGGCTGCGTTAGCCGAGCTGGCCAAAGGGCTGAGCATTTCGACAGTTGTAAGGAAGTTGGATCCGAGCCGCCAGACCTTGATGAGGTGACGAATGGATCCGCAGATTTGCTCCAGCGCGATCAAATGCTGGCCATATCGCTGCTACTGCCTTGAGGCGCCACGACAAGGTCAGTGCTCAACCTGGCGCAAACTTTAGGCCAACCATAAACAGTGAGCAGATATTAGAGCAATACGGTGCTTGAGAAGTCGATGGTGACCGCAATAGGTCATTCTAGTTAATCCAGGAGATGCAGTTCTTGAATGCCATACCGTTGGTAGCGTGGCAGTACGCCGGTGTGCGGTCCAACTCTTAACGACGAAGAGGCTCTGGAAATGGTAATGGGGGACTCTTCTGGCGCCGGATAACGCAGACGACATTAAAAAAATCTAAGACGCCTCTAGAATGACCCGTGAATGGCTAATTCAGGTCCATCGCGTGTTGCCGGAGAGAAATGCTGGAAAGTTCGAACGCTATCCGCTCACATTTGGACCCACGCCCATCGAGAAGCTCGACCGCCTCTCCGAGCCCTGGGGGGCCAGGTGGAAATCTACGCCAAACGCGAGGACTGCAACTCCGGTCTCGCGTTCGGCGGAAACAAACTGCGCAAGCTCGAATACATCATTCATTCCCGACGATCGGGCCAGATGCCGATACGCTCGTCACCGTCCGCGGCGTCCAGTCCAATCACACAAGGATGGGCGCCGCGGTCGCCGCCAAGATCGGCATGAAATGTCTCCTGGTTCAGGAGAGCTGGGTAACACATGAGGATGCGGTCAACGGCCGGGTTGGCAATATTCTCTTGAGCCGCATCATGGGAGCAGAGGTGCATCTGATCGACGATGGCTTTGACATCGGCATCCGCCGCAGTTGGGAAAAGGCCCTCTACGAGGTCAAAGCGAGGGGCGGCAGACCCTATGCGATACCAGCCGGTGCATCTGTTCACCCGAAAGGCGGCCTCGGCTATGTAGGTTTCGCGGAGGAGGTGCGCGCCAGAAAAAACGGCTTGGGTTTGCTTTCGACTACATCGTTGTTTGCACGGTCACAGGTTCAACGCATGCGGCATGCTCGTCGGATTCGCCGAGGACGGTCGACAGCGCAACGTGATCGGTATCGATGCCTCTGCCACCCCCGCAAAGGCCAAGGCGCAGGTGCTAAAGATTGCCCAACATATGGAGTGCGCCCCTGCGGGTGGGGTTTGAAGGATTTACCAGTGCTGTCGGGTTTTCGGAGAGAGAACCATGGCAAGACACCGCAGTTACAGCATCACGTTCAAGCGTCAGGTTTTTCAGGAATATCTGTCGGGCGATACGTTTCACAGCTTGGCGCAACGGCACGACATCACCCGCACACTGATCCGGATCTGGTTTGGCAAGTATGAAGCAGGCGGCTTGGACGAAGATGTGGCCTCAGCAGCTCTGATGACGGAATACGAGGCGCGGATTGCCGCGCTTGAGCGACTTGTCGGCAAGCAGGCTCTGGAACTGGAGTTTCTAAAGGGGGCTCTGAAAAGCGCTCCGCGGCCGAAAAGCGGGATTACGTCCGTTATCACCGGCCCCGTGGTCTCAGTGTCGCCAAAGGCTGCCGGCTGATGGGTATGGCGCGTTCCAGCTTCTATGACCGTCCCGAAAGGCCAGCCGACGACACGGCCATCGTCGAGGCGATTGTCTCGATCTGCGACGAGTTCGAGTTCTACGGCTATCGCCCGTGGGTGCGGCGCTGCGTCAGCAAGGCGTGGTCGTGAACCACAAGAAAATCCGCCGCCTGATGGTCGAGCATTATCTGGTGCCCAGGATGAGGCGCCGATTCGTCGCCAGCACCGACAGCAATCATCACAGCCCGATCTTCTCCAACCTGGCGAAGGACTTCGTCCCGACGGGTCCGAACCAGCTTTAGGTCGCCGACATCACCTATGTCGCGCTGCCCGCCCGCTTCGTTTATGTCGCCGTCGTTCTCGACGCATGGTCGCGCATGATCGTCGGCTACGCCATTGGCCGATCGATCGACGCCCGCCTGACGCGGCTGCCTTAAGCGCCGCAGTCGAGCGCAGAATGCCGCCGCCAGGCTGCGTTCATCACTCCGATCGAGGCTCCCAGGGCGGATTCAAGCGATCGTCGCAACACCGATTGTGTTCACTCATGGCAACAACTCGTCAAGCGCTTCTGCCGGCGTTTTCCAACCCAGGGTCTTTCTCGGCCGTGCATTGAGGGCCGCTGCCACGGCGGCGATCTCGTCGGCGCTGTGAATGCTCAGGTCGGTGCCTTTCGGGAAGTACTGACGCAGCAGCCCATTGGTGTTCTCGTTGGTGCCGCGCTGCCATGGGCTTTGCGGATCGCAGAAGTAGACCCGCACACCCGCATCGATCGTGAGACGATCGTGCTGGGCCATTTCGGCTCCCTGATCCCAGGTCAGCGAACGGCGTAGCTCTTCGGGCAAGGTGATGATGGTGCGCGTAATCGCGTCACGCACGGCCTCAGCTCCATGTCCCGCGAGCGCAGGTCCGTTCTTCGTGCGCGGAGCTTCGCCATGCCCCACGAGCCGGGGAAGATGCAGTAGCATCGTGAAGCGCGTCGTGCGCTCGACCAACGTGCCGATCGCCGAGCTGCCAAGACCGAGGATGAGGTCTCCTTCCCAGTGACCCGGCACCGCCCGATCGGCCGCTTCGGCGGGGCATTGACTGATCATGATCCGCACCAGTTTGGCTTCGCCCCGCAACCGGCCTTTCACTATGCGCTCGAACCATAGGTCGAGCACATAATGCAGATACACATTGCTGAGCAACACCTGATCGAACCCCCTTGCGGAGTCCCCTCTTCGTTCGATTGGACCATACCGTCCTCCAGAACACTCGCCTTCAACCAGCGGCGCCCTCGATCGGCCGATCGAGGAAGGCCTTCACCTTCCCGTCGATCTCCTCGCATAGCCGCGAGACCTGGCTCTTGGATATGCCGCTCATACCCATGGCCTTGACCAGGTCGTCAACCGACCGGGTCGAGATGCCTTGCACATAAGCTTCCTGGATGACGGCGCGCTACATCGATGACTTTGTGATCTGTTTCCAATACCGCGAAGATGCCCTCCGCGTTCAGGAAGCCCTACATCAACGGTTGGGGAAGTTTGGCCTCAGCCTGGAGCCGACCAAGACCAAGTTGGTCGAGTTTGGCCGGTTCGCGCAGCGACACGCGGGCAAGCGCGACGCGCCGTGCTCTCCTGAACTCATCATGCGGCGGCCAGCGCCGCCCGCGAAGAGAAGCGCGTGACCCGCGGACGATACGATCCGGAAAAAGAACAGGATTAGCTTGACCGCGACGACCCCAATCAGAGAGGACTCTTACAACACGGGCGCCCGGGACTCGAAATACAACAACGACTACGTCTATCTCGCCGACGGGTGGCGGCATAGCAAGTGGCTCGCCTTCATGCGGCGTCGGCTGATCATCGCCCGACGTCTGTTGAAGCCCCACAGCGTACTGATCGTTAGCAGGCTGTTGAAAAAGGGGCTCGCGGTTGGGTAGCTCCGTGATTCACTCATTTCGCGAGAATGCGGAGGGTGAATCGTGCGCGGCGGCGACAATCGAACTGGCGAGTTGTTCAGCTACGTTGATCT